>JBCJUC010000001.1:0-214466 GCA_039744075.1 Solirubrobacteraceae bacterium
CGGTGACGGTGTAGGAGGTTGCGGTACCGCCCGAACCCGATCCCGGGGCCACAGTGATTGTCGCCTCAGTGTTACCCGCGACCGCGGTCGGCGTTGCAGGCGTCGGTGGGACAAGAGGGAGGGTGGGAGTTATCGCGTCCGATGCCCCGGACGCAGCGGAGGTGCCCCCGGCATTGGTGGCTGTAGCGGTGAAGGTGTAGCTCGTGCCGTTCGTCAGGCCAGTGATTGTGCATGCGTCCGAGGGGACGGTGACCGTGCAGGTGGCGCCGCCCGGCGCTGCGGTGACGGTGTAGGAGGTCGCGGTACCGCCCGAACCCGACCCCGGGGCGACGGTGATTGTCGCCTCAGTGTTACCCGCGACCGCGGTCGGTGTTGCCGGCGTCGCAGGGGTCGGTGGGATAAGCGTTCCGCTCGTCATCACCAGGTTGGGGAAGCGGAAGGCGCTCTGGGCCACCGCGACGAACAGGCCGCCGCCGTAGGTGACCGATACCCATTCGTTATCCGCCGCAGCGGTTCGGCTGGTCCAGTTGATGCCATCGGGGCTCGTCATCACTCGATCATCGTCGCCGGTCGCGGCCACCGCGACGAACAGGCCGCCGCCGTAGGTGACCGAGCTCCAGGCGTAATCCGTCGCAGCGGTTTGGCTGGTCCAGTTGATGCCATTGGGGCTCGTCATCACCGTGTTGCTCCAGGCCACCGCGACGAACAGGCCGTTGCCGTAGGTGACCGAGCTCCAGGCGTAATCCGCCGCAGCGGTTTGGCTGGTCCAGTTGATGCCATTGGGGCTCGTCATCAGCGTGTTGCTCGCGGCCACCGCGACGAACAGGCCGCCGCCGTAGGTGACCGAGTTCCACAGGTTATCCGCCGCAGCGGTTTGGCTGGTCCAGTTGATGCCATCGGGGCTCGTCATCACCGTGCTGCTCCAGGCCACCGCGACGAACAGGCCGTTGCCGTAGGTGACCGAGGTCCAGCCGTTATCCGCCGCAGCGGTTCGGCTGGTCCAGTTGATGCCATCGGGGCTCGTCATCACTCGATCATCGTCGCCGCTCTGGGCCACCGCGACGAACAGACCGTTGCCGTAGGTGACCGAGCTCCAGGCGTTATTCGCCGCAGAGGTTTGGCTGGTCCAGTTGATGCCATCGGGGCTCGTCATCACCCGGTTACCGTCGCCGCTCTGGGCCACCGCCACGAACAGGCCGCCGCCGTAGGTGACCGAGCGCCATTCGTTATTCGCCGCAGCGGTTTGGCTGGTCCACGTGTCGCCCGTCGCCGCCAGCGAAGTCGCGGGCATGACCAGCAGCCCAAGTGCTCCGATCAGCGCGGCGCATGCGATGAGAAGCCACCGCAGGCGGGTCGCGTGCAGACGCTGCCCGCGCGTCTGGGGGTGGAGGTCTGATGATGCAGGGGACCAAGTGTGCATGTGAGGAGCCTTCCCGGTGACTGCCGGTTGTTGACGTTGGTTCATGCGGTGCAGAGGCGCAGGTTACCCAAAGTTTTACCGGATGCGCCGCCTCAGGCGTGCACAACGTGTGTGGGTAGGACAGCTAGCCTGAGCAGGCGGTAGGATCGCGCCGATGAACCAGCCCAGTCCTTTAGAGAACGATCCGGAGCGGATCATCGATGCCGATGTGCTCGCCGACCGCCGCGCCCGCCGCGCTGAGCTCGCGGAAGCTGAGATGCGTGAACGACTGGCTGGGGCCGAGCAGCGCGTCGCCGAGCTTGAGCAGCTTGCCGAGCAGTCGAAGCAGGCCCGGGCCGAGCTCGAACAGCGGTCGCTGCGCGACCTACGAATCGCAAACCTGCTTAACGAGGCGGCGAACGCAGTGAGGACCGCGCGCGAAGTCGTTGAGCAGGAGATTTATGCCCGCGAAGCGGCTGAGGCCGCCTGCCGCGCCGAACGGATCGCGCGCGAGGCAGCGGAGCAGACGGTGCTCGCTGAGCGCGCCGCTCGCGACGCGGCAACTGCCGCCGTCGTCTCCGCTCGCATTCGCCAGACAGGCAATGCTGCGCTTCCCGTCGAAGCACCGCGGCCTGCCGCTGCCGGCGGCGTTGCGGCGTCGGCTGCGGGCGGCGCTGCGGCGCCGTCGGCGGTTACGCCGGGGACTGAACAGCTGGTCGCTGGCCTCGCGCTGGCGGCCGAGCGACTGCGCGCCCAAGCGCCGCAGAGCGAAGATCGAAACGGCCCAGCGGCCACTGCGGCCGCCGCCGACTCGGCTGCCACGCCGCGGCCGCTGACAACACCGGCGCCGCGCAGCGGTGGCCTCGTCGGTCGCACCGCTCGCGCACTGCGCAAGCTCCGCTCAGAGCGGCCTTAACGACGCAGTAGCGCTGGCGCCGCGTCCGGGCCGGCCCCTATTCTCAGCGCTCCGTGTCGACCCCTCAATCAGTCCACCTGCATGTTCATTCCGAGTATTCACTGCTCGACGGCGCTTGCAAGATCGACGCACTCGCGCAGCAGGCCGCAAGCTTCGGCCAGCCGGCCCTTGCGTTGACCGATCACGGCGTGATGAACGGTGCAGTTGAGCACTATCAAGCCTGTATTCGTCACGGAATCAAGCCAATTCTTGGCTGCGAGATTTACTACGCGGAGAAGCCGAAGGCCGGCGTCAAGAACGAGCACAACCACCTGACAATGCTGGCCGCCACTGACGAGGGTTACCGCAACCTCGTCAAGCTTTGCTCCGAGGGCTTCCTCAGCGGCCTAGAGCGCGGCAAACCAACCGTCGACATGGAGCAGATCTCCAACTACGGCGACGGCCTTATCGCGCTAACCGGCTGCCTCTCATCGCGCTTCGCCGGCCGCCTTGCCGAAGGTCGCGACGACGAGGCGCGCGCCCACGTTGATCTGCTTGTCCAGTCACTCGGCGCTGAGAACGTCTACTTCGAGATCCAGAACAACGGGATCGCCGCGCAGGACAAAGCGAACGAAGGGATCGTGCGGATCGCGCGCGAGATGGGCGGCTCGCTCGTTGGCACCGGCGACGTTCACTACCTGCGCCACGAAGACCATCGCCACCACACGGCGCTGCTCTGTGTGCAAACCAAGTCAACCTTGGACAACCCACGACTGGTCTTCGACACAAACGAGTTCTACCTACGTAACAACGAGCAGACGGCCGAGGCCTTTGCCCAGTGGCCCGAGGCGATCGCATCGACGGTCGAGATCGCCGAACGCTGCAATGTTGAGATCGAGCTCGGCCAGCAGCTGATCCCGCGCTTCCTGCCCGAAGGCGAAGATGAGAAGGCCTACCTGGCGAAGCTCGTCGGCGAAGGGCTGCGCGAGCGTTACGGCGCGCCGCCGCCGGCTGAGGCGGTCGAGCGGATGGATTTGGAGCTCGGCGTAATCGACCGGATGGGCTTCAACGCTTACTTCTTGATTGTCTGGGATTTCGTTCGCTGGGCGCGTGAGAACGGCATCGTCGTTGGTCCCGGCCGAGGCTCGGCGGCCGGCTCGATCGTTGCTTATACGCTTGAGATAACCGACGTCGACCCACTCAAGTACGACCTGCTCTTCGAACGTTTCCTCAACCCCGAACGCGTCTCGATGCCGGACATTGACATCGACTTCTCAGTTCGCGGCCGCGAGCGCGTGATCCAGTACGTCACCGAGAAGTACGGCCGCGACTCGGTCGCTCAGATCGTCACTTTCGGCAAGATGTTCCCGCGTCAGGCAACGCGTGACGCGGCCCGCGTGCTCGGCCACGACTACGGCGCCGGCGACCGCCTAGCGAAGCTAATCCCCGACCCGATCCAGGGTCGCCCGCCAAGCTTTGCCGACTGCATGAAGGAAGGCCAGCCGCTGCGATTGGCCTGCGACGCCGACCCAATCGCTGCCCAGATAATCGACGTTGCCCAAGGGCTTGAAGGCGTCGTTCGCAACTCCTCAATCCACGCCGCCGCCGTCGTCATCGCCGACCGGCCGTTGACCGAGATCGTGCCGGTCCAGCTGGCAGATGCCAACACAACCGACGAGAACGGCGACCGCGTATACAAGGTCGTCACGCAGTTCTCGATGAAGCCGGTCGAGCAGCTCGGCCTGCTGAAGATGGACTTCCTTGGCCTGCGCAACCTCGACGTGATCGAGGACGCTCTCGACATCATTGAGCGCTCAACCGGCAACCGGCCGCATATGGCCACGCTGCCGCTCGATGACGCGCCAACTTACGAGATGCTCACGCGCGGCGAGTCCGGCGGCGTCTTCCAGTTCGAGTCGGAGGGGATGCAGGACGCCCTGCGAACCGTCAAGCCGACCGAGTTCGATGACCTTGTTGCGCTCGTGGCGCTCTATCGGCCGGGGGCAATGGACCAGATTGGCAGCTACGCGAAAGGTAAGCGCGAGCCCTCATCGGTCGTGATTCGTGACCCTCGGCTCGCGGCAATCCTCAGCAAGACCTACGGAGTGATCCTCTACCAAGAGCAGGCAATGCAGATCGCCACGCAGATCGCCGGCTTCAGCGGCGCCAAGGCCGACGACCTGCGCAAAGCGATCGGCAAGAAGGACCGCGCCGCGATGGGCAAGCTGGAGCCTGAGTTCCGCGAAGGATGCAAGGCAACTCAGACCGACCCACGCGTAATCGACTGGATGTGGACAACGAACGAGAAGTCGGCCGACTATTCGTTCAACCGCTCGCATGCCGCCTGCTACGCGCTGATCGCCTACCGCACGGCCTGGCTGAAGGCCAACTACCCGCCGGAGTTCATGGCGGCCTTAATCAGCTCAGTGATGGATACGAAGGACAAGGTTCCGGTCTTGATCAACCAATGCGCTGAGATGGAGATCGAGATCCTGCCGCCGGACGTCAACGTTTCTGATCACAACTTCGTCGTTGATAACGGCGCGATCCGCTTCGGCCTCGACGCCGTTAAGGGTGTCGGCTATCAAGCGGTTGAGGCGATCAAGGCGAGCCGTGAGGGCGATGGGCGCTTTCAGTCGCTCTGGGATTTCTGCGAACGAGTCGATGGCCGTCTCGTCAATAAGCGGGCGCTTGAGGCGCTGATCAGCTGCGGCGCCTTTGGCTCAACCGGCGCAACGCGTAAGGGGATGCTCGGCGTGCTCGAGCAGGCCCAGGCGGTCGGCCAGCAAGCCCAGACCGATGCCCGAAGCGGACAGGCGTCGATCTTTGACGAGGCCGACGGGCCGCAGAAGATGGTCGGCGGCTCAAACCGTCCGCCAATTCCTAGCGACGAGTTTGACCAGCGCGAACTATTGGCGGCCGAGAAGGAGGCAATCGGCTGCTTCCTTTCGACCCATCCGCTGCGCGAAATCCGCGGCGCGCTGCTGCAGGCCGCCGACTGTTCGCTGGCAGCCTTGACCGATCGCCGTGACGGCGATTCGGTGACGGTCGGCGGGATTATCACTGCGGCGCGCAAGATCCGCACGAAGAAGGGCGATCCGATGATGTTCGCGACGCTCAATGATCTTGAGGCCGATATCGAGCTGGTGATCTTCGGTAAGACGCTGGCCGAGTATGAGGGTGCGCTCGGCGTTGATGAGATCGTCCTTGTTCGCGGACGCGTTGATCACAAGGACCGCAGCAAGACTTGCGTGATCGCGCAATCGGTTGAACGCTTCGACCCGTCACCGGCGGAGCTGGAGAAGGCCGCTGCGCTAGCGGCGAAGGAGGCGCTTGGTCCGCAACCAATCCATCTGAAGGTTGACGCGACGAGCGGCGGCTTGCTGGCCAGCGTGATCGACGAGCTCAAGCACATCCTTGGCAACCATGTCGGCGAGCATGAGGTAGTTCTCGATATTGCGACCAGTAGCGGCGGCCGCTCGCTGCGCTTTGGTGAGCGTTTCCGCGTTGAGCCAACGCCGAGCCTGCGGGCCGAGCTGGAGCACGTGCTTGGGCCGGCGTCGATCAACGCCAGCGGCCAGGCGGCCTGAGCTCAGCCTCGCTGCGCCAGGCCGCGCTCGCGCAAAGCAACCGCCTCCGCGACCTGCGCGGCTGTTGGACCCTTCTTCTCTGGGCCTGGCGTTTCGAGAACGCAGGGAAGCTCGGCAAAGCGCGGTTCGGAGAGAAAAACAGCGCAGCCGTCGAGTCCCACTTCGCCTTCGCCAAGGTCGGCGTGACGGTCGCGGTTGGAACCGAGCTCCATCATTGAGTCATTGCAGTGCAGTGAGCCGATCCGTTGCGGGCCGGTAGCAGCGACGCAGGCATCGATCGCTGCGGCAAGCGTGTCAGCCGTGCGAATCTCGACCCCCGAGGCGAGCATGTGGCACGAATCGAGGCAGATCCCAAGCCGCTCGTCGCCACCGGCTGCGTCGATCAGCGCCCCGAGCTCGTCGAACGACCGTCCCAGCGTGCCGCCAGCGCCGGCCGTGTTTTCAAGATGCAGCGCGCAGCCTTCGCTTTCGGCCAGCGCCTCGGCGATCGTTGCGCCGGCCCGCCCGATCGCCTGCCCAACGTCGCCGCCCTTCGCCGAGCCGGGGTGCAGCACGACGGCCGTCGCGCCGAGCGCCTCACCGGCCCGTAGCGAGGCCGTCAACGAGGTCAGTGTCTTGGCGCGGATCTCAGGATCTTCGCTGGCGGCGTTGAGCAGATAGACGGCGTGGATCAGCAGAGCGTCAACTTCGCTTGCTGCCATCGCCGCGCGGAACTGCGCCACCTGCTCGTCGCTGTAGATCGTCGGTTTCCATGCCCGCGGGTTCTGATTGAAGATCTGGATCGAGCGCGCGCCAAGCTCTTCGCCGCGCGCAACCGCCTTCGCCGGGCCGCCGGCGGGGGAAACGTGAGCGCCGATCAACATCGCGGCGGAAAGGTCATTCGTGCGTTCATGACCTAGATTCCTATCGCTATGCGCGTTCGCTTTGCACCCAGCCCGACCGGGCAGCTGCACATCGGCGGCGCCCGCACGGCGCTTTACAACTGGCTGGCGGCCCGTCACGACGACGGCACACTGGTTCTGCGGATCGAGGACACCGACCGTGAACGCTCGACCCAGGAGAACACCGACCAGATCCTGCAGGGCCTTAAGTGGCTCGGACTCGACTGGGATGAAGGGCCAGTTTCACAGGCCGATCACGAACCGCGCCACCGTGAGGTGGTTGAACAGCTACTGAGCTCCGGACAGGCCTATCGCACGACGGCAACGGCCGACGACGTGCGCGCTTTCAAGGACCGGCACGGCGACGATCGCGGCTTCCGCGGCGAGGACGAGCAGGAAGGCGCGGTGCGGTTGCGCGTGCCGGACGACGGCGAGATTGTGATCGATGACCTGATCCGCGGCACCACGACCTTTCAGAATGTCCATCTCGACGACCCGGTAATCGCCCGCGCTGACGGCAGCCCGCTCTACAACCTTGCAGTCGCCGTTGATGACCTTGACGCCGGCATCACCGACGTGATCCGCGGCGTCGACCACCTCTCAAATACGCAAAAGCAGGTGCTGGTACTGAAGGCGATGGGGGAGACGCCGCCGCGCTACGCGCACCTGTCATTGCTGCATGGCCCCGACGGCAAGAAGCTCTCAAAGCGCCATGGCGCCGAGTCGGTGCAAGAGCTGCGCGATAAGGGGTACCTGCCCGAGGCTGTGCGCAACTACTTGGCGCTGCTCGGCTGGGGCGACGCCGACGATCAAACGATTATCCCAACCGACGAGCTGATAAAGCGCTTTGATCTGTCAACAGTCACGCAGGCGCCGGCGCAGTTCGATGAGGCAAAGCTTCGCTGGATCAACGGGCGCTACCTGCACGAGCTAAGCCACGATCAGCTGACCACCGAAGTGGAGCAGTTCGTCGGCCGCGACGGGCTGGGGCCGGCGGTCGCGATCGCCGGCGAGAAGATTCAAACACTGGGCGAGTTTTGGCCGCTCTGCGGCTTCATTTGGGACGGGCCGGCCGATGATGCCAATGCGCGCGAAAAGTGGCTCGGGCAGCTGAACCGGCCGGCGCTGCTGGCGGCGCAAGAAGCGCTGACGGCACTTCCCGACTGGACCGTTGGTTCGATCGAGCAGGCGTTGCGCGCCGTCGTCGACGCCCAGTCAGTGAAGCCCAACGCCGTCTTCCAGCCGGTTCGCGTCGCGCTGGCCGGCACGACGGTCTCACCCGGCATCTTCGAGACGCTTGAGCTGCTCGGCCGTGACGAGTCGCTCAAGCGGCTTGGCGACGCCATCGGATAAGCAGCCAAGCGATTAGCACGCCGCTGCTGTCGATCGCTACGTCGACCGGCGTGCCATTGCGGCCGCTGACCGATAACTGATGAAACTCATCGCTAATCGCCCAGAGGACTGCGACCGCGGCGGCCGCCGCAGCGTTAGTCCAGTTGAAGGCACGCCACCAGAGTGCAAAGAGCAGGCCGTACTCAGTCGCGTGAATCAGCTTGCGGCCGATCAGATCAATCATGCCGAGACCCGAGTTCAGGCCGGGCTGGGCGCTAAGCACGTAGATCACCGTCATCAGGGCAAGCGGTGGCAGAAAGCGCCCGAGGTAGCTGCTGATTGTCTTCTCGCCCATCGATCTGGCAGGGTAGAGGGATGATCTCGATTACGACTAAGTCGCCGTACGCCATTGCCGCGCTAACCGAGCTGGCCCGGACGCCGGACGAGTCGGTGCCGGTCGGCGAGATTGCCCGCCGCCGTGAGATCCCAGCACAGTTCCTTGAGCAGCTGGTCGCGACCTTGCGCCGCGGCGGCGTGCTGCGTTCACAGCGCGGCGTCAAGGGCGGCTACACGCTGGCCCGGCCCGCCGACGAGATCACTGTGCTTGAGGTCGTCGAGCTGCTCGACGGCAGGCTGGAGGGCGAAGGCAGCGATGTCTTTAGCGACGCCACCGCCGCGGCCCGCAGCGTGCTTGCATCGACGACGATCGCCGACTGCCTGGCGCGCGAACAAGAGGCCGCCGGCGGCCCGATGTACTACATCTGAGGAGGCTCGCATCGAACTAGCTCACTAGCGCTGGCCAGCTGGTAAATTGCGTGGTCACTGTCCCGCCCGCCGAAAGAGAAGGTTTCGATGATGAGCAATGCTTCTTCAATGCGTCTCTCACAAAAGTTTCTCCTGGCGCTCGCGGCTGTCTGCCTGACCGGCGCCCTGTTTGCAGGCAACGCGTCGGCCCGCGCCGTGACTTGGAGCGGAACCGCGTTCTACACCGGAGCAACGCTGACGCTGACGCCGCAGACATTGATGCTGTCGGTCACTAACGGGCGCGTTCGGATTAGGAGCATGCAGGTGGTGATGGCCTGCAACGACGCAGGATCTAACCCTGAGATCGCGTTTTGGGTTGCGAACGGGCCGACAGTGAATCTGAGGTCCAACCGTTTTCGCTTTAACTTCATTAAATCGGCAAATGGTCGCACTGGCCGGGTGCAGGTGACAGGGACACTGCGCTCCAACGGCCGTGGCAATGCGTTAGTGCAAGTCTCAACGCCAGCAAACGCTGGCGACGGTATTGAGCGTTGTGCGGCGCGCGTCAACTTCCCCAACCTCCGCCGCGGCCCGCGCTGAGTCGCAGTCGCGTCTGGAAAGGCGGGCGCTTCGAGCTGCAAACGGCGCGGCGGCAGGCAGTTAGACTGTCCCAATGGGCCCAATCCCGATCAACATAGCGGAGCTTGTCGGCAAGACGCCTGTCGTTGAACTGACGGCGCTGCTTGGCGACGACGCTGCGCCCGGCGCACGACTGTTCGGCAAGATTGAAGCGTTCAACCCCGGCGGCTCGGTCAAGGACAGGATCGGCGTGGCGATGATCGAGGCGGCTGAGCGCGACGGACTGATCGAACCTGGAAAGACGACGATCGTCGAAGCGAGCTCCGGTAACACCGGTATCGCGCTGGCCTTTGTCTGCGCTGCCAAGGGCTATGACCTGCAGGTCTTTCTGCCGCAAGGGATGAGCCGTGAACGTGAGGCATTGCTGCGGATGTACGGCGCTCGGGTCGAGGTCGTCGAGTCGCTCGGCGGCATGAACGAGGCGGTTGAGGCGGCAAAGCAGATGGCCAAAGGGCCCGGCACATTCTTGCCCGATCAGTTCTCCAATCCGGCCAACCCAGAGGCGCACCGCACCGGCACCGGGCCAGAACTGCTGGCGGCGCTCGACGACAAAATCGACATCTTTGTCGCCGGCGTCGGCACCGGCGGCACAATTACTGGCGCCGGAGAGGCGATCAAGGCTGCCAACCCGAAGGCGCTGGTCATTGCAGTCGAGCCTGCCAGCTCCGCCGTCCTGTCGGGTGAAGCGGCCGGCGTGCACCGTATTCAAGGGATCGGCGCCGGCTTTGTGCCAGCGGTGCTCAACCGGGAGCTGCTCGACGAGGTGATAGCCGTCAGCGACGATGACGCGATCGACGCGGCGCGAAACGCAGCAGCCAAGCTCGGCCTACTGGCCGGGCCATCCTGCGGCGCCGCGTTGGCCGCGGCGATCGAAGTCGCATCGCGGCCACAGTCGAAGAACGCGCGGATCGCCGTCGTGCTGCCGGACTCGGGCGAGCGCTACATCTCTGCGCCATATTTCGCCCCGCCTGAGCAGCGCCCAGCGCTACGCTAACAACGTGTTTGGGCTGACAACGATGACCCGCATCGCTGGCGAACTGCGCCGCGACATCGGCGCCGCGCATCAGCGCGACCCTGCCGCGCGCGGCGTCTCGTCGACCGAAATCCTTACCTCATGGCCGGGCGTCCATGCCGTGATCTCACACCGAGTCGCCCACCGGCTCTTCGAAGCGGGAGTGCCGATCGCACCGCGTTCAATTGCCTACATCAGCCGTGCAATCACCGGCGTCGAAATTCACCCAGCGGCAAAGATCGGCAGAGGGCTGTTGATCGATCACGGATCCGGCGTTGTGATCGGCGAGACTGCCGAGATCGGCGACGACGTGACTATCTATCAGGGAGTGACGCTGGGCGGCACAGGCTTCTCGACCGGCAAGCGCCACCCGACGATCGGCGACGAGGTGACGGTTGGCGCCGGCGCTCGTCTGCTGGGGCCGATCGAGATTGGTCACTGCGCCAAGATCGGCGCAAATAGCGTCGTTATCACCGACGTTCCTGCTCACTCAACCGTCGTTGGCAACCCTGGCCACGTGGTTCGGATCGATGGCGAGAAGCCGGTCGGCCCGGACGCCGACTGGATACATCTGCCTGACCCCGTGGCCGACGCGATCCGCGGCCTCGCCGACCGGATTGAGGCGCTTGACGGCCGCGTCGCAGAACTCTCCGGCGAAGCCGCAGAGCCGAATCCGGTCAGGCCACTGCGCGCCGTGCGCGGACCGAACCCCGCCGGCGGCTGACCGCCCGCTTGCGCCGCCAAAGCCGCCGACCACAGGCCTATCCTCGGATGCGATGTCCGATGCCCCAGCAACCGACCGCGCCGCGCGCCTACTTGAAGGGCTAAACGAGCCTCAACGCAGCGCCGTCACGCATGACGGCGGACCGCTGCTGGTACTGGCAGGGGCGGGTTCCGGCAAGACCCGTGTGCTGACCCACCGCCTTGCCTGGCTGGTCGAGACAGGTCGTGCTAGCTCCGGCGAAATTCTTGCGATCACATTCACGAACAAGGCGGCCGAGGTGATGCGCGGCCGCGTTGAACTGCTACTTGGCCACTCCACTCGGGGCATGTGGGTGATGACCTTCCATTCAGCCTGCGCACGGATTCTGCGCGTTGAAGCAGAGAAACTCGGCTACACGCGGACCTACACGATCTACGACCAGTCCGACAGTCGCCGGCTTATCAAACAGTGCCTCGATGAGCTCGGGCTGGACGTCAAACGGTTCCCGCCACCGGCGATGCAGAGGCAGATCTCCGACGCCAAAAACCGGCTGCGCACGCCGAAGATCTATCGCGAGATGGTCGGCGATTACTTCGAGCAGACAGTCGCCGACGTTTACGAGCTGTACGAGCAGTCACTGCTGCGGATGAACGCGATGGACTTCGATGATCTGATCGGCCGCACAGTAGCGCTGCTTGAGCGCTTCCCGGAGGTCCGTGAGCGCTACAGCCAAAGCTTCCGCCACGTGCTCGTCGATGAGTATCAGGACACCAACCACGCGCAGTACCGGCTGCTGCAGCTGCTCGTCGCCGAGCATCGCAATATTGCTGTCGTCGGCGACGATGCACAATCGGTCTATGGCTTCCGTGGCGCCGACATTCGCAACATCCTCGACTTTCAGGACGACTTCCCCGACGCCACCGTCGTCAAGTTGGAGCAGAACTACCGGTCCACCCAGATCGTGCTCGACGCCGCTAACGCGATCATCTCGAACAACCGCGGCCAGATGCCAAAGACGCTCTGGACCGATTTAGGCGAGGGCGACTCAATCACCGTTCGCACGCTTGACGACGAGCACGCCGAAGCGCGCTACGTCGCCGGCGAGGTCCAAAGGCTCGTCGACGAAGGCCTCTCGCGCGACGAGATCGCAGTCTTTTACCGGATGAACGCGCAGTCGCGCGTGCTTGAGGACACCCTTGTAAGGCGTGAGATCGCCTACCAAGTGGTTGGCGGCACAAAGTTCTACGACCGGGCTGAAGTGAAGGACGCCGTTGCCTACCTGACAATGCTCACCAACGGGCAGGACGCGGTTAGCTTTCAGCGCGTTGCCAACACGCCGCGCCGCGGCCTTGGCCAGACCTCGCTCTCGCGAGTGCTGACGCATTCGCAAACGACCGGCATCAGCATCTGGCAGGCCGCGGCCGAGCCGGCCTCGGTCCCCGGTCTTGGCGCCGCCGCGATCAAGGCGCTGACGCGCTTCATGGACACAATGGACGGCCTACGGGCGCGGGCTGAGCAGGGCGTGCCGGTCGGTGACCTGCTCGACGCTGTGATCCACGAGAGCGGCTACGTTGAATGGCTTGAGAACGAGCGGACGATTGAGGCCCAGGGGCGGCTCGAAAACCTTGAGGAGCTGGTCGAGGTTGCGCGGGAGTTCGACGCTGCGGCCGAGCCCGGCGAAGACAGTCTTGATCTGTTTCTGCAGCAGGTTTCGCTGGTCGCCGATGCCGACAGCCGACAGGATGATGAGTCGCTCGTGACGCTAATGACGCTGCACAACGCGAAAGGACTGGAGTATCCCGTCGTCTTCATCATTGGCTGTGAGGACGGGCTGTTCCCGCACTCGCGTTCAATTGACGAAGGAACGCTGGAGGAGGAACGGCGCCTCTGTTACGTCGGTATTACGCGCGCGATGCGCAACTTGACGATGACCTGCGCCCGCCAACGCAACGTCTTTGGCTCACAAACAAGTTCAGTCCCGAGTCGCTTTCTCAGTGAGCTGCCGAGCGAGCTGCTCGATCAGGAGCAGGACATCTACTCGGCGCCGATCGGCGCACGACCACGGCCTGGCGCCTGGGAGCAGACAGCGCACCAGTCGATTCCGCTGCCTACGAAGCACTACAACGTCGGCGATGACATCGTCCACGCGGCGTTCGGCGACGGAGTTGTGATCGGCGCCGAACCTGGAGGAATCATCGTTGTTCGCTTCGCGCAGAGCGGCGAGGAGCGAAAACTGATGGCCGAGTACGCGCCGATCCGCCTGCGTGGTTAACAATGTCGGCATGAGCGCAAAACTAATCGACGGAAAAGCGGTCGCCGCAAAGCTGCGTGAACAGGTCGCGGCCGACGCTGCGGCATTCACCGAGCAGTACGGCCGTCAACCGGGGTTGGCGACAATCTTGATCGGCGGCGACCCTGCCAGCGCCGTCTATGTCGCCAGTAAGCAGAAAGCCTGCGCCGAAGTTGGCATCAAGGGCTTTAGCTTCGAACTGCCGGCCGACGCAACGCGCGAGCAGGCGATCGCGACGATCGAGCAGGCCAACGCCAATCCTGAGATCAGCGGCATCATCTGTCAGCTGCCGGTGCCCGATCATCTCGACGGCGTCGAGCTGACCGGTCTGGTCGATCCGTTGAAGGATGTTGATGGGCTAACGACCGTCAGCGCCGGCCTGCTGGCGCTTGGCCGACCAGGGCTGCGACCCTGCACGCCGCGCGGCGTGATGCGGCTACTGGACGAGCTTGACACAGAGCTTGAGGGTGCCGAGGCGGTTGTAATTGGGCGTTCCAACCTGTTTGGAAAGCCGATGGCGCAGCTGCTCTTGGAGCGCAACGCAACGGTCACAATCTGCCACTCGCGCACAGCCGATCTGGCTGGGACCTGCAAGCGAGCCGACGTACTGATCGCCGCCGTCGGCCGCGCGCGGATGGTGGGCGCAGAGTTCGTCAAGCTCGGCGCCGTTGTGATCGACGTTGGCATCAACCGCGTCGACGGCGAACTCTGCGGTGACGTCGATTTCGACGCGGTCAAAGAGGTGGCCAGTGCGATCACGCCGGTCCCGGGCGGAGTTGGTCCGATGACGATCGCCTGCCTGCTCGACAACACGGTGCTTGCTGCACGGATGGCGGCGGAGCAGGCGTGAGGCGGCTGCGGCTGGCCGAGTGGGCGGTCCTGCTTGGCGCCGTCGTGTTGGCGTTGTCGCTCGGCCGTCAGTGGTTTTCGGTCAACCTCTCACTACTCAGTCGACCGGTCGCCGCGCTGCTCCCAGCCGAGCTCGCAACTAGCGGCTGGGATGCGCTCGGCTGGTTTATGGTGACGATGTTGGTGCTCTGCATCGTGCTGGCGCTGGCGCTGGTAACCAGCTTTGCGCTCGGCGTCGGCGACGCGATAACACTGGCGTCTGGGGCGGCGCTCGGCAGCTTCGCGCTACCAACGATGATCGGACTGCTGGTTGTGTTGGTCGGCCGCCCCGGGCTGGGCGACCAGCTGCCCGCTAGTGCCGTGCGGATCGAGCCGGCCGGCTGGATCGGGGCGATAGCGATGGTCCTGCTTACTGCAGGCTCGCTGGCATCAATCCGTAACGAGCGCACCGCCGGGCGCGACCGCGCTTATCAGCCGCCGCCGCCGCGTCCAGCGCCGAGCGGCGCCGGGGCGCAGCCGACGCCAAGCCCCGCACCGTAGGATCAGGCGGCCGATGATCGACCGCGATGAACTTCTCCACGTAGCTCGCTTGGCACGCCTCGCTTTGCACGACGACGAGCTCGACCAGACGGCCGCTGAGCTTTCGTCAATCCTCGATCACATCGCTGTAATCGACGAGCTTGACCTTGATGACGTTGAGCCGACCGCGCACGTTGGCGACGTCGCCGATTCACTGCGCGCCGATCAGGTACGCGAATCACTCCCAGTGGAAGTGGCGCTAGCTCAGGCGCCGGCGGTCCGCGACGATGGATTCCTTGTGCCGAGCCCGCAAGGCGATTGATGGCCAGCGACATTCAATCTCTGTCGGCCGTTGCTGCCGCCAGTGCGGTCAGCGCCGGGCAGCTTGACCGCTCCGAACTCTTCGACCACTACCGGGGCAAAGCCGATGGCGACCAACTAAACGCCTTCACTTGGGTCGCTCGCGACACTCCGGCTGTCATCGACGGGCCGCTTGGCGGTGTGCCGCTGGCCGTAAAAGATCTGTTCTGCACCGCCGGCATTCCAAGCCAGGCTGGTTCGCGGATCCTTGAGGGCTACTGCCCGCCCTACACGGCGACCGCTGTCGCCCGGCTCGAAGTAGCCGGCGCCGCCGTCCTTGGCAAGACAAACCAAGACGAGTTTGCGATGGGGTCGTCAAACGAGAATTCGGCCTTCGGCCCGGTCCTCAACCCTTGGGACAGAGGCCGCGTGCCGGGAGGCTCATCGGGCGGTAGCGCCGCAGCGGTTGCCGGCGGCCTTGCGCCGTGGGCTCTTGGAACCGACACCGGCGGTTCAATCCGTCAGCCGGCTGCGCTTTGCGGGATCGTCGGCCTGAAGCCGACCTACGGCGCCGTCTCGCGCTACGGGATGATCGCCTTCGCCTCGTCGCTCGACAGTGCTGGCCCGTTGACACGCGATGTAACCGACGCGGCGCTCTGCCTTCGCCATTTAGTCGGGCGTGACGCCGCAGACGCGACATCGGTCGGTCACCCGGAGATGATTGAGCTGCCGAGCGCGGAGCGGCTCGACGGCTTGCGGATCGCCGTTCCGCGCGACCTTGTCAATGGCGAAGGGATTGAGCCTGGCGTGCTTGCGGCATTCGAATCTTCGTTACGTCTTGCGACTGAGCTCGGCGCGACGATTATCGACTGCGAACTGCCTAGCGCGCGCTACGCGCTGAGCGCCTATTACGTGATTGCGCCGGCCGAGGCGTCGTCAAACCTTGCGCGCTTTGACGGCGTCCGCTACGGCCTCCGCACCGACGCCGATGAGCTGGTTGAGATGTATACCGAGACTCGCCACGACGGCTTTGGGGCCGAGGTGAAGCGGCGGATCTTGATCGGTACCTATGCACTGTCGAGCGGCTACTACGACGCCTATTACGGCCGCGCTCAGCGGGTGCGAACCGTCGTTGCCGACGAACTCGCAGCGATCTTTAAGCAGGCTGACCTGATCGCAACGCCAACCAGCCCAACCGTTGCCTTCAAGCTTGGTGAGCGGACCGCCGACCCGCTAGCGATGTACCGCAGCGACCTCTTTACGATCCCGATGTCGCTGGCAGGCACGCCGGCGATCTCAATTCCCGCCGGGCTCAGCGACGGGCTGCCTGTCGGCCTTCAGCTGGCCGGGCCGCGCTTTAGCGAAAACCGGATCCTCGAAGCTGCCAAGGCGCTGGAGGGCGCAATTGGGTTTGAAGGTTTGGCAGCAGGCGGGGGGGAGCGATGAGCACGGTCGAGCTCGAGCCTGTAATCGGCCTGGAGATTCACGTCCAACTGCGCACCGCCAGCAAAATGTTCTGCGGCTGCGCGCTGGGCTTCGGCGAGCCGCCAAACAGCCGCACCTGCCCGGTCTGCCTCGGGCTGCCAGGCGCGCTGCCGGTCGCAAACGCGCAGGCGATCCACTTCGGGCTGATGATCGGCATGGCGCTGCAGTCAGAGCTGGCACCGTCGTCCGTCTTCCATCGCAAAAACTACTTCTACCCCGACCTGCCAAAGGGCTATCAGATCAGTCAGTACGACCAGCCGCTCTGCCTCGGCGGTCAGCTTGGCGGCGTCGCGATTCACCGCGTCCACCTTGAGGATGACGCGGCGAAGCTCAACCACGTCGGCGGCGACGGGCGGATTGCCGGCTCGGCCGAATCGGTCGTCGATTTCAACCGTGGCGGCACGCCGCTGGCCGAGATCGTGACCGAGCCGGAGCTGCGCTCGGCCGAGCAGGCCGGCCAATGGCTGCGGCTGCTCCGAACGACGCTGCGTACGCTTGGCGTTAGCAACGTCAACATGGAGGAGGGATCACTGCGCTGCGACGCCAACATTTCACTGCGCCCTGTCGGCAGCACCGCGCTCGGCACGAAGACTGAGCTGAAGAATATGAATTCATTTCGTTTCATCGAGCGCGGTATTCGGGCCGAGATTGAGCGGCAGCGAACGTTGATTGAGGCAGGCGACAGCGTCACTCAGGAGACTCTGCACTTCGATCCACGAACCGAGTTGATCAGCTCCCTGCGATCGAAGGAAGAGGCTCACGACTACCGCTACTTCCCGGAGCCGGACCTACCGCCGGTGCAGATCACGAAGGCGATGCTTGAGCGCGCCGCCGCTGCGCTGCCGGAGTTGCCGCAAGCGCGCGAGCAGCGCTACATCGAGCAGCTCGCGCTCAGCGACGACAGCGCCCGGCTGCTGTCGTGGCGCTCGGAGCTAGGCGACTACTTCGAGGCGGTATTGGCCGCCGGCGACGGACTTGACACGCAGACGGCGGCAAACTGGACGGCCGAGCTGCAGGGAAGGCTCGACGACTGCGAAGCGGAAGACTCGAAGGTCACGGCCGATGCGCTGGCCGGACTGGTTGGCCTCGTCACCAGCCAACAGATCACACAGGCCGTTGCCCGGCAGGTCCTTGATCGAATGGTCGAGCAGGGCGGCATCGCCGCCGAAATCGTCGCAGCAGAAGGACTGGAGGCGGTTGGCGGCGCCGATCAGCTGGCACCAATTGTTCAGGCGGCGCTTGCCGCCAACCCGCAGATCGCCCAGCGGATCAGGGGCGGTGATATGAAGCCGATCGGCGTGATCATCGGCGAAGTGATGAAGCAGACCGGCGGCCGCGCCGACGGCAAAGAGGTAACTGCGCTGGTTCGCGAACAGCTCGGCCTGTCCTGACTCTGCTCGCCCGTAGACTGAGCAGATGGCTGGCGGCGGCTACCTCGTAATCGCGTTCTGCTTCGGCATCGCCGGCGGCATCGTCGGCAAGCTGAAGGGAGGATCATTCTTTCTCTGGTTTCTGATCAGCGGACTAATACCGTTCTTTGGACTGTTGGCAGCGGTCTTTACGCGCGGGCCGGCGACCGAACCGCGCATGCAGTGCCCTCAGTGCGGCAAAGTTGTTGCGATCTCTGACACCGTCTGTATGCGCTGCGGCAGTGAGCTTTACCTGCCGGAGGATGATTCCGAGATTCTCCCGTCAAAGTTCGACGAGCGCCTGCAGCAGCGCTGAGTCGGGCCTGCGGGCGGCGCGCTGCAGCTCAAAACACAGGTCAGAGCGCTGTTAGACTGCGCTCTTCAGCCGCCAATGTGGCGCCACTGTCAAGTCGGGAAAGGAATGAACGCCAATGCGCGCAGTTGACGCAATCATGGAATGCCTACAGGCAGAGGGCGTCGAGGTCGTATTCGGCCTGCCCGGCGGTGCCAACCTGCCGACCTACGACGCGTTCTATGACTCCGGGATCAAGCACATCCTCGTTCGCCACGAGGCTGGCGCTGGCCACGCCGCTGAGGGTTACGCCAAGGCAACCGGCAAAGTTGGGGTCTGCCTCGGCACCTCCGGCCCTGGGGCGACCAACCTCGTTACGCCGATCGTTGACGCAATGATGGATTCAGTTCCAGTCGTCTTCCTGACCGGCCAGATCCGTAGCGACCTGCTCGGAACCGATGGTTTCCAGGAGGCTGACACGATCGGCATCACGATGCCCGCGGTCAAGCACTCCTTCATGGTGACGGCTGCCGAGGACATTCCGCGAACGATCCACGAGGCCTTCTACCTTGCCCGCAGCGGCCGCCCCGGCCCGGTTTTGGTTGACATTCCGGTTGACGTTTCAAAGGGTGAAATTGACTATCAGCCGGTAACCGATGTTGAGCTTCCCGGCTACCAGCCAAGCGTTGACGGCAACGCCAAACAGATCCGCCAAGCGGCGAAGGCGCTTGCGGCGGCGAAGCGGCCGGTCCTCTATGTCGGCGGTGGCGTCGTAAACGCCAACGCATCAGAGGAGCTGCGCGCGCTCGCTGCAAGTGACCGCTTTCCGTTGACGGCAACGCTGATGGGGCTCGGCTCCTTCCCGTCCGAAGGGCCACAGTGGCTGGGGATGCTCGGCATGCACGGCACCCGTGCCGCCAACTACGCGATGGATGAAGCCGACCTGATCTGCGCGATCGGCGCCCGCTTCGACGACCGAATCACCGGCAAGCTCGACGAGTTCGCTCCGCACGCCAAGTTCATCCACATCGACGTCGATCCGGCCGAGATTTCAAAGAACGTGCCGGCGCACATCCCGATCGTCGGCGATGCCAAAGCGATTCTGCCGCGACTGACGACCGAGTACCGCGCGATCGCACCGGATTCGGCGCGGCTCGACGACTGGCTGGCAAAGATCGATGGTTGGCGCGAGAAGCATCCACTCAGCTACACCGAGACCGAAGACAACGAAATCCGGCCGCAGTACATGGTCGAGGCGATCTACCAGGCAACCGGCGGCGACGCGATCATCTGTTCTGATGTTGGGCAGCATCAGATGTGGGCGGCGCAGTATTACCACTTCCCCGAGCCGCGCCGCTGGATCAACTCCGGCGGTCTTGGCACGATGGGCTTTGGACTGCCGGCCGCTATGGGCGCGAAGGTCGGTTGCCCCGACAAGGAGGTCATCGTGATCGCTGGCGATGGTTCGATCCAGATGAATATTCAGGAGCTAGCCACCTGCGCCGAGGAAGCGATCGCCGTCAAGGTGCTGATCATGAATAACGGCTGCCTTGGAATGATTCGCCAGTGGCAGGAACTTTTCTGGGAGGAGCGCTACTCACACGCCGACTTGGGGCAGTTCCCCGACTTCGTCAAACTTGCCGAAGCCTACGGCGCAACCGGCCTGCGCCTGACCGACAAGCGGACTCTGGTCGACGACCTGAAGGCGGCGATCGCCACGCCCGGCCCGGTGGTCGTCGATGTCCGTGTCACTGCCGGAGAAAACGTCTACCCAATGATCTCGCCCGGGATGCCGGCGCGCGACATGGTCGGCTGATGATGGCCGACCAAGGAACCTCCGATCTGTTGAATCTCGACGACCTGCAGGCGACGGCGGGCTTTCGCACCGGGCGCAAACATGTCCTCTCGATCCTCGTTGAGAACAAGCCCGGCGTGCTCACCCGGATCGCTGGCCTGTTCACGCGGCGCGGCTTCAACATCGACACGCTGGCCGTCGGCCCAACCGATGATCCTGCTTACTCGCGGATCACGCTGACCGTTGACGGCGCCGTCCACCCAATTGATCAGGTGACGAAGCAGCTGCACAAGCTGGTCAACGTCTTGAAGATCCGCGACCTTGCGCCGGACGACAGCTTGGCGCGCGAGCTGGCGCTGTTCAAGGTTACTGTTGACGGCCCGCAGCGGGCCGAGGTTATGCAGCTCTGCGACATCTTCCGCGGCAAGGTTGTCGATGTCAGCAAGGATTCGGTGATCTTTGAAATCACCGGCACGACCGAGAAGATAACCGCGTTCGACGAGATGCTGCGGCCGTTTGGCCTGGTTGAGATGATGCGCACCGGCGAGATCGCGATCGCCCGCGGCCGCGACGCAACCTAAGGCCGGCAGTCCGCAGCCCGGCGGTGCTGCGCAACGCTAATAGATGGAAAACCTCAGATCACAGACGGCGGGTGAATTCGCGCTAACGGCAGCCGATCGGGCGCGGCTGCTCAGCCGGGTTGGACAGGCCGTAAAGCTGGCGCGTCGTGGCCGCGAAGCTGAAGTGCTGGCGGCGATAAGCGTTCCGCTGGGCCCCGACTGCGACCCGAGCGCAATCGTTGTTGCCTCGCGACAAGGCAGGGAGCCTTGGTTCCTCTTTGAGCAGCCCGACCGTGAGCGCACCGCGTTGGCAGCGCTCGGCCTCGCGAAACACTTCGAGGCACGTGGAGCAGACCGTTTCAAGGCCGTCGCCGCTGCTTGGGAGAGCCTCGCCCGTACGGCAGTCTGTGACTCGCTCGACGCTCATCTCGGCGCCGGTCCGGTTGCCGTCGGCGGCTTTTCGTTCGCCGTCGATGGTGGCACTGCGCCGCACTGGGCCGCTTTCGCCCCCGCCTCGCTGCAGCTGCCTGAAGTTTCGATCAGCCGCCGCGGCGATGACGTTTGGATGACACTATGCGCCGTTGTCGGCGCCGACGACGACGCTGATGCGGTCAGCGAACGGCTTGTAGCCCGCGCCGATTCACTACAGGTCGCGCCGTTGCCGTTGATTGATCCCGACCCTGCGGTCCACGGGCGTGTCGTCGGCACGATGCCGCCTGAACATTACGAAGCGGCCATAGCCCGAGCCGTCGCCCAGATTGAAGCAAGCGAGCTGGAAAAGATCGTCCTCGCACGTGAGGTGCAAGTTCACGCAGCGCAACCATTTAACGCCCCGGCGGCCTTTGCCGTTCTACGCGAAGCATTCACCGGCTGCCACGTTTTTGCGGTTGGTCGCGGCGATCAGACACTGATTGCCGCAAGCCCTGAGTTGCTGATTCGGCGCGAAGGGATGCGCGCAGCGACGCTGGCGTTGGCCGGCGCAACGCGCCGTAGCGCGGACCCGGCGGTCGACGGGCACCTGGGCGAGCAGCTGCTGCGTTCAGAGAAAGACCGCGAGGAGCAGGAGATCGTCGTCCGACGAATCGTTCAGACGCTGCAACCGCTCAGTGTCTGGGTGACGTCGCCGGAACAGCCTGTAATTGCGCGGATGGCAAATATTCAGCATCTCGCTACGCCGATTCGGGCTCAGTTGCAGACGCCGATAAGTGTCGTTGAGCTGGCCGGCGAATTGCACCCGACGCCAGCCGTTGGCGGCGAGCCGCACGCCCTTGCGGCACCGCTGATTCCGGCGCTGGAAGGGTTGGACCGTGGCTGGTACGCCGGCCCTGTCGGCTGGACCGACCTCAACGGCGACGGTGAGTTTTGTGTCGCCCTGCGCTGCGCGCTGCTCGGCGAAACGATTGCCCGCTGCTACGCCGGTGTTGGCGTCGTCCGCGGCTCCGACCCGGCAGCTGAGCTGGCCGAAACCGAAGTCAAGCTGGCAGCGTTGCTGCCGGTTCTCGCCGACTAGTCTGCCAGCGCCGCTGCGACTGCCTGCCACAGCTCGCCGTGCAGTGAGACGTTCGCTGCGCGCTCAAGTCTTACGTGGATTAGCTGCGTTCCACTGCTCTCAAGCCCGTAGGCCAGGGCAGCGTCGAACTCGTCCAACGACGATGCTTCCAACAGATGCAAACCAAAGGCCTGCGCCGTCGCTGCGATGTCGAGGCCGGTCGGAGTTAGAACATGCTGCTCGTAGAAGCGCTGCTGCTTAGAAACGTCAAGGAAGTCGAATATGCCGCCGCCAGCATTGTCAATTAGGACGATCGTCAGCGGCGCCCCGAGCCGCCGTGCGTTTAGCAGTGACCCGACATCGTGAGCGAAGGCGACATCGCCGATCAGCAGCGCGACCGGTCCGTCTTGCTGCGCGGCAACGCCGTAGGCGGTCGCGATCGTGCCGTCGATTCCGTTCGCGCCGCGGTTAGCGATTACGCGTGGTGGCTGCTGCAGGTTGACAAAGAATGATTCAACGTCGCGGATCGGCATTGACGAAGCGACGACGAGGCTTGCGTCGGCCGGCAGCTGGCGGGCAAGCCGGCGCGCAATTGCTGGCTCCGACAGACGCTCCGCGAGCACTGCATCGATCGCTCCGTCGGCGAGGCGGTCGGCGGTCTCCCAGCCAGCAGCCCAGCCTGGGTCGGCCGGGCTTCGCTCTGCGGCCAGCAGCTCGAGCAGCGCGGCGGGCTGCGCATTGACAGCGACGTCGGTGAGCATTGAGGGGTCCTGCCAGACCGACTCCGGGTCGATCAGCACGTGAACGCAGTCGAGCTGCTCCAGCCAGATGCGCAGCGGTTTCGAGGTCGGCATGTCACCAAAGCGCAGGACCGCGGTCGGCTGCGCGCTGCGCGCCAAAGGTTCGGCTCGCAGCAGCGCGTCGTAGTGGGCGATCGAGTTGGGGCCGCTACGCGCACCGCTCAGCGGGTCGGCCAGCAGCGGCCAGCCGCTCACTTCGCTGAACAGCCGGGCGGCGGCCCTTAGCCTGGGGCCGTCTAGGCCACCTTCGACGCGGCCGCCAACGATCACTCCGTGCGGCGCTGAGTCGACGATCGGTGCGACGATTCGATGCGCGAGCAGCGGGTCGCCGAAGCCTTGGACGCGCGCCGTCCATGGGCGGCGGTCAGGGCGGCCCTGCTCAAACGGCTGTTCGGTCGGCAACGGCTCGTCCGGTGTCAGCGGGTCGCGTAGAGGGAAGTTCAGGTGGACCGGTCCGCAGCGCGGTCCGAGCGTGGTCCAAACGGTGCGGCAGGCAAGCGATCTGATCCAGCGAAGCGAAGCCTCGTTGAGTTGATCGACACCAACTTCGGTGAATGCGAGGACGTTGTCGCCGTAGAGTTTGACTTGGTCGATCGTCTGGCCGGCGCCGACGCCGCGCAGCTCCGGCGGACGGTCGGCGCTGCAAACGATCAGCGGTACCCGTGCCTCGTAGGCCTCGATCACTGCGGGCAGGTAGTTCGCTGCTGCTGTGCCGGAGGTGCAGGCGAGGACGGCCGGCCGGCCGCTAGCTTTCGCCAGCCCGAGCGCGAAGAAGCCGGCGCTGCGCTCGTCGATCTGGGAGTAGACCGGAAACGACCCGTCGGCGGTCAGCGCCGCGACCAGCGGCGTTGAGCGCGAGCCGGGCGAGCTGACGGCGCCGGCGATAGCGCAGCGCGCAAGCTCATCGCAGAAAGCGCGCAGCAGCAAGTGACTGTCGTTGGTTTCGGTCATGATCGGTCGGTATGACAGATACGGTCGTTCTGCTCCACGGATTTGCTGGCAGCTCAAGCAGCTGGGGGACGGTTGCCAGCCAGCTCGAACCACAACGCTACCGGCCGCTCGCTCTCGATCTGAGAGGACACGGTCAAAAAGCGGATGTACGGCCGATCTCATTCGAGCTCTGTGTGGCCGACCTTCTGGCTGCCGCGCCGCCGCGCTTCACGTTGGTTGGCTACTCGCTTGGCGGACGCCTGGCCTTGCAGGCGGCGCTGCTCGCACCCGAACGGATCAACTCGCTGGTGCTCGTTTCGTCGAGTGCAGGGATCGAAGATCCCGACCAGCGACGCGGGCGGTTGCAAGCAGATCAGGCGCTTGCCGATGAGATTGAGGCTGGTGGAGTCGAACCGTTCGCCGACAGCTGGCTCAGCGGGCCGCTTTTTGTCGACGACCCGCCGGAGGTCAACGCTGCGGCCCGCCAGCAGATCCTCGCCAATGACCCGCAGGCGCTGGCAGCCGCGCTGCGCCAGCTCAGCAGCGGCGCGATGGAGCCGCTCTGGGACCGGCTCCCCGAGCTGCCGATGCCGGTGACGCTGATTGCCGGCGCGCTCGACCAACGTTACGTCGATCTTATGTCCCAGATGGCCACGAGAATCGCCGACGCGCAGCTGGAAACCATCGATCACCGCGGCCACGCGCTGATCCGTTCAGCCCCCGACGTGCTGGCCAGCGTGCTGGGCGGCGCCGCTTAGGCCTCAGCCGGCCCGACGCCGAGACCGGCGCCAAGCGGCACGATTATCTCGCCGCCTGTCGGTGCCAGCAGACCGCCGTCGAGGCCGTCGAAGCGATCGAGTGTGGCGAGGCCGCAGGCCCGCTCGACACGCAGCGCGGCGGCGCAGTGGAGCGCCGCAGCAATCCCGATCGGTCCGTCAAGCATTGAGGCGACGAATACCTCGGCGCCGCTGCTGCGCACCAACGCAGCCTGCGCGAGTAACGCCGAGATACCGCCGGCGCGACCGACTTTGAGGCAGACGAGGTCGGCGGCGCCGCTTGCCAACGCGCCCTCTTCCGCGACGCTCTCGTCGATCGCCAGTGGTGCCGTCGTTAGCTGCGAGAGTTGCCGCAACTGATCAATCGTGCCGACTGGCTGCTCAGCAAACTCAATTCCGATCGGTGCGAAAGCCTCAAGCTGCGCGGCCGCCTGGGCGACCGTCCAAGCACCGTTTGCATCGATCCGAATCTTCACTTCGCTGCCAACGGCGACGCGGACTGCTTCGAGCCGTTCGATGTCGTCGTTGGTGCCGACCTTGACCTTGATCGTCCGGTAGCCGGCCGCGACAGCGACGCGCGCCTGCTCGGCGCAAACCGCCGGCGGATCGGCTCCGATCACAGCGTTAACTGCAACGCGTGCCAGCGGTTTGCTGGCAAGCAGTTCGGCCAGGGGCTGTCCTTCGCGCTGGCCAGCGAGGTCCCAAAGGGCGATGTCGACTGCCGCCAGCGCCTGGGGCAGCGGGTCGGCGGCGCGGCATAGCTCCAACAGCTCGCTCCCTGTCGCACCGGCAGCTGCACCGCGCAGCGCTTCCAACTGAACTTCGAGAGCCCTTTCGCAGCGTTCGAGCGAGACGCCGTCAAACGGCTCCAATGGAGCGGCCTCGCCCCAACCGATCATGTTGTGTTCTCCCTCCAGGCAAAGCAGCAGCAGCTCGCGTTGATCAATCGTTGCTGTTGAGCTGGCGAGCGGCGCGCCAAGCGGCAGCGAGATCCGTTGCACCGTTGCCTTCATCATAAGTTCAGCAGCAGTCCGGCTGTCAGCGCCACGCAGAAGCTCAGCTCCAGCATCCCGGCCCGGGCCAGCGCTGCGTTCAGCGTTGGCCCGTCGCTGTGGGCGGAGACGGTTCGGATCAGTGCTACAGCGAGCGGGGTTGTCAGCAGCACTAGCGCTAACCAAGCGTTGAATGAGCCTTCCAGCCAGGGCAATAGTGCAGTCGGATAGGCGAGAATCAACATTGCCGCAAAGAGTCGCCTAGTCCGCGCCCGCCCAAGCCGAACTGCCAGCGTCTTCTTGCCGGCTCGGCGGTCGGTCTCAAGGTCGCGGACGTTGTTGACGACGAGGATCGCCGCAGCCAATAGCCCTACCGGCACGGCCAGGACGAAGGCATCCCAGGAGAGCTGTTGCAACTGGACGTAGTAGGAGCCTGTGACGGCAACGAGCCCAAAGAAGGTGAAAACGAAGAGCTCACCAAAGCCTTCGTAGCCGTAGGGGCGTGGCCCGCCGGTGTAGAGAACACCGGCAAGGATTGACGCGGCACCGATCAGCAGCAGAACAGGGCCAGCGATGATGATCAGGTAAACGCCGCAAAGCACTGCCATCGCGAAGCTCGCGTAGGTTGCCACCAACACTTGGCTCGGCGGCACTAGCCCTCCAGCCGTCACGCGCACCGGGCCTAGCCGGTCCTCGGTGTCGGCGCCGCGGCGCGCATCCGAGTAATCGTTTGAGAGGTTGGTTCCGACCTGAATGAAGATCGACCCGAGCGCCGCTGCTGCGAAGGCGAACCAGTTGAGCGAGGCAACAGTTGCTGCCAGCGCGCTACCGACAAGTACCGGCGCTACTGCTGCAGGCAGCGTCCGCGGCCGAGCGGCCATCAACCAGATCTGAAGACCCGAGAGCCCAGCGGAGCCGCTCTGTCGTTCTCGCTCGTCCATCGACTACGGTCGCTTCGGGAACTTCGAAAAGTCCGGAGCCCGCTTCTCAACGTAAGCGTCGCGGCCCTCCTGCGCCTCCTCTGACATGTAGAAGAGCAGCGTCGCGTCGCCGGCCAGCTGCTGCACGCCGGCCAGGCCGTCATCGGCTGCATTGAACGATGCCTTCAGCAGCCGCAGCGCCAGCGGCGACAGCCCCAGCATTTCGCGGCACCAGCTGACGGTCTCTTCTTCCAGCTCGGCCAACGGCACGACGCAGTTGACGAGGCCCCAATCAAGCGCCGTCGGAGCGTCATATTGGCGGCAGAGAAACCAGATCTCTTTCGCCCGCTTCTGGCCGATCTGGCGTGCCAGCAGGCCGGAGCCGAAGCCGCCGTCAAATGAGCCGACGCGCGGCCCCGTCTGTCCAAAGCGCGCGTTGTCAGCTGCGATCGAAAGGTCGCAGCAGATGTGCAGGATGTGGCCACCGCCGATCGCATAACCGGCGATCATCGCGACGATCGGCTTTGGGCAGCGGCGCATCTGGATCTGCAGATCGAGCACGTTCAGTCGACCAATCCCCTGCTCAGCTACGGCGTCGTCGCCGATGTAACCGTCGTTGCCACGGACTCGCTGATCGCCGCCGGAGCAGAACGCCATGTCGCCTTCGCCGGTCAGGATGATCACGCCGACGCTCGGGTCGTTCTGCGCCAGTGTGAATGCTTCGCTCAGCTGAAACAGCGTCTGCGGGCGGAATGCGTTGCGCGCCTCGGGGCGGGCGATCGTGATCTTTGCGATCCCGTCACCGCTGAGCTCGTAACGGATGTCGCTGTAGTCGCCAGCGGCTGTCCACTGGGCGGCGGTTCGTACCGTTGTTTCGCTAGTCATATGAGCAACAGGCTAGCTTTCGGGCGTGCTTGTCGATGCTTGGCTACCACGCGCGGCTGCCGCTGATCCCCAGCGCCTTGCCGTCAACGGCCTTAGCTTTTCCCAGCTACTGGCGGCCGCAGGGACTGCGGCGCGCCAGCTAAGCGCGCTTGGCGTTAGGGCCGGCGACCGAGTGGCAATCGTGTTGCCGGCCGGCGAACAGTTTGCGATTGCACTGCACGCCACGTTCCTACTTGGCGCCGTGGCCCTACCAATAGACCCCAACGGCGCGCCAGCCCAGATAGCCGAGCGCAGCGCCCGAGCGGCCGTCGTGATCGACCGTCCGCTCAGCGGCCACGAGGATCCCGCGGCAACTCTGATGACGACGCACAACCTCAGCTCGCCTGCGGTCGTCCTCTACAGCTCGGCCAGCAGCGGGCAAGCGACCGAAGTTGAGTTGAGCTACGGCAACTTCTGGTGGAGCGCCGCCGGATCGGCGGTCGCTTTGGGCCTTGACGAGAACGAACGCTGGCTCTGCTGCCTGCCAGTCAGTCACGTCGGGGGCCTTTCGATCTTGGTCCGCTCGTCGATCTACGCAACGTCGGTGGTTGCACTGCCGTTCTTCGACACGGAGGAGGTTCTTCGCCAGCTAACTAGTGTCGACGGGCCAACACTGATTTCGCTTGTGCCAACGACGCTCCAACGGCTGCTCGACGCTGGGCTTACCGCGCCGCCGTCGCTTCGCTACGCGCTGCTGGGCGGCGCGCCGATCCCTGACAGCTTGCGTGAACGCGCCGCATCGGCCTCCGTTAATTTGGCGCCGTCGTATGGGATGACCGAGGCCTGCTCGCAGGTCGTCACCAGTGGTGCGCCGCTGTTCTGCACACGAGTCGAGCTTGACGAAGGCGGGGAGATTCTCGTTAGCGGGCCAACAGTGGCCTGCTCCTTCCAGCCACAACTCGCAACCGGCGACCTTGGCAGCTGGAACGCCGACGGCTCGCTACAAGTAACCGGCCGACTCTCATCAATCATCATCAGCGGCGGTGAAAACGTCTCGCCCGAGGCGGTTGAGGCAGCCTTACTGACGCACCCCGAGGTTGCCGAGGCGGCCGTACTCGGCCGGCCCGACCCGGAATGGGGGGAGGTCGTCGCTGCGTTCGTCGTCCCGACCGCCGGCAGTCAACCCGACCCGAATGAGCTGCGCGCCTTTGTCGAACCGCTGTTGAGTCCTGCGCAGCGGCCGAAGTCGATCGAGCTGCGTAGCGAACTGCCGAAAACGCGCTCCGGCAAACTGGCCCGCGGCGAGCTCTAGTCTCAAGCTGGTGAGCAACCCATCTGAGCTCCGCAATCAGCAACGAGACCGCTGGGAGGCGGCGGCGCCGGGCTGGGAACAGCGCGCGGCCACCGTCGCCAGCGCCGGTCGGCCGGTCGCAGAGTGGCTCGTTGCGGCGGTTGATTTGAAGCCGGGTCAGCGTGTCCTTGAAGTCGCGGGCGGTCTCGGCGACGTCGGCATGCTGGCCGCTGAAACGGTCGGTGAGGGCGGGCACGTGCTGATCACCGACGGGGCTGGCGCAATGGTCCAGGCGGCGGCGCGACGTGCCGCGCTCAGCGGCCTGCCTCAGGTCAGCGTCAAGCAGATGGAGGCCGAGTGGCTCGACGCTGAGACCGCGTCGTTCGACGCAGTGCTGAGTCGCTGGGGGTACATGCTGGTCGTCGATCCCGCAGCGGCGCTGAGCGAAGCGCGCCGCGTGCTCGTCGGCGGCGGGAAGATCGCATTTGCGGCTTGGACAAAGCTCGATCAGAACCCGTGGATGGCGGCGCCGCGCGCACTATTTGAAGAGATCGAGCTGATCGCACCGCCGCCGCCGGGCGCACCAGATCCGTTCCGTTTCGGCGAGCCGGGAATTGTCGGCGAGCTGCTTTTGAGCGCTGGCTTCATCGACGTCCACGTCGAAGCGCTCGAACTCGTCTGGCGCGCGTCGAGCCTCGACCAGTGGTGGGAGCACATGCGCTTAACCTCATCCGTTGTCGGCCGCGCCGCGGCCGAGCTCAGCCCGGCCCAGCACTACGAGCTGCGAGAGCGGCTCGACGAGGCTCTGGCGCCGTTCGTCGCTGCAGACGGTTCGGTCGCCTTGCCCGGCCGCAGCTGGGTCGCCAGCGCCGAGGTCTAGGGGGCTACGGCGCCTCGCCCCTGTGTCCTACTATCAACGCCATGCTCTACAACGAAGACGCTGACCTAACACTGCTCGACGGGAAGACCGTCGCGATCATCGGTTACGGCTCTCAAGGTCACGCCCACGCGCTCAACCTCAAAGACTCTGGCATCTCCGTCGTTGTCGGTCTGCGCGAAGATTCGGCCAGCGCCGAGCAAGCCCGCGCTGAAGGGCTCGAAGTGACGTCGGTCGCCGACGCGTCCAGCAGGGGGGACCTAGTGATGGTTCTTGTGCCGGATGAGCTACACCGCGAGGTTTATGAGACTGAGATCCGCGACGGCCTTGCCCCCGGAAACATGCTGCTTTTCGGCCACGGTTTCTCGGTCCACTACGAGGAGGTCGATCCACCGGCCGAGGTCGATGTCGTCCTCGTCGCGCCAAAGGGCCCCGGCCACCTTGTCCGTCGCCAGTTTAAGGAGGGCGGCGGCGTGCCTGGCCTGATCGCGGTTGAGCAGGACGCAACCGGCAACGCCCAGCAGCTCGCTCTCGCCTACGCGAAGGCGATCGGCTGCACGCGCGGTGGTGTGATCGAGACGACCTTCAAGGACGAAACTGAGACAGATCTTTTCGGCGAGCAGGCTGTCCTCTGCGGCGGCGCCAGCGCGCTGGTCCAGGCTGGCTTTGAGACGCTCGTTGACGCTGGCTACGACCCGCAGATGGCCTACTTCGAGTGCTTGCACGAACTCAAGCTGATCGTCGACTTGATGTACGAAAAGGGGCTCGCCGGGATGCGCTACTCAATCTCCAATACAGCTGAGTTTGGCGACTACAGCCGCGGTCAGCGCGTCATCAACGACAGCGTCCGGGCCGAGATGAAGCAGATTCTTAACGAGATTCAGTCGGGCGAGTTTGCTCGCGAATGGATCGCTGAGAACCGCGCCGGGCAGGAGAACTTCCTGCGGATGCGCGAAGAGCAGGCCGACACCCAGATCGAGTCCACGGGGAGCGAGTTGCGCTCGAAGATGGACTGGATCAAGACCGATTTTTAACGCCGTGCCGGCCCGGGCGAATCCCGGCAGCGACTTGGCGATCCCTGCCGCGCTACTGCCCGGCGATGGACGGTTTGGCTGTGGCCCATCGAAGGTGCGGCCGCAGGCGCTCGCGGCGCTCGCGGCGCAGGGCGGCGAGCTGCTTGGGACTTCGCACCGCCAGAGCGCGGTCGTTGACTTGGTCGGGCGCGTGCGCAGCGGGCTGGACGAACTTTTTGAGCTACCGGATGGCTATGAGGTGTTGCTCAGCAACGGCGGCACGACAGCATTTTGGGATGCCGCAGCCTTCGGCTTAATCGAGCAGCGAGCGCTGCACCTTGTTTACGGTGAGTTCACGCGCAAGTTCGCCGATTGCACGTCCGGCGCGCCATTCCTCGAGCAGTCGATCTTGATCGAGGCTGATGCTGGCGACGCGCCATCCCCGCAGGCCGACAGCAGCGCCGACGTCATTGCCTGGGCCCATAACGAAACATCGACCGGCGTGATGCTGGCGGTCGAACGTCCGGTCGGCGCCGATAAGTCGCTCGTCGTGATCGATGCAACCTCCGGAGCTGGCGGGCTGCCACTCGACGCGACGCAGGCCGACGTCTATTACTTCGCGCCGCAGAAGGGCTTTGGTTCAGACGGTGGCCTCTGGCTCGCTCTTTGCAGCCCGGCCGCGATCGAGCGGATCGAACAAATCGCCGCATCGAACCGCTGGATCCCTTCGTTTCTCTCACTGAAAACGGCGCTCGACAGCTCGCGCAAGAATCAGAGCTACAACACGCCGGCAATCGCAACCGTCTTCCTGCTGGCTGAGCAGCTCGACTGGATGAACGAGATCGGTGGTCTGGCTGCCTGCGTTGAACGGACGCGCCGTTCCTCTGAGCAGCTTTACGGCTGGGCCGAAAGTGCAACCTTCGCGACCCCGTTTGTCAGCGACCCGGCCAATCGTTCGCTGGTTGTCGGCACGATCGACCTCGACTCGGCGGTCGATGGCGCCGCCCTTGCCGCGACGCTACGCGCCAACGGCCTGCTCGACCTTGAGCCGTACCGCAAACTTGGCCGTAACCAGCTGCGCGTCGGGATGTTCCCGGCAATCGACCCCGACGATGTCGCGGCGTTGACTGCCTGCGTTGATTGGGTCGTCGAGAACGTTGACCTTTCGGTGACAGAATGACCGACACTCCGCGCGTTCTAATCTGCGAGAAGATTGGCGACAGCGGCGTCGAGCTGCTGCGAGCGGCAGGCTTCGAAGTCGAACTTGGCAGTGCCTGGGACGCCGCAAAGCTGCTTGACAACGTTGACCGGTTCGACGGCCTGCTGATCCGTTCGGCGACGACTGTTGACGCGGAGCTGCTCGACCGTGCGACGCGATTGAAGGTCGTCGGCCGCGCCGGAGTCGGCGTTGACAATGTTGACGTCCCCAGCGCTACCAAGCACGGCGTGATCGTCGCCAACGCGCCAGAGTCAAACGTCGTGACGGCAGCCGAGCACACGATGGCGCTGCTGCTGTCACTGGCGCGGAACATTCCGCAGGCGCACTCCGCGCTAGTCGCTGGCCGCTGGGAACGCTCGCAGCATTCCGGCGTCGAACTGCTCGACAAGACGCTCGGCATCCTCGGCTTTGGCCGGATTGGTCAGCTGGTCGCGGAGCGGGCGCAAGGGTTTGGCATGAAGGTTGTCGCCTACGACCCGTACGTCGGCGCCGAGCGCTATCGCGAGTCGGGCGTAACGCAGGCTGTCGATCCCGACGATCTCTACGCTGCGGCCGACTTCATCACGATCCACCTGCCAAAGACACCGGAGACCGAGGGTTGGCTCAACGCAGCGGCCTTCGCCAAGATGAAGGACGGTGTGCGGATCCTCAACGTCGCCCGCGGCCCGCTGATCGTCGACGAGGATTTGCAGGCGGCGCTCGACAGCGGCAAGGTTGCCGGTGCCGCGCTTGACGTTTTTCATAGCGAGCCGATGACCGAGCACCCGCTGTTCAGCTACCCGAACGTAATCGTCACGCCGCACCTTGGGGCGTCGACCAGTGAGGCAACCGACCGCGCCGGCTTCCAAGCCGCCGAGCAGGTCGTCGCAGCGCTGACCGGGGGCGCCGTCACCAGCGCCGTCAACGTCCCGTCCGTTGCGCCCGAGGACCTTGAGGTGCTCGGACCGTTCCTGCCGCTCTGTCGCAAGCTTGGCAAGTTGGTCGCCGCACTGGAACACGGCGGCGCGGTCGACCGGGTCGAGGTCGAGTACTTCGGCCGAATCGCCGAGCGCGACTGTCGCCCGCTGACGACCGCTGTGCTGCTCGGGATGCTGACCGGCAACACCGAAGAAGATGTCAATGAGGTCAATGCACCAGCAATCGCGGCCGAGCGAGGCATCGTTATTGCCGAGACCAGCCGCACCAGTGCCCGCGACTTCACTGAATTGGTTCGCGTCACGCTGGTCAGCGGCGAGCAACGCACTCGCGTCGTTGGAACCACGCTCGGTCGGCGCCACCGTCCACATCTGCTGGAGCTGTGGGACCGGCGCTTCAACCTGCAGCTGCACGACCATCTGGCGCTCTTCCAGTACGAGGACGTGCCGGGGATGATCGGGCACGTTGGCGCCGTAATGGGTCGCAACCAGATCAACATTGAGAACGCTGCGGTTGGATACGACCCCGACGGCGAAGAGCCAGGGCAGGCGCGCCACCGCGCGGTGATGGTGCTGACAACGAGCACCCGGGTTTCCCAGCAGGTGGTCGACGAAGTGGTCGCTGGCGAGGGAATTGTCGCCGGGCGCGCCGTTGATCTTGACTGACTAGATCAGGCGACCTCGGCTTGCCCGCCATGGTTGAGCGCCGTAGTGTCGCAACCATGGAAAGTGCGACGGTCCCGACCACGGCGGTACTACCTGCAGGCTCCGGGGCGGGTGACAAAGGACTTAAGGCCAACGCAATCGGCTTCGCCTCCGGCGTTGTGATCGGCGTCGCTTCAACGGCGCCGGGCTACTCACTCGCAGCATCGCTCGGCCTCGTCGTTGCCGTTGTCGGCATTGGTGTCCACGCGCCGGTGGTCATGATTATCGCCTTCATCCCGATGCTGCTGATCGCCGCTTCTTATTACTGGATGAACCGCGCCGACCCCGACTGCGGAACAACGTTCTCCTGGGTGACGCGGGCGATGGGCCCGAGCGCCGGCTGGATCGGCGGCTGGGCGATCATCGTCACCGACGTGATCGTGATGGCGAACCTCGCCCAGATTGCCGGCCTCTACCTGTTCCTATTGATCGGGATCGAAGCTCCCTCCGTTCTTGCCGTAACGGTTGTCGGCGTTCTCTTCATCGCCGCGATGACTTGGATCTGTGTTATCGGCATCGAGCTGAGCGCCAAGACGCAGATTGGTTTGCTGTCCGCCGAGTTGATCACGCTCGGGATCTTCGCCGTCGTGGCACTGGTCCGCGTCTATGCCGGCGACGCCCCGGCAGGCTCCGTCAAGCCATCGCTGGAGTGGTTCAACCCGGCGGGAATCGGGTCAGTCAGCGCACTGACTTCTGGAGTGCTGTTGGCTGTCTTCATCTATTGGGGCTGGGACACGACCGTCTCCGTGAACGAAGAGACTGAAGACTCCTCCGAGACTCCCGGGCGCGCAGCAATTGTCTCAACCCTTGTGCTCGTGCTGACCTATCTAATCGTGACTGTGGCGGCGATCTCGTTCGGCGGCCCGTCCCTGCTCGCCAACGACACGTCCGGGGACGTTCTTGGTCTCTTGGCGAACGCAGTCTTCGGCAGTGACCTGCTCGGCAAGCTGGTCATCATCGCGGTCCTCAGCTCGGCGGCCGCGTCGTGTCAGACGACAATCCTGCCAACCGCCAGAACCGCTCTGTCGATGGCCAGAGCGAAGGCACTGCCGGAAAAACTCGGCGAGGTCAATCCGCAGTACATGACGCCGACCTTCGCGACTTGGCTGATGGGGATCGTGTCGGTCATCTGGTACGTCGGCCTGACGCTCGTTTCAACGAACATGCTGTTCGACTCGATCGCCGCAGTCGGCCTGATGATCGCCTTCTATTACGGGCTGACCGGTTATGCCTGCGCGATCTACTACCGCAAAGAGCTATTCAAAAGCGCCCGCAATTTCTTCTTCATCGGCGTAGCGCCGGTACTCGGAGGGCTGATGCTGACGGGGATTTTCGTCAAGTCCTGCATCGACCTCTCCGACCCGGCGAACTCGGCCTCTGGCACATCCTGGCTTGGAATCGGACCACCGCTGGTGATCGGTATCGGCTTTCTGCTCGTCGGCGTCGTGCTGATGATGATCTGGCGGATTCAGGGCCACCCCGAGTTCTTCGGCCGCAAACCAGAGGTCGCCGACCCGGCGCTCCTTTTGCGGACCTGAAACTTCCGGTAGGCTGCAGCAATGTTGCCTTACGGGGGAGGGCTGTGAGCGAAACCGATGTCGCACTGCGCGGCTTAACCAAACGCTTCGGTGATATGACCGCCGTTGACAATCTCAACCTTGAGATTCCGCGCGGCGGGTTTTTCGCGCTGCTCGGGCCGTCCGGCTGCGGCAAAACGACGGCGCTGCGGATGATCGGCGGCTTTGAAGAGCCGACCGCTGGCACGATCGAACTGGCCGGCGAGGAGATCACTCAGTTGCCGCCGCACAAGCGCGACGTCAATACGGTCTTCCAAAGCTATGCGCTCTTTCCTCACATGACGGTCGCCGAGAACGTCTCTTTCGGGCTTGCACGTAAGAAGGTTCCAAAGGCTGAGCGGGCGGGCCGGGTCGCCGAAGCGCTTGAGCTGGTCGAGCTCAGCGCGTTCGCTGGCCGTCGGCCGGCGCAGATGTCCGGCGGGCAGCAGCAGCGTGTCGCGCTGGCCCGCGCGCTCGTCAACCGGCCACGCGCGCTGCTGCTGGACGAGCCGCTGGGAGCGCTTGACTTGCGACTGCGCAAGCAGCTACAGATTGAGCTCAGCCAGATCCAGCGCGAGGTTGGAATCACATTCATTCACGTAACGCACGATCAGGAGGAGGCGATGACGATGGCTGACACGATCGCCGTGATGCGCGACGGTCGGATCGACCAGCTTGGTTCGGCCGAAGAACTTTACGAGCGGCCGCGAACCCAGTTTGTTGCCAACTTTCTTGGTCATTCGAACCTCGTTGATGCCAAGTTGCTTGCGAACGACGGCCCGCTGGCCGAGTTCGATGCCGACGGCGGCGCACGCCTCAGTGCCCCTGCCTCGGCGGTCAGTGGCCTATCGACGTCACAGCTGCGGGTTGGGGTACGGCCAGAGAAGATGACTCTCGCAGCGGCCAACGGCGGGTCGGCGCAAGCTGGGCTCAACGCGCTCTTCGGTCACGTGACCGAACAAGCCTATATCGGCCTTGCCACTCAGTACCTGGTCCGCAGCGACGGCGGCGCCGAGCTTCAGGTCTTCGTGCAGAACAGTGGTAGTGAGTCGTCGTCGTTTGCTCAAGGAGAGCGCGTTGTTATGACCTGGGCCCCTGAACATACATTTGTTGTCGAACGGGAGGATTGAAATGCCAGAAGAGATTGAAATGCCAGAAGAATCACTAGACCACTTTTTTGACCGGCTCGTCAGCGGCGAGCCGATATCGCGCCGTTCGGTGCTGCGGAAGATGGCGCAAAGCGGCGTCGTGCTCGGCGGCGCTAGCGCCTTCCTCGCTGCCTGCGGCGGCGTCGAAGGGTCGAACTCAGAGAAAAGTTCAGCCGACACCAACAACGTCAACCATCCGGCTGGCCCGATCGGCACAGTCGTTTTCTCTAACTGGCCGCTCTACATCGACCCGAAGGTGATCCCTGGCTGGGAGAAGAAATACAAAGCGAAGATGAAGTACATCGAGGATTACAACGACAACGAAGAGTTCTACGCGAAGGTCCGCCAGGAACTGGAGCAAGGTCAGGGAATCGGCCGCGATCTGGTTGCCCCGACCGACTGGATGGCGGCACGGTGGATCGATCAGGGTTATGCCGTGCCGATCGACAAGAAGAATGTGCCGAACGCAAAGAATCTGCTTCAGAGTCTGCAGCACCCGCCGTTTGACAAGAACCGCGACTTTACTCTTCCGTGGCAGTCCGGGATTACCGGGATCGGTTACAACCCGAAGAAAACAGGGCGCAAACTAAACAGCATCAACGACCTCTTTGACCCTGCTTTCAAGGGTCGAGTTTCGATGTTCACCGAGTGGCGCGATTCGGCCGGTCTGGTGATGCTCGGGCAAGGCGTCGATCCAAGTACGGCAACGAAGGCGCAATGCTCCGCCGCGATCGAGAAGATCAATCAGGAGAACGAGAAAGGCCAGATTCGCCGCTTCACCGGCAACGATTACACGAAGGATCTGGCGGCCGGCAATCTCTGGGCTTGTGTTGCCTGGTCGGGCGATCTGGTTCAGCTGAAGGCTGACAATCCGGAGCTTGAGTTTCTCGTCCCTGACGAGGGCGGGATGACATGGTCCGACAACATGCTGATTCCGCAGAAGCCGAAGACGGCCTATGGCGCAGAGACGTTCATGAACTACGTCTATGACCCTGATACTGCTTCGGTGATCGCTGAGTTCGTCAACTACTTCTGCCCAGTCGATGGGGTTCAGGAGATCCTCGCCAAGCGTAACCCCGAACTGGCTAAGAACCAGTTGATCTTCCCAACCGCAGAAACGATGAAGAAGCTGTATGCCTACCCGTCGCTCAGTGCCGTCGATGAGCGCGAGCTGACGGCTCAGATGCAGAAGGTCACCGGGGCGTGACGGAAGGCAGTGGGGCGGTCGGCGTCAGCCGTGGTGGCTGGCTGACGCTTCGGCGGCGCAAATCGGTGCTGGCGCTGACGCTGGTGATCCCAGGCCTCGCTTGGCTGCTGCTCTTCTACGCAATTCCGATCGTCTCGCAGCTGTGGATTTCGCTCCAGACCGGCAATCCCGACGACGGCTTTGTGCAGAGCTGGAACTGGGCTGTCTATCCGGATTCGATCTCCGAGTACGGCGAGCAGATCTTTCGATCGCTTCAGTACGCCGGCACTGCGACGATCGCCTGCTTCGTGATCGGTTTTCCGCTCGCTTACTTCATGGCCTTCAAAGCGGGACGCTGGCGAAACGTCCTTCTACTGTTGGTCGTGCTGCCGTTCTTCACCAGCCTGATCGTTCGTACCGTTGCCTGGCAGACGGTGCTGACCGATGATGGCTGGGTCGTACAGACTTTGGTGCAGCTTGGCCTGCTGGCGCCAGACGGCAGGCTGTTGGCAACCAGCTTCGCGGTCATCGCCGGGATCACCTACAACTTCCTGCCGTTCATGGTGCTCCCGCTTTATGCCTCGCTTGAGCGAATGGACCGAACACTGGTCGAGGCCGCGACCGACCTTTATGCCAGCCGTTGGACCGCGTTCCGCAAGATCACGCTGCCGCTCGCCGCGCCGGGCATCTTCGCCGGTGTGCTGCTGACATTCATCCCGGCGATTGGCGACTACATCAACGCCCAGCTGCTTGGCACATCACAGCAGTACATGATTGGCAACGTCATCCAGTCGCAGTTCCTCGTCGTCCGTGAGTACCCGACCGCCGCGGCTCTTTCATTCGTGATGATGCTCGTTGTCCTGATAATCATCGCGATCGCGGCACGAGCGATCGGGACGAAGCGGCTGTCGGATGCCGCTGTCGCATGAGGACAACGCTTGACAATCTGCGCGATCGGCTGCTGGGCGTCTGGTCTTTCGGCGCGATCCTCTTTCTGTTTATGCCGATCTTCGTGATCGTGCTGTTCTCGGTCAATGACAATCAAGGGCGCTTCAACTTCACGTGGCAAGGCTTCACGCTGCGCCACTGGGCCGATCCGTTCGGCGTCGAAGGTCTGCAACAGGCCTTCTTAACTTCAATCGGCTTGGCGGCGCTGACAACGATCGTCGCCGTGATACTCGGTGTCTGCGTCGCCCTGGCGCTGGTTCGTCACCGCTGGCGCGGTCGCGGCGCGGTCGGTGGGCTCGTCTTCCTGCCGCTGGCCACGCCGGAGGTGGTGCTCGGTGCGGCGCTGCTCGGCTGGTTCCTGACGATGGGGCTCGTGAGGGGTTTCGTCACGCTGCTGATCGCTCACGTGATGTTCACGCTCGGTTACGTCGTGATCACAATCCGCGCCCGTATGGAGGGGATGGACGAACACATTGAAGAGGCAGCAATGGACCTTGGTGCAAACCAGCTGACGACGCTGCGCAAGGTTACCTTGCCATTGCTGGCGCCCGGCGTCGCGGCCGCTGCGCTGCTCAGTTTCGCAATCTCAATCGACGACTTTGTCGTCAGCAACTTCACCGCCGGCCAGACCGTCACATTCCCGCTCTACGTCTACGGCGCAGCGCGTCAGGGAGTCCCACCGCAAGTCAACGTATTGGCGACTGCGATGCTGATCGTCGTGGTCGGCTTGATGTTCGTCAACCTGCTGCTGCAAAAGCGCTCGGCCAGGCGCCAGAGTCGCGAGCTGGCGCAGACGCCAGCGCTCGGGCATTAGCGAGGAGCTTGCTGCAGGCCGGGTCGCGGTGTCTTGCTAATCTGGATGGACATGTCGAACACACTGCTGATCCGTCTGCTTCTGCTCCCCCCACGGGGGGAATAACGCGCTGGCGGCCGCGTAGCCGCGACTGAACACGAAGAGGACGCAGGCAAGATCAAGCAGACGAAGGAGTTTCGACATGGATCCAAAACGAGTACTTATCTTTGACACGACGTTGCGGGATGGCGAACAGTCGCCGGGAATCTCGCTAAACGTCGAAGAGAAGCTTGAGATCGCGCAGCAGCTGGCGCGGCTCGGCGTTGACGTGATTGAAGCCGGCTTCCCGATCGCCTCGCCTGGTGACTTTGAGGCCGTCCGTGCGATCGCGCGCGATGTTGAAGGGCCAGTGATCGCCGGCTTGGCGCGGGCCAACGCCACCGACATCGATCGCGCCTGGCAGGCGGTCAAGGATTCTCAGCGGCCTCGGATCCACACATTTATTTCGACCTCTGAGATTCACATTGAGCACCAGATGCGCAGTAGTCACGACGATGTTCGTGGATTGACGCGCGCCTCTGTCGCGCAGGCCCGCGCGCTCTGTGAAGACGTTGAGTTCTCGCCGATGGATGCGACTAGGGCCGACGTTGGTTTCACGGCCGAGATCTGCCAGATCGCAATCGACGAGGGGGCAACAACGATCAACATCCCCGACACTGTCGGCTACACAATGCCGGAGGAGTACACACGCTTTCTCAACGGCCTTTACGAAGCAGCCCCTGGTCTGCGCGACGTGATCCTCTCAACCCATTGCCACGACGACCTTGGCCTCGCCGTAGCCAACTCGCTTGCTGGCGTGTTGGCTGGCGCGAGGCAGGTCGAGTGTGCGGTCAACGGGATCGGCGAGCGGGCCGGCAACGCTGCGCTCGAAGAGATCGTGATGCTGCTTTTCACACGCGTTGACGCGCTCGACGGCCTGCATACCAACGTCAAAACGACTGAGCTTTCACGTGCCAGCCGGCTAGTTTCACGCTTGACCGGTTACGCCGTCCAGCCAAACAAGGCGATCGTTGGTCGTAATGCCTTCGCGCACGAGTCCGGCATCCACCAGGACGGCGTGCTGAAGGAGCGCACAACGTTCGAGATAATGGATGCAACCAGCGTTGGCCTCGACGCCAACCAGATTGTGCTCGGTAAGCACTCCGGCCGTCACGCGCTCAAACAGTCACTTGAGGAGCTCGGTTACAACGTCGATGGTGCTGCGCTCAACGCCGCCTTTAAACGGTTCAAAGAGATCGCCGATAAGAAGAAGCAGGTAACGGCGCTCGACCTCGAAGCGCTGGTCGGTGACGAGCTGCAGCAGGAGGCTGGATTCACGCTGGAGTCGTTCGAGCTGAATGACAAGAGCGGCGAGCGCCCGACCGCCTCAGCCAGTGTTGTCCTGCCCAATGGCAGTGTCGCGGCCGGTAGCGCTGATGGCGACGGCGCCGTTGACGCTGTCTTCCACGCGATCAATGCAGCGATCGGGCTTGAAGTTCGACTGCGCGATTTCCGCGTCGACGCCGTCACAGCAGGGCAGGACGCGCTAGGCGAGGTTCATGTGATGATCGAGATTGACGGAGAGAGCGCCGCCGGGCGCGCCGTCGCAACCGACATCATTGAGGCCGCCGCGCGCGCCTACATGCGTGCTGTCACGCTCGCAGTGCGGCGCCTCGAGTCTGACGAACCGTCGTCGATGCGTACTGGCCCGATACCGTGAGAGGCCACCAATGAATCAGCCAACGACACTTTTCGAGAAACTCTGGGCGGCGCACGAGGTCACCGACGGGCTGCTCTACATCGACTTGCACCTCGTCCACGAGGTGACCAGTCCACAGGCCTTCGATGGCTTGCGGCTCGCCGGCCGCACCGTGCGCCGGCCGGATCGCACGATCGCCACCGCCGACCACAATGTGCCAACAGATGGAACGCCAATCGCCGCCAGGATCAAGGACGAGCTGAGCCGCGTTCAGGTCGAGACGCTGGAACGTAACTGCGAGGAGTTCGGTGTCCCCGTCTACTCGCTCGGCTCAGACCGTCAGGGGATCGTCCATGTGATCGGCCCCGAGCTTGGCCTGACGCAGCCAGGGATGACGATCGTCTGCGGCGACAGCCATACCGCCACGCACGGCGCCTTTGGCGCCTTGGCCTTCGGCATTGGAACGAGCGAGGTTGAGCATGTCCTTGCCACTCAGACGCTGGTTCAGCGCCGCCCGAAGTCGATGCGTATCCGCTACGAAGGAGAACTCGGCTTCGGTGTGACTGCGAAGGACCTGATCCTCGCCACAATCGGCCAGATCGGCGTTGAAGGGGGCGTCGGTCATGTGATCGAGTTCGCCGGCCCGGCGATTGAGTCGTTGTCAATGGAAGGCCGGATGACGGTCTGCAACATGACAATCGAAGCTGGCGGGCGGGCCGGAATGATCGCCCCGGACCAGATAACAATTGACTATGTTGATGGTCGGCCGGGCGCGCCGATCGGCGATGACTGGCAGACGATGTGTCAGCAGTGGAAGCTGCTGCGTAGCGACGAAGCTGCAAGTTTCGATACGGAGCACGTCGTCGACGCTTCATTGATCAGTCCGCAGGTCACTTGGGGCACCAACCCCGAGATGGTCGTCGGCGTTGGCGATCATGTGCCGGCCCCGGCCTGCGACGGCGATCAACGCGCGCTCGACTACATGGGGCTTGAAGCAGGAACGCCAATCCAGCAGATCGAGCTGGACCGCGTCTTTATTGGCTCCTGCACCAACTCTCGAATCGGCGATCTGCGCGCCGCCGCAGCAATGATCAACGGACGCAAGGTCGCCGGCAGCGTCTCCGCAATGGTTGTCCCGGGCTCGGTTCAAGTCAAAAAGCAGGCCGAAGAGGAGGGTCTTGACAAGCTCTTCATCGAGGCCGGATTCGACTGGCGTGGCGCCGGCTGCTCAATGTGCCTCGGCATGAACCCTGACATTCTGGCACCAGAGGAGCGCTGCGCATCAACCTCGAACCGTAACTTCGAAGGTCGCCAGGGGCGTGGCGGTCGGACCCATCTCGTCAGCCCGCAGATGGCCGCTGCGGCCGCAATTGAGGGCCGTTTCGTCGACATTCGCGAATGGGGGACCGAGTAGTGGAGCCGATCGACGTGATCGAAGGCCAGGTGTCGTTTCTCGACCGCGACGATGTTGACACCGACCAGATCATTCCGAAGCAGTTCCTCAAGCGAATCGAGCGGACCGGCTTCGGCGAGTTCCTCTTCCATGACTGGAAGAACGAAGAAGGTTGGGAGCTGCATCCGCATCCGATCCTCGTCGCGGGGCGCAACTTCGGCTGCGGATCGTCGCGCGAGCACGCCCCGTGGGCGCTTCAGGATTACGGCTTTAGTGCAATCATCGCGCCGTCTTTTGCCGACATTTTCTTCTCCAACTCAACCAAAGTCGGGCTGCTGCCGGTCGTACTGAGTGCCGACGAATGCAAGGCAATCGCTGCTGCCGGCTCGGCTCGGATCGACCTTGATGCGCAGCAGGTCACGTGGGGCGACGACCAGAGCGCCGACTTTGAGGTTGACGCGGAGATCAAGCGGCGCTTGCTCGATGGGCTTGACGACATTTCGCTGACAATCTTCCAAACTGAGATGATCGATGCCTACGAATCGACGATGGAACGTCACGGCCCCGTGACGACAGCACTTTGAGCGGCGTCGGCCAGGTTGCCCTACTGCCAGGCGACGGGATTGGCCCGGAGGTCGTTGCAGCAGCGATCGAGGTTTGTGACGCGCTCTGCCCCGGCCAGTTTCAGTTCACCGAGCATCTATTCGGCGGTGCGTCGATCGACGCAAACGGGGTCGCGATGACCGAGCAGACGTTGGCTGCCTGCGCCGCCGCCGATGCTGTTTTGCTCGGCGCCGTCGGCGGCCCAAAGTGGGATAGCACCGACCCTGACGCGCCGCGCCCCGAGCAAGGTTTGCTGGGAATTCGTCAGGGACTTGGTCTTTACGCCAACCTGAGGCCCGTGCAGGTAATCCCGGCGCTCGCCGACGCCAGCCCGCTGAGGCCAGAACGGATCGAAGGGACCGATCTTCTGATCGTTCGTGAACTTACCGGCGGGATCTATTTCGGCGAGCGCCAGCGCACAGCCGAGATGGCCAGCGACCTTTGTATCTACAGCGTCGCTGAGATTGAACGGATCGCCCGCGTCGGTTTTCAAGCAGCGCGCAGCAAGGTCACCCACGTCGACAAAGCCAATGTTCTTGAAACCAGTCGGCTCTGGCGGGAGGTCGTCACCAGAGTTCACGCTGAAGAGTTCCCTGAAGTAGAGCTCGAGCATCTGCTGGTCGACAATGCAGCGATGCAGCTGATTGCTCGGCCCGCCCAGTTCGACGTGATCCTCACCGAAAACTTGTTTGGCGACATCCTCAGCGATGAGGCGGCGATGCTCACTGGTTCGATAGGCATGTTGCCTTCGGCAAGCATCGGAAACCCCGACGGGCCAGGGCTTTTTGAGCCCGTTCACGGCTCGGCGCCTGACATCGCCGGCCGTTCGCTGGCCAACCCGCTGGCCACGATCCTCTCGCTGGCGATGATGTTGCGGCATGGTTTCGGCCGCGAAGACGATGCTCTGACAATAGAATCGGCCGTTGGGCAGGCGCTAGCCTCGGGGTTGCGGACCGCCGATCTGGGCGGCGACGCAACGACTGAAGCAGCCACCGCGGCGGTTATCGCCGCATTGGACTAGGACAACGGGAGAACTCGGTGCAAGCAAGCGAACAGATCTGGATGAACGGTGAATATGTGCCGTGGGCCGATGCCCAGGTTCACGTTCTAACGCACGCCCTGCACTACGGAACCTCAGTCTTCGAGGGTGTCCGTTGCTACGACACCGAGATTGGGCCTGCAGTCTTCCGCCACCAGGACCACATCGATCGGCTCTTTCGTTCGGCCGAGGCATACTTCATGGAGCTGCCGTACACGGCTGAGGAGCTTCGCAGCGCAACGCTTGAGCTAATTGCCCGCAACGGTTTGCGCTCCTGTTACATCAGGCCGATCGCCTACCGTGGCTATGGATCGATGGGGCTGTTCCCGCTGGCCGTTCAGGTCGACGTAACGATCGCCGTCTGGGAGTGGGGCTTGTACCTCGGTGAGGAAGGTAAGCGCGACGGGATTCGCGGCAAGATCTCCAGCTGGCGCCGGATCAGCCCGAACGCACTGATCCCTCACGCCAAGGCTGGCGGACAGTATCTCAACAGCATCCTCGCCAAAGTCGAGGCACATAACGCTGGCTACGACGAGGCGATTCTGCTTGACCATCGCGGCGACGTCTGCGAAGGCACCGGCGAAAACATCTTCGTGATCCGTGATGGCGTGATCGCAACGCCACCGATGTCATCCTCAATCCTCGAAGGCATCAGCCGCGATTCGATCATCAAGATCGCCGGCGACATGGGATATGAGGTGGCCGAGCGCGTGATCGCCGTTGACGAACTAGCGATTGCTGACGAGATCTTCTTGATCGGCACGGCGGCCGAAATGGTGCCGGTGCGCGAACTCGACGACCGTCCCGTCGGCAGCGGCCGCCCGGGCGAAATCACGACTGCACTACTTCAGGTCTATGACGACGCCCTGCATGGTCGCGACGAGCGGTACCGAGATTGGCTTGATCCCGTTCCAGCTGAGCTTATAGGCGCAAGCGACGGCGAAGTGAGCAGCTCATGAGCGGCTTTGGGCGACGAATTCGGGGGCGGCGCACGCCTCTGGCGTGAGCCGCGTAGCTCCTACAGGCGCCCTTGTGGCGCCATTCGTCGTTCAACCATTCAGCAAAGGACAGCTCCAATGAACTCCACGATTCAGCTATACGACGCGACCCTCCGGGATGGAATGGGTGGCGGCGGAATGAGCCTCACGGCGCAGGAGAAGCTGCGCGTTGTTGAGAGGCTCGACCAACTTGGCGTCGACATGATCGAGGCTGGTTTCCCTTCGTCCAACCCAAAGGAGGCGGAGCTGTTTGAGCTGCTCGCTGCGGCGCCGCTGCAGCAGGCCCAAATAGTCGCCTTCGGCATGACACGCCGCCGCGACACCGCTGCCGAAGACGATGAAGGGCTGCGCGTCCTCGTGGCCTCAATCGCACCCGCTGTAACGCTGGTCGGAAAGTCGTCAATGCTGCACGTTGAGAAGGTGATCCGAACCACGCCGGAGGAGAACCTGGCAATGATTGAGCAGTCGATCGCCTTCGTCGCCGGGGCCGGCAAACGGACGCTGTTCGATGCTGAGCACTTCTTCGACGGTTGGCGTCAGGACGCCGGTTACGCGCTTGAGACGCTGCGCGCGGCGGTCGCTGGCGGTGCTGAACGGGTAGTGCTCTGCGACACCAACGGCGGCGCACTACCTAGCCAAGTGCGCAAAGTTGTACTGGCTGTTTGCGCCGCACTGCCTGGCGTGCCGGTCGGTATCCACACGCACGATGATGGCGGCTGTGCGGTCGCCAACTCGCTCGTCGCGATTGAGGCGGGAGCGACGCAGGTCCAAGGGACGGTCAACGGCATCGGCGAGCGTACCGGCAATGCCAACTTGATCACGATCATCGCCGACCTGCAGTTGAAGATGGGCATTGAGGTGCTGCCGGAAGGGTGCCTGTCTCGCCTGACCGAGACCGCGCACTTCGTTGATGAGTTGCTCAATCGCGCACCCAACGCAGCTCAGCCATACGTCGGCAAGAATGCCTTTGCGCACAAGGCTGGGATGCATGCGGCCGGCGTCAGCGCCGAGTCCAGCAGCTTCGAGCACGTCGATCCAACGGCCGTAGGCAATAGCAGCGAAGTGATTGTTTCGGAGTTGGCTGGCCGCGCCACGATCGTTGACAAAGGGCAGCGCCTTGGGGTGGAGCTTGATCCGCAGACCAGCGGTCGGATCGTTGACCGCGTTAAGCAGCTGGAACATCAGGGCTACCAGTTCGAGGCCGCCGATGGTTCCTTTGAGCTTTTAATGCGGCGTGAGTCCGGCCACTACCAACAGCTCTTCGAAGTGGATGGCTGGAAGGTCACGGTCGAGCAGCAGGCCAGCGGCGAAGTTGCCAGCGAGGCGACGATTGCGATTCGGATCGATGGCCGATCCGTCAAGCGCACTGCCAGCGGTAACGGCCCGGTCAATGCGCTCGACAGTGCGCTTCGCAGCGCGATCATCGAGGCTTATCCCGACCTCGGCGACGTTGAACTGGTCAACTACAAGGTGCGAATCCTTGATGAAAGTCATGGCACCGACGCGGTCACGCGGGTGCTGATCGACGCCTCTGACGGTGAACGCGTCTGGGGCACGATCGGTGTCGGTGAGAACGTGATTGCGGCGTCGTGGCAGGCGCTGGTCGACTCACTGGAGTTTGCTCACCAAACCGACTTGCGCCGTGATCAGGGCTCAGCGTGATCGAGCGAATCCCGCTCGCCAGGCCAGTGATCGGGGAGGCCGAAGAGCAGGCTGTCCTAGCGGTGCTGCGCAGCCGGCAGCTGTCGCTCGGGCCGACCGTCCCTGCTTTTGAACGGGCCTTCGCGGCGAAGATCGGCGCCAGCAGCGCCAGCGCCGTGTCAAGTGGGACAGCTGGTCTTCACTTGGCGCTGCGGGCGGTCGGGGTCAGTGACGGCGATCAGGTCGTCACTTCACCGCTGTCGTTTGTCGCCAGCGCCAACGTTTGCGTGATGGAGCGGGCGCAGCCGGTCTTTGCCGACATCGATCCGGTTACGCTGACGCTCGATCCGGCAGCCGCCGCTGCCGCAGTGACCGATCGCACAACGGCGCTGCTGCCGGTTCATATCTTTGGCTACCCGGCCGATATGGCGGCGCTCGAGCAGCTTCGCTTGCCGATCGTCGAAGACGCCTGTGAGGCGCTCGGCGCTCGGTACGCCGACGGCGGCGCGGTTGGCGCGCGCGGTCACTGCGCCGTCTTTGGCTTTTACGCCAATAAGCAGATCACGACCGGTGAAGGCGGCATCGTCACGGTTGCTGATCCGGGACTCAAGCAGCAGATCGATTCGGAGCGCAACCAGGGCCGCGCCCCCGACATGGCGTGGCTTGACCACGACCGGCTGGGCTTCAACTACCGGCTCAGCGATATTGCCTGCGCTATCGGTCTGGCTCAGCTTGACCGGCTCGATCAGATGTTGGCCGCCCGCGCACGAGTCGCAGGCCTGTATCAGCAGCGGCTGGGGGAGGTCGACGGCTTAACTCTGCCCTGCGCCGATCAGGGCGAAGCGCGCCGCGGTTGGTTCGTTTACGTCGTTCAACTGCCGGCGGGCGTTGACCGCGACGAGACGATTCGTAAGCTCGACGCGCTCGGTGTGCAGAGCAAACCGTACCTACCTGCGATCCATCTGATGGCTTATTACCGAGAGAAGTTCGGTCATCGCGAGGGCCAGTTTCCAGTCTGCGAAGCGGTTGCGGCGCAGTCGATCGCGTTGCCGTTCTTTCCCGAGATCAGCGACTCCCAGGTTGAACGGGTCTGTGCAGCGCTGGGTGTCGCGCTCGGACAGACCTAGACTCGCCCGGCAATGACCCGCTTCAGCGAACCCCCGGATCCAGACTTTGACGCGATCAATCGCTCGCTCGATGTTGATCAGCGTCTTTGGCCGTTCGAGATCGCGCAGTCACGCGCCCACGTATCGATGCTTGCAGCCCAGCAGATAATCAGCGAACCGGACGCTGCCGCCATACAGGACGCACTGGCGCAGGTTGAGGGCGAGCTCGAAGCAGGCGAGTTCCCGTTCGAGCCGTCGGACGAGGACATCCACATGGCAATCGAACGTCGCGTCACGGAGATCGCAGGTGAGGCCGGCGGTCGGATTCACACCGCCCGCTCGCGCAATGATCAGGTGGCGACCGATCTGGCGCTATTCACCCGCCAAGCAGCCGGGGAAAGCGCCCGTTCAGTCGAGCTGCTAATTGCGGTTCTAACCGATGCTGCTGAGGCGCACCTCGACTGGGCGCTGCCAGGCTACACGCACCTGCAGCGTGCTCAGCCGGTCTACCTTTCGCACCATCTGCTGGCTTACGTCTGGATGTTGGCGCGCGATCTTCAGCGTTTCCGGTTCGTCGAAGCGCAGTGCGCCCAGCTACCGCTCGGCGCCGGGGCGCTGGCCGGCGTCAACTTCGATACCGACCGGAGCAGCGTCGCGGCGGCACTTGGATTTACCGACGTTGCACCGAACTCGCTTGACGCCGTCAGCAACCGGGACTTCATCCTCGATTACCTCGCCGCTGCGGCGGCCTGTGCGACGCACCTTTCGCGCCTCGGCGGCGAGCTAGTGCTGTGGTCAAGCCAGGAGTTTGGTTTCGTCGAATTGCCCGACCGCTGGACCAGCGGCTCGTCGCTAATGCCGCAGAAGAAGAACCCTGACGCAGCTGAGCTGCTGCGGGCAAAAGCGCCGCGATTGGCTGGCAACCTTGCCTCTTTCCACGGCGTTCTACACGGCTTGCCGCTTGCTTACAACAAAGATATGCAGGAGGACAAGGAATACTTGTTCGACAGTGTCGACACGCTGGCACTGGTGCTCGCAGCGGCGCGAGGGATGATCGAAGGCGCATCATTCAACCGCGAGCGGATGGCGCAAGCCGCCGACGACGCGATGATCGCTGCAACCGATCTCGCCGACCTGCTCGTCAAAGCTGGCTTGCCATTCCGCGAAAGTCACGCAACGATCGGTCGGCTCGTGCGCGAAACGATCGGCTCCGGCCGCACACTCAGCGACCTGTCGTTGGTCGAGCTCCAGCAGTACAGCCCGCTCTTTGGGCAGTCGGCGGTTGACCTGCTGGCCGGTAAGGGATGGTTGGAAAGTAAGCAGAGCGAAGGTGGGACGTCGCTCGCTCGCGTCGGCGAGCAGCTGCTGCTAGCGCGACAGCTGCTGGGCCCGCAGTCAGCCTGACGGCGCGCCGGTGCCGCCGCTGTTACCGCCGCCCGAGGGCGGCTGCGGTTGGGGGGCTGGAGCCGGAGCGGGGGCCGGCGTGTTGCCGCCGCCACCGCCGCCGCCGCCCGTGTTGCCGCCGCCCGTGTTTCCGCCGCCACCGCCACCGCCGGTGTTTCCGCCACCACCGCCGCTGTCAGTCGTGCCACCGCCGTACGAATAGTCGCTGCTTGAGCCCGACGACTGAAGAGCTGCGGCGGGATCACCGTTTACGTTGTCGCCGGCAGCCTTCTGATTAGCGCGTGCCTCCAGAATCGCTTGTAGTTGAACGACGAAGTCGCGCCAGATCTGCGCCGGGATCGTGCCGCCAGCAACCGGGCTGCCGTCGTATTCGGTCTTCATTGGTTGGGTGCGGTCGGCGTAGCCGACCCAGACTGCGATTGTGTAACGGTCGGTAAAGCCAGAGAACCAAGCGTCACCGAAGTCTTCTGTCGTGCCGGTCTTCCCGGCCGCGAAACCTCCGTAGGCGGCGCGCTTGCCGGTGCCGCTGCTGACAACCGCCTGCATCTGACTGGTTACCGCCTGTGCCACCTTTGGCGAAAGCACACGCTCAAGCTGCCGGCGGTTCCGTTGGATCAGCTTGTTGGTCGAAACGTCGCGCACCTCGCTAATCCCTACCGGGCCTCGGCCGGGCGCTCCAAGCGTGCCCGAGACGCGTCGGCCACCGGACGCGAAGGACTGGAAAGCGTGTGCCCAATCGAGTACCGAAACGCCTTGCTTAAAGGCGCCGAGCGTCATCGCCGGGTTGGTCGAAACCGGAGAGCGGACGCCCATCTTGCGGATCAGCTTGGAGATTCGCTTCGTTCCGGTTGCGAGGCCAACTGCCGCGAAGACTGCGTTATCCGAGAAGGTCAGCGCCGAGCCTAGGTCGCGCGTCCCGGCGTAGGAGTCGTCGAAGTTGTTGACGACGAACTTCTCGCCGTCCGTCGCCTCAGGAACGTCGAAGGTCCGCTTTCTCGACTCCCAGACGGAACCGAGCCCGTAGCCCTTCCGCAGCGCCGCGGCAAGGATGAAGGGCTTAACGGTTGAGCCGACTTGGCGCTGGCCTTGTGTCGCGAGGTTGAACGGCCGGGCCTGATAGTCCCGCCCGCCAATCATTGCCTTCACCTCGCCCGTCTTGTTATCGATCACAACGAGCGCAGCGGACGGGCCATCGGGGTTTGGCAGCGACAGATCTACCGCTTGCTGCGCCGCCTGCTGAAAGTCGAGGTCGAGTGTTGTCTTAACGCGCAGGCCACCCTCAAAGGCACGCCGCGCACCGAAGTGGTCAACCAGCTGCTGACTGACCCAGGTTGTGAAGTAGGGCACCTGCGTGTCAACCGATGGAGGGATGACAAGCCCCGGCAAAGCCTCCGCCGCCGCTTGCTCATACTCGGCCGCAGTGATGCGGCCTTGATCGCGCATCTTGCGGAGTACCATGTTGCGACGGTCGAGCGCCGCCTGGGGGCGGGCCACGGGGTCGAAGCCCGTCGGGTTGGCAATCACCGCGGTCAGCAGCGCCGCCTCGGGCGCTGTCAGCTCGGCTGCACAGGGTCGTTCCCTCGTACCACAGCCGATGTGGTTTGCGTCCCGTCCGAAGTAGACGCGGGCAGCCGACTCAATCCCGTAGCCACCGTTGCCGAAGTAGATCGAGTTGAGGTACTCGCCGAGGATCTTGTTCTTCGACCAGTTCCTTGTCAGGTGGTACGCGAGTGCCGATTCGCGCAGCTTCTGGGAGACGGTTCGCTTGTTCTGAGCCTTCATTGCGTTCTTGACGAACTGCTGCGTGATTGTCGAACCGCCTTGGCTGGCGGCACCTGCAAGTGTGTTCTGAACGAGCGCCCGCAAGATGCCTCGGGGATCGACCCCATTGTTTTCGTAGAACCGTTCATCCTCGACCGAGATGACGGCGTTGCGCATGAATGGTGAGATCTGCGAAAACGGGACGAGTACGCGGTTTTGGCTGCTTTTCAGGATGCCGAGCGGCCGGCCTAGGTCATCAAGCAGCACCGAGTTACGCGCCGCCTTAAAGCCGTTCTGATTTTCGAGATTAGGCAGCTCGGCAGCGACCGCCATCATCATTCCGAAAAGGGTCGAAACGCCGGCGAGGACGACAAGCGGCAGGGCGATCAGCAACAGGCGGCGGCGCTTCAGGCGTGGCTTACGAGGCCGCGGCAACGGTCCTTCAGCCGCGGGCGGCTGTTGCTCGGAGTTGGTCTCTGGCTGCTCGTCTGTCATCGCGTTGAAGCCGAGTTGAGCGGGGCCGTTTCGCCGCTCCGACCACCATCAGGCAGGGGGAGAGGTTGCCAACCCTTAGGCGTCCTGCTCTGCCCTCAGACTAGCATTGGCCAAGATGGAATCCGCCGCTTCAACATCTGCCGCGCTAACGCGCAACGCCGCGCAGTGCCTGCCGAGCGGCGCGCTCGCCGCAAAACTTGAGTTGGCGCAGCTCGAAGGTCGCCAGCTGCGAATCAAGCTCGGCCTCGATCCAACCGCGCCCGACATCCATCTCGGCCATACCGTCGTGCTCGGGAAGCTGCGCGAATTTCAGGAGCTCGGTCACCGTGTTGTCCTAATCATCGGTGATTACACTGCGCGGGTCGGCGACCCCAGCGGCCGATCAGAGAGCAGGCCGGTCCTCAGTGACGAGCAGATCCTCGCCAACGCCGGAAGCTACGAGAGCCAGGCGACGCGGATTCTGACCGCCGATCCGGAACTGTACGAGCTGCGCTTCAACAGCGAGTGGCTCGACATGCCGATCGCCGACCTGTTGGCACTGGTCCGTACGACGACGGTCGCCCAGCTGCTTGAACGCGAGGATTTCGCCACCCGCTACAAGGGCGGACTGCCAATCTCAATCCTTGAACTGCTCTATCCGCTGATGCAAGGCTACGACTCGGTCGCGGTCGCTGCTGACGTCGAGATCGGTGGTACCGATCAGACGTTCAACATGCTGCTCGGCCGCGATATTCAGCGGCATTACGGGGTTGCTGAGCAAGCCGTCTTGACAATGCCAATCCTCAGCGGGATTGACGGCAGCGCGAAGATGTCGAAGACAGCTGGGAATGAGATCGCGATCCAGGCTGATCGCGGAGAGATTTTTGGCCGAACGATGCGACTGCCCGACGCTTCGATGGCAGATTGGTTCGAGCTGCTCGCCGTTGAGCAGCCGCCCGAAGGCACTTCACCGCGCGATGCCAAGGAGGCGCTGGCCAGCGCGCTGGTCGACCGCTTCCACGGCGCCGGGTCGGGCGCCGACGCTGCCACGCAGTTCGTCAGCCAGTTCGCCGAGCACGAACTTCCAGACGAGATTGACAGCTTCGACTGCGTAGCGGCTGACGGCGTGGTCCACTTGCCCGCGGCGATTGCCGAAGCCTTCGGCATCTCGCGCTCTGAAGCTCGCCGGCTGCTCGGCCAGGGCGGCGTCAAACTTGACGGAGAGCCGCTGCCAGCCGAACAGCTCGACCTGCCGGCCGAACGGCTTGATGGTGCTGTCGTCCAGATCGGCCGCCGGCGCTTCAAGCGCTTCGGACGCGCCCTATAGATCAAGCCCAATTCCTGCTACGATGACGAGCGGTCGTAAGTAGGAGCGAACGATGTTCCTTCTGGCGGCCCGTCTCGGCGCTCTGCGTCGGACACCTCTCGCGAAGGAATCCCCTTCCCGTCTGGGTGTGTCGGTCTTTGAAAACTCAACAGCATGCGTACCTTCCGGTCTGAACACCTGACCGGAATGTGCGTCCAGGTTCGAACCGCCGGTGGCCGGCTTGCTGGCCACGTGGCGGTCTGAGTAGTAACCAGTCAAGACCGCGGCGCCCCGTGTACGAGGCGCCGTAGAAGTAGGTCATGGCGAACTCTCAAGCATTCGAGTACGGGCTTCGGCCCGAGTTCGATGTTCTTTATGGAGAGTTTGATCCTGGCTCAGGACGAACGCTGGCGGCGTGCTTAACACATGCAAGTGGGGCGACGAACCAGGCTTAGGCCTGGGGCAGAGCCGCGAACGGGTGAGTAACACGTGGGCAACCTGCCCCGTTGATCGGGACAACCCTAGGAAACTGGGGCTAATACCGAATGAGGTGTCATTTCATAAGAAGTGACACGAAAGGAAGCTTCGGCCTCCGCGACGGGATGGGCCCGCGGCCCATTAGCTAGTTGGTGGGGTAACGGCCTACCAAGGCATCGATGGGTAGCTGGTCTGAGAGGACGATCAGCCACACTGGGACTGAGACACGGCCCAGACTCCTACGGGAGGCTGCAGTGGGGAATCTTGCGCAATGCACGAAAGTGTGACGCAGCAACGCCGCGTGGGGGAAGAAGGCTTTCGGGTCGTAAACCCCTTTCAGTTGGGACGAAGCTTCGCCGGTTAATAGCCGGCTGGAGTGACGGTACCTTCACAAGAAGCACCGGCTAACTACGTGCCAGCAGCCGCGGTAATACGTAGGGTGCAAGCGTTGTCCGGAATCATTGGGCGTAAAGAGTGTGTAGGCGGCCCGATCAGTCCGCTGTGAAAGTCCAAGGCTCAACCTTGGAATGCCGGTGGATACTGTCGGGCTCGAGTCCGGAAGAGGCGAGTGGAATTCCTGGTGTAGCGGTGAAATGCGCAGATATCAGGAAGAACACCAACGGCGAAGGCAGCTCGCTGGGACGGTACTGACGCTGAGACACGAAAGCGTGGGGAGCAAACAGGATTAGATACCCTGGTAGTCCACGCCGTAAACGATGGGTACTAGGTGTGGGGGGTGTCGACTCCCCCCGTACCGAAGCTAACGCATTAAGTACCCCGCCTGGGGAGTACGGCCGCAAGGCTAAAACTCAAAGGAATTGACGGGGGCCCGCACAAGCAGCGGAGCATGTGGTTTAATTCGAAGCAACGCGAAAAACCTTACCTGGGCTTGACATGTTTCTGACCGCCGTGGAAACACGGCTTTCCTTCGGGACAGAATCACAGGTGGTGCATGGCTGTCGTCAGCTCGTGTCGTGAGATGTTGGGTTAAGTCCCGCAACGAGCGCAACCCTCGTCGTATGTTGCCAGCATTAAGTTGGGGACTCATACGAGACTGCCGGTGACAAACCGGAGGAAGGCGGGGATGACGTCAAGTCATCATGCCCCTTATGTCCAGGGCTACACACGTGCTACATTGGCGCGTACAGAGGGCAGCGATACCGCGAGGTGGAGCGAATCCCAAAAAGCGCGTCTCGGTTCGGATTGTAGGCTGAAACTCGCCTACATGAAGGCGGAGTTGCTAGTAATCGTGGATCAGCACGCCACGGTGAATACGTTCCCGGGCCTTGTACACACCGCCCGTCACACCACGGGAGTGAGCAACACCCGAAGCCGGTGTCCTAACCCGCAAGGGAGGGAGCCGTCGAAGGTGGGGCTCGTGACTGGGGTGAAGTCGTAACAAGGTAGCCGTACCGGAAGGTGCGGCTGGATCACCTCCTTTCTAGGGAGTCCCTTAGGGGACCCACGCAGTACGGCGCTGTATGCCGGCTTACGATTTATCGTGAACCCCGGTCGTACAGCCTCCGACTGAGTGGCCTGGAATGTCGACCGAATCTGGCCTCCAAACCGCGACATACCGTCGTTGGTTATCGAGTGCATGCTGTTGAGTTTTGAGAGACCGGCCCGTTCGCCGGCACGGCCCCCGCGCCGTGTCGTCCAGCGAGTAACCCTCTCGGCGCTCCTTGAAAACTGCACAGCAGCCACGACCCGGCCATTCGATGAGCGGCCGGGTCAAAACGGGTAACACCGATCGATCTAAAGGGTCGATCGATCACCGTCAAGATAGTAAGGGCACATGGTGGATGCCTTGGCACCTAGAGTCGATGAAGGGCGTGAACGACTGCGATAAGCCACGGGGAAGCGTTGAATAGCTTTTGATCCGTGGATGCCCGAATGGGGAAACCCGGCGCCGGTAATGCGGCGTCACCGCTGGCTGAACACATAGGCCAGCTGGAGACAAGCGGGGGAAGTGAAACATCTCAGTACCCCGAGGAAAGGAAATCAAACGAGATTCCCTGAGTAGCGGCGAGCGAAAAGGGAACAGCCCAAACCGGATACGTGTAAGTGGCTACACGTTGCGTATTCGGTGTTGTAGGGCGTCTGTTCCAGGCTGTAGCCGGCCTGGCAGGAGTTACAAAGTCATGTTGGTAGTCGAAGCGCGTGGAACCGCGCACCAAAGAGGGCAATCGTCCCGTAGACGAAACCTCATGACCTCCTGTCAGACGTTCCTGAGTAGGTCCGCACTCGTGAAACGCGGACTGAACCTGGGGGGACCACCCTCCAAGGCTAAGTACTCCTAGGTGACCGATAGCGGACTAGTACCGTGAGGGAAAGGTGAAAAGAACCCCGGAAGGGGAGTGAAATAGTACCTGAAACCACGTGCCTACAAGGGGTGGGAGCGGATTTATTCCGTGACCGCGTGCTTTTTGCATAACGAGCCAGCGAGTTGCTCGTCTGCGGCAAGGTTAAGCGATGAGTGGAGCCGAAGCGAAAGCGAGTCCGAACAGGGCGACAAAGTCGTAGGCGGCAGACCCGAAACTGAGTGAGCTACCCATGGGCAGGCTGAAGCGAGGGTAAGACCTTGTGGAGGGCCGAACCGACCTAGGTTGAAAACTGGGCGGATGACCTGTGGGTCGGAGTGAAAGGCTAATCAAACTCAGTGATATCTGGTTCTCTCCGAAATATATTTAGGTATAGCCTCGGATAAATTGCGTTGTGGCCGTAGAGCACTGTTTGGCTAAGGGGGCCTACCAGCCTACCGACGTCAGGCAAACTCCGAAGACCATTAACGTTTACTCCGGGAGTCAGTCGCTGAGGGATAAGCTTCAGCGTCGAAAGGGAAACAGCCCAGACCGCCAGCTAAGGTCCCTAAGTGCGTGCTAAGTGGTAAACGATGTCCAGATGCATAGACAACCAGGAGGTTGGCTTAGAGGCAGCCATCCTTGAAAGAGTGCGTAACAGCTCACTGGTCAAGTGTTCGGGCGCGGAAAATTCAACGGGGCTCAAGCACGCCACCGAAGCTGCGGGTGCATCAGATCTGCGGATCCGATGCGCGGTAGGAGAGCGTTCCCAGGGCAGTGAAGCAGGCGTGGAAACTCCTGTGGAGGCCTGGGAAGTGAGAATGCTGGCATGAGTAACGAAAGAGGGGTGAGAATCCCCTCCGCCGATTGTCCAAGGATTCCTGAGTAAAGTTCGTCTGCTCAGGGTTAGTCGGGACCTAAGGCGAGGCCGAAAGGCGTAGTCGATGGCTAACAGGTTGATATTCCTGTACCACGTCGCATCCGTTTGACCGATGGGGAGACGAGGAAGGCTAAGGGAACCCAGGCGATGGTTGTCCTGGGGTAAGCATGTAGGGGCGGGCCTAGTGAAATGCGGGCCTGCATTAACCCGAGGTGCGACGCCAGCTGGCTTTAGAGCCGGCGAGTCCCCAACGCCATGCCTCCAAGAAAATCCTCTAGGGAGGAAGCGCGTGCCCGTACCAAAACCGACACAGGTGGACAAGTAGAGAATACTAAGGTGATCGAGATAACCCTCGTTAAGGAACTCGGCAAAATCGCTCCGTAACTTCGGGAGAAGGAGCGCCCCAGTAAGGTGAAACCGCTAGCCGGTGAAGCCTGAGGGGGCCGCAGTGAATTGGCTGAAGCGACTGTTTACCAAAAACACAGGTCTCTGCTAAGTCGAAAGACGACGTATAGGGGCTGACGCCTGCCCGGTGCCGGAAGGTTACGTGGAGATGTCAGGGTTCGCCCGAAGCATTGAAGCTAAGCCCCGGTAAACGGCGGCCGTAACTATAACGGTCCTAAGGTAGCGAAATTCCTTGTCGGGTAAGTTCCGACCTGCACGAATGGCGTAACGACTTCAGCGCTGTCTCAACGAGGGGCTCGGTGAAATTCCAGTCTCGGTGAAGATGCCGAGTACCCGCGGCAAGACGGAAAGACCCCGTGAACCTTTACTACACCCTGGTATTGGCGTTCGCTCCATTTCGCTCAGGATAGGTGGGAGGCTTTGAAGCATCGGTTGCGGCCGATGTGGAGCCAACCTTGAGATACCACCCTTCATGTATTGGACGTCTAACATCGCGCCGTATAACCGGGCGGTGAACAGTGCCAGGCGGGTAGTTTGACTGGGGCGGTCGCCTCCTAAAATGTAACGGAGGCGTGCAAAGGTTCCCTCAGCACGGTTGGAAATCGTGCGTAGAGTGCAATGGCATTAAGGGAGCTTGACTGCGAGACCTACAAGTCGAGCAGGTGCGAAAGCAGGTCATAGTGATCCGGCGGTAGCAAGTGGAAGCGCCGTCGCTCAACGGATAAAAGGTACTCCGGGGATAACAGGCTTATCGGGCCCAAGAGTTCACATCGACGGCCCGGTTTGGCACCTCGATGTCGGCTCGTCGCATCCTGGGGCTGTAGTTGGTCCCAAGGGTTGGGCTGTTCGCCCATTAAAGCGGCACGCGAGCTGGGTTCAGAACGTCGTGAGACAGTTCGGTCCCTATCTGCCGTGGGCGCTGGAGAATTGAGAGGATTTGCCCCTAGTACGAGAGGACCGGGGTGAACGTTCCTCTGGTGTAGCTGTTGTCCTGCCAAGGGCATCGCAGCTTAGCTACGAACGGATCGGATAACCGCTGAAAGCATCTAAGCGGGAAGCCGGCCTCGAGATGAATTCTCCCACCTCCTAGAGAGGGTAAGGATCCTGGCAGACCACCAGGTTGATAGGTCGGCTCTGGAAGCGCGGTGACGCGTGGAGGAGACCGATACTAATAATCCGAGGGCTTGACGGTTTTTTTTATGTGGTACTCGCACGGCTGCTGTGCGGTTTTCAAGGCGCGTCGGGGGCGGTCTCGACAATTTCCGGTGGTTATAGCGAGGGGGAAACACCTCTTCCCATTCCGAACAGAGCAGTTAAGCCCCTCAGCGCCGATGGTACTTGGCCTTTCAGGCCCGGGAGAGTAGGACGCCGCCGGTTTTACTTAGGGGAAAGGGTCGCCAATGGCGGCCCTTTCTTCGTTCCGTGGCAAGGCGCTGCCCCGACTGACTGCTGGATTGCCCTATCTTCCTGACGATGCCCGGCCCAAACGCCAGAATTGCGAGCGGCACACGCGACGTCCTGCCAGAGGAGCGGGCCGAACTTCGACGGATCGAGACGGCCCTGCTGGCAAGTTTCCTCGACGCCGGCTACGGCGAGATCTCGACACCAGCAGTTGAGTACGAGGAGACCTTCAGGCGAGCTGCTCGGGGGGAAGCGGCTGCCGCCTACCGAGTGCTCGGAGAGCGCGGCGAGGAGCTAGCGCTGCGTTCCGACATGACGGTGCCGATCGCTCGCGTCGCTGGCACGCGTTACGCCGAGGCCGATCTGCCGCTGCGCTTCTGTTACATCGCGTCGGCATACCGCGCCGTGACGCCGCACCGCGGCCAGGCGCGCGAGTTCCTTCAAGCTGGGGTGGAGCTGATCGGCGCCGACGCCGTTTCCGGCTGCGCTGAATCTCTGACACTGCTCTGCCGCGCGCTTGAGAGCGCCGGCTTGAAGCACTTTAAGATTGGCGTTGGCGACGCCGCCCTGTACCCAGCCTTACTTGACGCTGCCGCGGTCAGCGGCGAGGCGCGGGAGGCGATCCTAGTTGAGCTTGATGGCCGAGATTTCGTCGGCATCGACACGATTGTTCGTTCACTCGCGCTGCCTGACCGGCAAGCCGCGCTGCTTTCCGAGGTGCCGCGGATGCGCGGCGCCGGGCTGCTGGACGCCGCCTTCGAGCCGCCACTAGATGGTGCAGTGAGTGGCCTCCGTTCGCTGCTTAGCGAGCTGGACAGCGACATCGCCGCCCGCGTGATTCCGGACCTTGGCCGCTTCCCTAGGATGAGCTATTACAGCGGGCTAGTCTTTGAAGCTTACGATCCAGAACTCGGCGAGCCGATCGCCAGCGGCGGTTTCTACAGCGATCTTCTGGGCAAGTTCGGCCGGCCCGCCGGCGGCGTTGGCTTTGCAATCGTCGTTGACCTGCTTCACGCCGCGCTAGCCGGCGAAGAGCGAGGCGAGACAGGCCGATGAACCGCTTCGGGTTAACGATTGCTGTGCCGCGCGGAGCGCTGCTGAGCGGCAGTCTTGACGCACTCGATCGCGCCGGGATCGAGACGGCTGAGCTGCGCAGCAACGACCGCAAGCTACTGTTTGAGGATATTCGCGTTGTCACAATGCGCCCTTCTGATATCCCGACCTACGTCGAAGCCGGCGCCGCCGACATTGGCATTACCGGCAAAGATGTGCTGATGGAGCACCCGGAGCGGCAGATCTTCGAGCTCGCCGACCTTGACTTCGGGCACTGCACGATGGTTGTCGCCTCCCAGGCCGGCCCAGACCGCGCTGCGGCTGCGCTGACCCGCCTTGGTGTGATGCGAATCGCCACCAAGTACCCGCGGATCGCAGCCGCGCACTTCGCGGCGACCGGCCGTCAGGCCGAAATTGTGACGGTAAACGGCTCGGTCGAGTTGGCGCCGCTGACCGGTCTGGCGGAGGCGATTGTCGACCTCACCGCATCCGGCGAAACGTTGCACGCAAATGGCCTGGTTGTGCGTGAAGAGATCGCCTCGATCACTGCGCGGCTGGTCGCAAATCGCGTCGCCCACCGGCTGAAGGCAACTGAGATCGATCGGTTTGTCGCGCTGGTGACTAGCTCCGCCGATCCGCGCTCGCAATGACAGGGCCGGACGGCCCGCTGATTGCCGTCGTTGACTACGGCGTTGGTAACCGCAGGTCGGTTGAGAAAGCGCTGCTGCGGGTTGGCGCCAACGCGCAGATAACGGCCGACGCGACGCTGCTGCGGGCCGCCGACGGGCTAGTGATCCCTGGCGTTGGGGCTTTTCCTGCCGCAGTAAGACGGCTGACTGAGACCGGCCTTGACCAGCTAATCCGTGAGGTTGCAGCAGTCGGCACTCCGATTCTCGGCGCCTGCCTTGGCATGCAGCTGCTGTTTGATCACTCTGACGAGCATCGTGGCGCAGCCGGACTGGGCCTAATCGCTGGTGAAGTAAAGGCGCTTCAGGCTCCGGACCGAAAACTGCCGCATATCGGCTGGAGTGAAGTTCGCTGGCTGGGAGAATCGCCGCTTAGCGCAGGCCTGCCAGATCCGTCGGCCTTCTACCACGTCCATTCCTACGCCGCTTGGCCAGCCTCAGAGCAGGATGTAATCGGCTGGAGCGACTACGGCCAAAGGTACGCAAGCGTCGTCGGCAGCGGCAACATCTTCGGTGTCCAGTTTCACCCTGAGAAATCCTCCAGCGCGGGGCTGGCGTTGCTCGCTAACTTCGTTCGCATCTGCGAACTTCACGCCTAATGAAGCTCTTCCCCGCAATCGACATCCTGGAAGGCCGCGCCGTCCGCCTTCGTCAGGGCGAGTTCGACAAGTCCACGCTCTACAACGATTCGCCGCTTGCGGCCGCTGCCGCTTGGGTCGAGGACGGCGCCGAAGCGCTGCATATCGTTGACCTTGATGGCGCGCGCAGCGGAGCTGCCGTAAATTTCGACGATGTACGAGCAATCACGGCAGCGTTTAAGTTGCCGATCCAGCTCGGTGGTGGGCTGCGGTCGGTTGACGCTGTACGTCTGGCGCTCGAGGCCGGTGTCACGCAGGTGATCCTCGGTACAGCAGCGATCAACGATTCCCAACTGTTAGACCGCCTGCTGGCCGAATACCCAGAGAGTGTGACCGTCAGTCTCGACGGCCGGGACGGTGTCGTCGCAGTCGAAGGGTGGCAACGAAGCGGCGGCGTCAGCGTCGCTGAGGCCGCCGAGGAGCTGGAACAACGCGGCGTGCGCCGGTTCGTCTACTCCGACATCAGCCGCGACGGCACATTGAGCGGAGTCGATCTCGAACAGATCGCAAACTTCGCGCAGCTCGTCGACGTCCCCTTCGTCTATTCAGGCGGGGTCGGCCGAATCGAGGACCTCAACGCAATCGGCGCCTTGGCCCCGCCAAATCTGGAAGGGGTGATCGTTGGAACGGCGCTGTACGACGGCTCCTTCACGATCCCCGAAGCACAGCGCGCGCTCAACGCTAGCGCCGGTAGCGAGTAGCGTGCCGCGATGCTGATGAAACGCGTCATTCCGTGCCTAGACGTTGATAACGGTCGAGTAGTAAAAGGAACGAACTTCGTTGATATCCGCGATGCCGGCGACCCGGTTGAGCTTGCGGCCCGCTACGAGATGGAGGGCGCTGACGAGCTCGTCTTCCTCGACATCACTGCGACGCACGAGGACCGCAACACGGTGGCAGCGCTTGCGCGGCGGACCGCCGATGACGTATTCATCCCATTCACGATTGGCGGCGGCATAAGATCGGTCGCCGACGCTCAGGCGGTGCTCGACGCCGGGGCCGACAAGATCAGCGTCAACTCAGCCGCGCTGGCCCGCCCCGAGTTAATTGGCGAGCTGGCCCAGCAGTTTGGCTCGCAATGTGTCGTGTTGGCAGTTGATGCCCGCGCAGTTGCGGGCAGCGCTTCCAGCTGGGAGGCGGTGGCTAGCGGCGGCAGGAAAGCAACTGGCCGCGATGTTGTCGACTGGGTTACGCAGGCCAGCTCCTTAGGGGCCGGTGAGTTGCTGCTTACAAGTATCGACAGGGATGGCACAAGCGACGGGTATGACCTGCCGTTGATTAGAGCCGTTACGGCCTGCGTCAACCTGCCAGTGATCGCCTCCGGCGGTGCTGGGGAGTTAGTGCATCTAGCGGAGGCGCTGGAAGCCGGCGCCGACGCGGTGCTGTGCGCTTCGATCTTTCACTTCGGACGGTTTACGGTTGGCGAGGTGAAGGACTATCTGAAGCAACAAGGGATTGCTGTCCGCAGCAACTCTTAGCGGCGCGCCAAATCAACGGCGGCGTTCTAGCAGAACTCGCTCTGCATCGGCGAGGTTGCGTCCACGCGTGTGAATCAGCGCGGCGAGGTGGTAAAGCAGATCGGCGGCCTCCTCGTCGACGCGGGAATCGCTCTCCTCACGGCAGGCACGGCCCACCTCTTCGGCCTCTTCGGAAAGCTTCGCGCAGGCGAGCTGGGGATTGTCGAGTAGTTCGACGCTGTACGACCCTTCGGGCCGCTCCCGCGCCCGGTCGGCGAGTGTGCGCTCAATCGATGGCAGCGCTTCGTGCGGCACCGCTCCGCCCTTCATCCCGGTGAAGAAACAGCTGCGTTCGCCGGTGTGGCAGGCCGGCCCTGCGGCCTCCACCAGAGCCAGCAGCGCGTCAGCATCGCAGTCGACTCGCAGCCCGACCAAGTGCAGCGTATTGCCGGAGCTCTCTCCCTTCAGCCAAAGCTGCTGGCGCGAGCGACTCCAGAGGTGCAGCGTGCCGCTTCCGATCGTCAGCTCGACCGCCTCTTCGTTCGCGTAGGCGAGGATCAGTACCTCGCCGCTCAGGCTGTCTTGGACGATGACCGGGATCAGCCCGTCGGCGTCGTAGCTGAGCTCCATCAGCAGCGCTCCTTGTTGCGTCCGGGCCGCAGCGCAGCGGCAGTCGGCGTCGCGCCGGGTAGCAAGCCTTGGCAGGCGCGCCGTGTGGCAGCTCGCCGCGCAGCGGCAGCGTTGCGTTCTGACGGCGAACGCCTGTTGAAGCCAGCATCGCCGCGGCCGTCAACGACGCCGTAGCTTTCAAGTGTCGCGAAGGCGACGAGCAGATCGAGCGTTGTGATCAGGCCCGACCGAGCCGGGGCTGAGGGAAGATGTGAGGTTTCTGAAGGGAACATATGTTCGTAAGCTAAGAAGTGGCCCGGACGGCACCTTCTCTACTCGATCAAACCTACCGAACCGGCCGATAAACAGGGCGTTCGCGCTGCACGGAATCGTGCAGCGGCAGGTTTCGTAAGATCAGGCCGGATTGTCGTAGGATCAGCGCCGATGATTCACCTCCGCATAATTGCTCCTGAGTCGCATTCTGAGGCGGCCGTAGCCTTGCTGGTGGCATCAACCTCGGTCGCAAATGTCGTCGTTGTGCCTGGCGCTGCCGTCGATCCGGTCGGCGACATGATCACCTGCGATGTCGCCGATGAGGACGCCAGCTACATCGTTGAAGACCTGCGCCGGATGGGCATCGCGCAGCTTGGCGCAATCGACATCACTCAGATAGATGCCAGTGTCTCGCTCGGCGCTGATAAGGCCGAGGCAGCCGCGGTTGGCCGACCTGCCGACGCTGTGATCTGGGAGAACGTTTCCGCGCGGATCGACAATCAGGGGCTGATCAGCGCGGGGATGATCGCGTTGTTTGGCCTCTCCGGCGTGATCGCAGTGGTCGCAATCCTGATTGATTCCGCCCCGATCGTCGTCGGTGCAATGGCGCTCTGCCCTGACTTTGGGCCGATCGCAGCGTTCGCCGTCGGTGTCGTTCGTCGACGCAGGAAACAAGCGCGCGGAGGGCTGATCGCACTGCTGGTTGGCTTCGCAGTAGCGATTGCGGCCGCCTTCCTCGCTGTTAAGGGATTGACTGTCGTCGGCGTTGCGCCCGACGTCTTCAACGCCACCAACAACACGCTGGCGCAGACAATTGCCGCGCCAAACATCTACTCAGTCATCGTCGCGCTCTGCGCTGGCGCCGCGGGCATGCTGTCGGTGACGCTTGGCAAAGCAGGCGCACTGGTCGGTGTAGCCGTCTCGATAACGACGATCCCGGCAGCCGCCGAGATCGGCCTTGCGCTCTCCTATTCCAATTGGAGTGCGATGACGGGGGCCGCCGGACAACTGGCCGTCAACATCGCTTCACTACTGCTGTCAGCGACGCTGATGCTGGCCTTCCAAAGGCGAAACTACCGCAAACACTCCGAACAACGGCGTAACAGCCGCTAACACCGTTGACCGCGGCGGCAGGGCTATCATCGTCGCTCGCGAAAGCGGCTCTATGACTGTTAGCCTTGCGTCCAGCGCTGAGCGGCCCGAAGCGGCGCCCCGAAATATGGAGACATTCCTCATCGATGGCGGCACGCCGCTCTGCGGCACTGTCGTCCCAGCCGGCAACAAGAACGGTGCCTTGCCGATTCTGGCGGCGACGCTGCTGACCAGTGAGCCGGTGGTTGTGTCCAACGTTCCTCGCATTAGTGATGTCGACGCAATGCTCGCGCTGCTCGAGGGGATCGGCGCCAGCGTCGAATGGACAGGCGCCAACGAGGTCACGGTGTGCGCCGCAGATGCTTCGCCTGAGAGCGCTCTGGACCGCCAAATGGCGGAGCGGATAAGGGCTTCGTTCCTGCTCGCAGGCCCGCTGCTCGGGCGCTTCGGTCGTGCTGTGATGCCGCCGCCCGGCGGCGATGTGATCGGCCGTCGTCGGCTCGACCCGCACCTCGACGCGCTCGGTGCGCTCGGCGCGACAATGACGCACGGCCATGACATCGTGCTCGAAGCGCCGGCCGGTGGCCTGCGGGCAGCGCAGATCTTCATGGATGAGCCGTCGGTGATGGCGACCGAGAATGCACTGCTCGCGGCGGTGCTAACACCGGGCGAGACGCTGATCGGCAATGCGGCGTCGGAGCCGCACGTTCAGGACTTGGCACGAATGCTTTCGAAGATGGGCGCCGACATTCGCGGTATCGGATCAAACGTAATGACGGTCAGCGGCAGCGACGAGCTGGGCGGCTGCAGCCACGCTGTAGGTCCCGACCACATTGAGATCGGCTCGTTCATCGCATTGGCCGGCGTGACCGGCGGCGAGTTGCGGATCAAGGACACCGACCCTCAGGATCTTCAGATGATCCGGCTTGTCTTTTCAAAGCTCGGTTTACACACAGAGCTTGAGGGCGGCGACGTCCTCGTCCCGGGCGGGCAGAAGCTTGTCGCCGGCCGCGACGTCGGCGAGTACAAATCGAAGATCCAAGATGGGCCGTGGCCTGCCTTCCCAGCCGACTTGACATCGATCGCTGTTGCCCTGGCGACGCAGTGCGACGGCTCGGTCCTGATCCACGAATGGATGTTTGAGAACCGGCTCGTCTTCACCGACAAGCTGGTGCTGATGGGCGCCGACATTACGCTCTGCGATCCGCACCGCGCGATCGTCAGCGGACCGAGCCAGTTGCGCGGCGCGCGGGTTGACTCGCCCGACATCCGGGCCGGCATGGCGATGCTGATCGCGGCGCTCTGCGCGGACGGGCGGAGCGAGATTGGGAACATCGGCCAGATCGATCGTGGCTACGAGCGGATCGACGAACGGCTACGCCAGCTTGGGGCGAAGATCCAGCGTCAGCCAGCGAACGGCTGATAACCCCTTTAGTTGGCGGCGACGGGCGTCTTGCGGGCGGCGGGCATCTTGTAAGCGAAGAGGCTCGTCATGCCATTAACGAACAGCAGTTTGCCATCGGTGACAGCTGGGTTGAACTGTCCTTTAGCGACCGACCAGACCGTTCGGCCGGAACCGATGGCGACAGCTGTCGTCCGCTTCTCTAGCACCGAGTAGAAGACGAGGTTGCCGATGATCTGGATGCCGCCGGAGATCCGCCCGCCGGCCGATCGACTCCAGCGGACGGCGCCGCTCTTTGCGTTGAGTGCATAAAGCCGTCCGTCGTAGGAGCCGATGAAAACCGTTGGCCCGAGCTTCGGCACGTCGGCAACGGCGGCCGAGGAGTAGACATAGCCGCCGGTTCCCTGACGCCAGGCCAGCGCTCCGTCGGCGGTAGAGAACGAATAGATGCTGCTGTTCGTGTTGCCGATGTAGACACGTCCGAAGGCGACGGCAGCCGTGCCGTAGAACTGGCCGCCGCCGACGCCCAGCGCACCGCCGCCGCCTGATGACCAGATCTGCTTGCCGTTCTTGATGCTGATCGCTTGCACGTAGCCGCCGTAGTCGCCGAAGAAAAGCTTGCCGTTGGCGTATGCGATGCCGCCTTTGACGGCGCCGCCAGCGCTGTAGGTCCAAAGCTGCTTACCGTCCTTTGCGCGCAGCGCGTACACGGTGCCGTTCTCACTGCCAATGTAGAGAACGCCGTTGCGTACCAACGGCGAGGTTTCGGTCCGGCTGGGTAACGTTTTGGACCAGAGGATCTGTTTCTTCTTCGGGTTCAACGCGACGACGCGCCCACGCTTGCTGCCGCGCTTGTAAACGAGAATTGTGCAGTAGACGATGCCGTCGACGATCGCCGGCGATGAGGCCGCGAGATCACCGAGTTTGCGTTTCCAGAGGACTTCGCCGGTCTCGCGATTAAGTTGGTAGAAGGCGGCGTTGTTCTTCAGCAGATAGAGCGAAGTACCGCCGAAGACGGGGCCAAATTCGAGCAGCACACTGCCACGCAGCGCCCACTTCGGTTTAAACGGTGGGCGCAGCGGCTTGGCCATCGGGAAGTAATGCGTACGAGCCTCGTCGTAGCCGTAGAACGGCCAGTCAAAGTTCGCCGTCAGCGGCTTCGGTTTTGGCTTTGGTGCGCCGGTGTCGACAAACGCTACCTCAGGATTGCTGACATCTCCCGGGTTGCGCGCCTGGATTAGGAAGACCGCTAGCGCGGCCGTGATCACGATTGCTGCTGCGAGCACGGCAACCAGTACGCGTCCTTTGCGAGTTCCCGGCAACATAGGCGGTATGGAAGCAGCATCGGTGGTCGTCAAGCTCGCTGAGCTGCCGGGAGGCAGTGCCCTGCTGGCCGCCGCTGAGCGGGCCGATCGAGTTTGGCTGGTCGGGGGCGCGGTGCGCGATCTGTTGCTTGGCCGCACGCCGAATGAACTCGACGTCGTCGTCGAAGGTCCGCTCGAACCGCTACTCGATGCTCTCGGCGGGGCCACCGAGCGCTTTGAGCAGTTCGGCACTGCGACCGTCGATTTGCCAGGTGCGCGGATCGACCTGGCAGAGGCGCGCAGCGAGACTTATTCTCAGCCCGGCGCGCTACCCGACGTTCAGCCGGCGCCACTTGAGCAAGACCTGCAGCGGCGCGACTTCACTATCAACGCAATCGCCGTTTCGCTGGCTGACTCCGAGGTCAAAGCAGCGGCCGACTCGTTTGCCGACATTGAGGCCGGTCTGATCCGCGTGCTGCATGATCGTTCGTTCAGCGACGATCCGACTCGCGTCTGGCGCTGCGCGCGCTACGCCGCGCGGCTTGGCTTCGCAGTTGACGCGAAGACCGCGGCGCTGGCCGCAGCAGCACTGCCGGGCTCCGTCAGCGGCGAGCGCGTCGGCAACGAGCTGCGCCTAGCCCTAGACGAGCAGTCACCGACAGCTGCCTTCACGCAGCTGCAGGCGCTCAACGAGCGCGTTCTTGTTGAGGGCTTTGACGCCGACCCTGACGGCCTGGCGGCGGCGCTGGAAATGCTCGGCGACGCAGGCAATCCAAAGATGCTTACGCTTGCCGCCTGCTGTACCGGCGTAGATGCTGATCTACTGCGCCGTTGGCTCGATCACCTGCAGTTCACAGCCGACCAACGAGAGACAGTGCTGGTCGCTTCACGCTGGGTTACGCGGGCGCCGCTGCGCGCTGCGACGAAGCGGTCCCAGATCGCCCGCGCCGTCGCCGGCGCCCCGGCCGAGGCGATCGCGCTGGCCGGCGGCGAGAACGCCCGCCTTTGGTTTGACGAACTGGCCGACGTTCGACTGGAGATCAGCGGCGACGACCTGATCGCAGCCGGCGTTGAGCCCGGGCCGCAGCTTGGCGCCGCGCTGGCACATGCGCTCGACCTAACACTTGACGGCCAATGCAGCGGCGCCGAGCAGCAGCTCGCGGTGGCGCTCGAGCAGGCGTTAGGCACGGCCTAATGAGCGCCGCTGTCGAACCGCGCTTTGAGAGCGACTGGGCTGGGCTTTCGCTTACAGTCGGCGGCGCGCGATTCTGGTTTAGCAACGCCGCGGCAGGCGACTTCGCGGCGCCGCAGCGATCGGCGGTCGAGCTGCTGGAAAAGGCCAGCGCGATTGAACGCTCCTGTTGGGCGCAGGACACGCAGGTTCACGGGGCGGCGGTACACACGCTGCTCGACGGCGACGCCGTCGCTGCCTATTCGCGTGAAGCGGACGGGCAGGTCACCGGCCGAACCGATTTGCTTTGCGCCGTGCGGACGGCTGACTGTCTGCCGGTGCTGCTGGCCGGAGATGGCGTCATCGCCGCGCTCCATGCAGGATGGCGCGGGCTCGACGCAGGAATCATCGACGCCGGTGTGCTTGCGATGCGCGAGCTTGGCGCAGCCCAGATCAGCGCTGCGATCGGGCCTGGCGCGCGAGGCTGCTGTTACGAAGTCGGCGACGAACTGCTGCGCACATTCGACGGCTACCCGGCCGCGCTGATCGGCGAACGGCAGCTCGATCTGTCAGCGGTCGCTGCTGCGCAACTTGCGAGCGCTGGCGTCGCCGCTGTCCACGACTGCCGCCTCTGCACAATCTGCTCGTCTGACCCGCGTTTCTTTTCTTGGCGGCGCGACGGGCCGAGTGCGGGACGAATGATTGCGGCGGCATGGCTGAACTGATCACCGCCATCACTGCAGCGAAGATCCGTGCCGCCCGCGCAGCGATCCAGATAGAGGTTGACGAAGCCTGCCAACGGGCTGGCAGGGGCCCGGGCGAAGTGGAGCTGCTGCTGGCAGCGAAGTACGTGCCGATCGCCGACAGCGGGGAGCTACTGCAGGCTGGGATAACGCTGGTCGGGGAGAACCGAGCGCAGGATTTGCTGGCGCGTGAAGAAGCCTACCCGGCAGAGTTTCGTTTCGACTTCATCGGCACCCTGCAAAGCCGCAAGGTGAAGCAGATCGCTCCGCACGTGCGCCTAATTCATTCCGTCGCGACCGACTCGGTTCTCGCTCAGCTGGAACGTCATCGGACCGAACGAACGAAGATCCTGATCGAGGTCAATGTCGCCGACGAACCAGGCAAGGCCGGTGTTGCCCCGGACGATCTCGACCGCTTTATCGAGCGCTGTCCAGTCCCAGTCGTCGGTTTGATGACGATGCCGCCGTTAACAGATGATCCTCAAAAGAGTCGCCGCTGGTTCGCGGCATTGCGAGAAATGGCTCAATTGCGTGGTTTACCAACGCTTTCAATGGGGACTAGTCAGGATTTTGTAGTCGCTATCGAGGAAGGCGCAACGATCATTCGGATCGGCGCGAGGCTGCTTCAGTGAGGGCCGCACAGTTTCAGGCAGGAAAACGCCGCTTCATCGGTAAACTGACCTAATGGCTTCGAAAACTTGGCACAGCATGATGGTCTATTTCGGGTTGGCTGAGAATCGCGACCCTTACGCACCCGAGACAGGCTCGTTTGAGCCTGAGGCCGAACTTGAAGGGCGCTACCGCAACCGATCGAATGTTAAACGTGTGCCGAAGCGCCGTAGCCGCGATGAGGCCGATGAGCTCTTCGCCGAAGAGAGCCCGCGCCGTGGCGGTTCGTCGACCCGCTCCCCGGCCGCCCGTCCAGGCAACGGGCACAGTGGCGCTAGTCGCGTTCACTTGGTGATCCCGAAAAGTTTCAACGATGCGCAGCAGGTCGCCGACAAGTTCCGCGACAACATCCCTGTAGTACTCAATCTGCAGTCGACCGACACCGAGCTCAGCAAACGGCTGATCGATTTCACCAGCGGTCTGACCTACGGCCTTGATGGCGGAATGCAGAAGATCGCCGATAAGGTTTTCATGCTGACGCCGCGTAACGTCGAAATCTCGGCTGAAGAACGCGCCCAGTTGATCGAGAAGGGTTTCTTCAACCAGAGCTGAATCGCGCCGCACTGTCGTACGGCGGTCGATCCCCGCTACGGTTCCGGCAGATGTTGATCGGACTTATCGGCAGCGGCGACATGGCGCGGGCGCTCGCCCTTGGTTGGGGGCGGCCCGTCGTTTGCTCATCAGCGTCGCCGCCGCGCGCTGAAGCGCTGGCCGAGCTGACCGGCGGGGAGGCTGCCGTCGACAACGCTGCCGTGGCTGCGGGCAGCGAGATCGTTGTGCTCTGCCACAAGCCAGCTCAGCTCGACCAGGTCGCGGCCGAAATCGCGTCGTCGTCGCCACTGATTCTGTCGCTGCTTGCTGGCGTGACGCTGGGACAGCTGCGCGCCGCGTACCCGTCGAGTCGCTGCTACCGGATGATGCCGAACCTCGCGGTTGAGCTGCGGCAGGGGACGATTGGCCTAGTCGATGATGACGGCGGCGACAGCGAGCTGTTCGCGCAGCTAACTGGATTACTTGAGCAACTGGGCGACGTCTTTGTAGTGCCTGAGCAGCAGATGGCTGTACTGACTGCGGTTAGCGGCGTCGGGCCGGCCTACTTCGCGCTCGTCGCCGAGGCCAACGTCGGCGCGGCGGTCGCCGAAGGAATGCCTGAGCAGCTAGCGAAGGATCTGGTCGGTTCAACGGTGAAAGGCGCAGCAGCGTTGTTGGAGGCGCGCCAGATGGACAGCGAGCGGCTCTGCCGCGAGGTCGCCTCGCCTGGCGGCGTCACCGAGAAGGGTCTTGCTGTGCTGCGTGAGCCGCTACACGGACTGTTCGGCGAAGCGATGAACGCAGCGCTTGGGCGCAAGCCGTGACGTTCGCTGCGTTGTTGCTGTTCGCCAGTGCGCGCGCCGAAATCGCCGGTTACCTCGCGACGCTGATCGACGTCTACACGATCCTGATCTTTGTCTACATCCTTAGTTCGCTGTACCAATCGTTCGGGGGGAAGATCCCTTACAACCGCGCGCTGATCGCGGTGCTCGATTTTCTGCGCCAGGTTTGCGAACCGTACATCGGTCTGTTCCGGCGCTTTATCCCGCCGCTCGGGGCTTTCGACTTCAGTCCGATTGTCGCGATTCTCGTTTTGACGATCGGTGGCGGTCTGATCGTCGGGCTTATCGGCGGATGAACCAAACGGCCCGCAGCGCCTTGGCGCTGGCCTTCCTGACTGCTGCCGCCGTAGTTGCCGGCGATCAGTTGACGAAATCGCTGGCTCGCAGCAGCCTCGGCGCCGACGGTGAATCGACGATACTTGGAGGCGTCGTCAAGCTGGTCCGCGTTCAAAACAGTGGAATAGCGTTCGGCCAGCTCAGCGGCGGCGGGATCATTATCGTGCTGCTAGCGCTGACCGCCGTGACGGTACTGCTGTGGTACTTCCTGCGCCACCTCGAAACGCCTTTGATTTGGCTGGCGACCGGCCTTGTGCTCGGCGGTGCCGCGGGGAACCTGATCGATCGACTGCGAGCAGGTTCAGTGACCGACTTCATTAAGTTGCCGCGCTGGCCAGCGTTTAACCTCGCCGACGTTGCAATAACGATCGGTGTCGTCAGCCTTGTCGTCTTGGTTGAGCTTGACTCACGGCGCAAGACGCGACAGGAGGACGCAAATCGAACACCGCGTTAGCAGCGACCATGAAGGCGAGCGACTCGACACTCTGCTCGCCGGGCTACTCGGCTCGCGCTCACGCGCCCAGCGACTGATCAGCGCCGGCCAGGTGACGATCGACGGCGTTGTCACCGCCAAGTCGCTGCGTCCTGCGCTCGGCACAGTGATCACTGTCGACGAAAGCGAGCTGCGCGAGACGCGGCCCGACAGCGGCGAACCTGCAAGATTCACGGTTGCCTACGAGGACGAGCAGTTGCTGGTAGTTGATAAGCCACCCGGCGTGGTTGTCCATCCGGCGCGCGGCCATTCGACCGGCACTCTGGTCCAGGCGTTGGCGGGCCGGACGGCCGGCGGCGACGATCCAGAACGCCCCGGCATCGTCCACCGATTGGACCGCGACACATCAGGCTTGCTGGTCGTCGCGCGCGATGAGGCGACACACCGAGCGCTGCGAGCGCAGATGGCCAAGCGGCAGATTGTGCGGGAGTACCTGGCGCTTGTCAATGGTCGGCCGTCGGCCCGGACGGGAACGATTGACGCACCGATCGGTCGCGATCGGCGCGCAAGGACAAAGGTCTCGATCGACACCGATCGGCCGAGGTCGGCCGTCACCCATTTCGAGATTGAACAAGCGCTGCCATCATCGACACTGCTGCGAGTAAGGCTCGAGACCGGTCGTACGCATCAGATTCGCGCACACCTCCAGGCGATCGGCCTGCCGGTCGTCGGTGATGCGACCTACGGCAAAGGTCAGAGCTTCGGCCTCGACCGGCAGTTTCTTCACGCCGCACGGCTGCGCTTCACGCATCCGGCGACCGGCGCCGAGGTCGATGTCAGCTCACCGCTACCAGACGATCTTGTGGCGGCACTGGAAGCCGCTGCGGCGGCCCTTTAGCGGCGTGGAAGCTGCACGAGCGCTAGTATTGAAGCTCAATTCACCGCTACCCCGCGGATCAACGGATTGCTGGCCCTGCCTGATCTGCGCACAGCGTTCGATTGGGTTCCAGCAAGTCGCCGCGGGCTTTATTTACAACGACAAAGGGAGTACAGATGACCACCGCAACTAACGCGGTAGGACTGAAGGAGCTGCTCGAGGCCGGTGTCCACTTCGGGCACCAGACGCGCCGCTGGAACCCGAAGATGCGCCGCTACATCTTCGGCGAACGCGAAGGCATCTACATCGTCGACCTGCTGCGCACCGAAAAGCTGCTGGCAGAGGCACAGATCTTCGTTGAGCAGGTCGCCAGTCGCGGCGGCATTGTGCTGTTCGTCGGCACAAAAAAGCAGGCTCGTGACTCGGTCAAGGAGGCCGCGGAGCGCGCCGGCATGCCGTACGTCAACCACCGTTGGCTCGGCGGGCTATTGACCAACTACCAAACGATCAGCCAGCGGATCCGCCGCCTACACGACCTTGAGGGCTATGAGGCCGATGGCCAGCTAGCGCTGCTGCCAACGCGTGAGCGGATGTCAGCGATTGCTGACCTCGCCAAGCTGCGCGCGAACCTCGGCGGCGTCAAGCACATGCAGCGGCCGCCGGACGCGATATTCATCGTCGACGTCAATGTCGAACAGATCGCCGTCGCCGAAGCCGCTCGTCTGCGGATCCCCGTGATTGGCCTGGTTGATACCAACTGCGATCCGGACGGGATCGACTATGTAATCCCAGGCAACGACGACGCAATCCGATCCTGCAAGGTGATCAGTGACGGGCTTGCCAATGTGATTGCTGAGGCCCGTCTGACCTTCCTTGCAGAGGAGGAGAAGGCAAGGCTTGAGGCTGAGGAGCAGGCACGCTTGCGGGCTGAGGAGCAGGCCCGCCACGAAGCCGAGGAACTAGTTCGCTTTCAGGCTGAAGAGAGGGCCCGCCTAGAAGCAGAAGCTGCCGCCGCCGCCGCGGCATCAGCGCTGCCAGCGGAGGAGCCAGTGGTCGTCGTCGCTGAGGAGCCAGTGGTCGCCGCGGAGGAGCCAGTGGTCGTCGCTGAGGAGCCAGTGGTCGCAGCGGAGGAGCCGGCGGTCGCAGCGGAGGAGCCGGAGGAGAGCAAGTGAGCGCAATCAAAGCCGCCGACGTCGCCGCGTTGCGCAAGCAGACCGGCGCCGGAATGATGGACTGCAAGCAGGCGCTGACCGAAGCTGATGGCGACACCGAACGGGCCACCGAGCTGCTCCGGGTCAAGATGGGCAACAAGCTCGGCAAGTTGGCCGGCCGCGAAGCTGCCGAGGGCACCGTCCAGTCCTACATCCACGCGACCGGCACCGTTGGCGTCCTCGTCGAGGTCAACTGCAATACCGACTTCGTCGCCCGCAACGAAGAGTTTGTCGCCTTTGCGCGCGAAGTGGCGATGCACATCGCCGCCTCGCCGCAGACCCGCTGCATTACCGACGATCAGGTACCGGCGGCCGAGCGCGAGGCGGAGGAACGAGTTTTTGCCGAGCAGGTGGCAGACAAGCCGGCCGAGATCCAGCCGAAGATCATCGCCGGGATGCTCAACAAATGGCTTGGCGAGGTCGTCCTGCTGCGCCAGCCACACGTCAACGCCGACCGTTATGAGGGAAAGACGATCGAACAGCTGCGTGATGATCTGTCGGCGAAGACCGGTGAGAACATTGTGATCTCAAGATTCGTGCGTTACGCCGTGGGGGAGTAGCCTGCGGTAATGGCAGACGACGCGGTATTTCGGCGGGTCCTGATCAAACTCTCCGGTGAGTCGCTGATGGGCGATCTCGAATATGGCACCGACCCCGAACGCGTCACGGCAGTTGCCCAGCAGATCAAAGGCGTTCACGATCACGGCATTGAAGTGTCGATCGTTGTTGGCGCTGGCAACATCTACCGCGGGATGGCTGGCGCCGCCGCCGGGATGGACCGTGCGACGGCCGACTACATGGGAATGCTTGCAACGATGCTCAATGCGTTGCCGTTGCAGGATGCGCTGGAACGGGTCGGCGTCCACACCCGCGTCCAGTCGGCGATCGCTGTCGCCGAAGTGGCCGAGCCTTACATCCGCCGGCGTGCAATGCGGCACCTCGAAAAAGGACGCGTGGTGATCTTCGCAGGCGGCACAGGAAATCCATTTTTCACCACCGACACGGCCGCCGCGCTGCGCGCCACCGAGGTGAGGGCCGAGGCGATCCTGATGGCTAAGAACGGCGTTGACGGCGTTTACAGCGCCGACCCCAAAACGGATCCGACGGCGGAGCTGATTCCATCGATCACGCACATGGAAGCGCTGCAGCGTGGCCTGAAGGTGATGGATGCAACGGCGCTGACGCTCTGCATGGAGAACGGATTGCCGATTTACGTCTTCAACATGGATGACGAGCAGAACATCGAGCGGATAGTCTGCGGCAACGCCGTGGGAACCTTGGTTAAGACATGAGTGAACTGATCGACGAGCTGCTTGCCGATGCCGGCGAGAGGATGACGCGGACGGTTGAGTCAACCAACGCTGAGTTCGCGACGATCCGCACTGGCCGCGCCAGCTCGGCGCTGCTCGACCGTGTGATGGTCGACTACTACGAGACGCCGACGCCGCTCAAACAACTCGCCACAATCAATGCGCCGGAGGCCAGGCTGCTGACTGTCCAGCCGTTTGACCTGTCGTCGATCAAATTGATTGAGAAGGCGATTAACGACAGTGACATTGGCCTGACTCCCGGCAACGACGGCAAGATCATTCGACTATCGATCCCCGAACTGAACGAGGAACGTCGAGCTGAGCTGGTCAAGGTCGTGCGCTCAATCGCCGAGGAGGGCCGGATCGCGATTCGCAACGTGAGGCGCGACGTGATGAGCGACCTGCGCGAACTGCGCCAAGCGGGTGACGCCGGCGCCGACGATGAGCATCGCGCCGAGCAGGAGCTGCAGAAGCTGACCGACGCCAAAGTACTTGACCTTGAAACTCACCTCAAGGGAAAAGAAGCCGAAATAACCGAGGTCTGATGAGCAGGCCCGCCGCGGCGGCTCGCAATGTCGCCATCATCACCGACGGCAACGGCCGTTGGGCCGCTGAACGAGGGTTAGCGACAATCGAAGGGCACCGCGCCGGCGCCGACACCGTCAAGGCACGGCTGCACGATGCGGTCGAGCTGGGGGTCGAGCAGTTGACCGTCTACTCGTTCTCGACCGAGAATTGGGGCAGGCCAGTTGACGAGGTCGCCGCGCTGCTGGAGATGTTTTCGGAACGGATCGCGTCGGAGACGCCGGAGTTGAAGGACGAAGGTGTACGGATGCGCTTCATTGGCCGCCGCGATCGCGTTGGCCCGGCCTTGAAGCAGCGGATGGAATGGGCCGAAGGTGAAACCGCCGAGAACGATCGCCTGGCCCTGTTCGTCGCCTTCGACTACGGCGGCCGGGCTGAGATAGTCGACGCCGCAGCGCGCTATAGCGGCGGCGGCGAGGAAGCCTTCCGCGAGCTGCTTTACGTTCCCGACATGAACGACCCAGACCTGCTGATCCGCACCGGCGGCGACCAGCGGCTCTCCAACTACCTGCTCTGGCAGTCGGCCTACTCTGAACTGGTGTTCCGGGACGAGCTTTGGCCTGACTTCGACCGCACCGCCTTTGAGGAGTCGGTCAACCTGTTTGCTGAGCGCGAACGGCGCTTTGGCGGCCGCTGATGGAGGACGACCGACTGCCGGAAGCGGCACCGCCGGTGCATCGCAGCAAGTGGCTGGCGTGGCGGCCAGCAAGCTCTGACGTTGGCTCCCGCATCGCCGCGGCGGTGCCGCTCGCAATTCTGGGAACCTTTCTAATCGCGGTCGGCGGCTGGACCTTCGCGATCGGCCTCTTCGTACTTGGCGTGATCGCGCTGCGCGAGCTGTTCACGATGTTTGAGCGGCTTGGGCCGCCGATCACTGCCGGCCTGATCGCGCTGGCCGTGCTGATAGTTGCCGCGAAGACTGGGGGCCCGCCCCGCCTATTACTTGGCATTGTTATCTCGCTGCCGCTTGTCTTTCTGATCAGCCGCGCCGGCTCGCAACGCTCGACCCTGCCTGGCCTTGGAATCGTGATGCTTGGCCTCGCCTGGTTCGGACTGGCGTTCGCGCACGGTGTGATGCTGCGCGAGCTGCCACACGGCTCGGCAATCGTTTTCCTCGTCGTGATCGCGACCGCTCTCAGCGACACCGGTGCTTACTTCGGTGGCCGTGCATTTGGCAAGCGGCCGTTGGCACGATCGATCTCGCCAGCAAAGACGGTGGAGGGGCTGCTGATCGGAATCCTTACCGGCACCGCGGCGGCCTGGCTGACCGGCCTATATTTCGACTGGCTGACCGGCGTCGACGCCCTAATCCTTGGCCTCTGCGTTGCCTTGGTGGCGCCGCTCGGGGACCTCTTTGAAAGCTTTGTCAAACGTGAGGCCGGGGTCAAGGACTCCGGAACGATCTTCGGTGCCCACGGCGGTGTGCTAGACCGGCTCGACGCCATAGCTTTCTCGATTGTCGCTGGCTACTACGTCTGGATGGCGCTGCTCTAGCGCGCTGAGATGACGCGGCGCTTGGCAATCCTCGGCTCAACCGGTTCGATCGGCGTTCAGGCGCTCGAGCTGGCGGCGGCAGAGGAGGAGCTTGAGGTTGTTGCGCTCTCAGCCCACCGGAACTGGGAGCAGCTGCTGGCGCAGGCCGACAAGCTGGGAGTGGGGCGCGTGGCGGTCGGCGACGAGAGCTGCGCGCAGCAGGCCGCTGCGGCCTGGGATGGGGAGGTTCTTAGCGGCCCTGAGGGGCTGGCCGAGCTGATCCTCGGCTGCGATCCGCAGATAGTCTGCAATGCGATCGTCGGTTCCGCCGGCCTGGCGCCGACCGTCGTCACGTTGACCGAAGGCATTGACCTGGCGCTCGCGAACAAGGAGTCGCTCGTCGTCGGCGGCGAACTGGTTGTCGAACTGGCAGCCGCGACCGGCGCCAGACTGCTGCCTGTTGACTCCGAACACGCAGCGTTGTTTCAGCTGATTGAGCAGGAGCGCGCAGCCAACCCAGGCACTGTGGAGCGGCTGACACTGACAGCCAGCGGCGGACCATTCAGGGGTAGAACGGCGGAGCAGCTGCAGACGGTCACGGTCGATCAGGCACTGATGCATCCGACTTGGCAGATGGGAGGCAAGATTACAATCGACTCGGCGACGCTGATGAACAAGGGCCTTGAGGTAATCGAGGCACACCACCTGTTTGGCACGCCATACGACCGGATTGACGTGGTCGTCCACCCGCAGTCGATCGTCCACGCAATGATCACGTTGTCGGATGGGGCCTCAATCGCCCACTTGGGCTACCCAGATATGAAGCTGCCGATCGCGAGCGCCCTGCTGTGGCCACGGCGCACAGCCCTGCCGCTCGCACCGCTCGACCTTGTAGCAGTCGGCGCCCTAACTTTTGAACCGATCGACAAGTCGGCCTTTCCGGCGCTGGGCCTGGCGATCGCCGCAGGGCGGACGGGCGGCACGGCGCCGTGCATTCTCAACGCCGCGAATGAGGTCGCCGTCGCAGCATTCCTTGACCGACGCTGTTCGTTCGTCGACATCGCAGCGGTGATCGGCGCGACGCTTGAAAAACTGCCAAGCGAGCAGACCTTCTCGTTTGAGACTTTGATAGCGACCGACCGTGAGGCACGCGAAAGCGCGGCCTCGTTCGTGGCGGCGCTCGCTTAACCGGCGCCGCCTACACTCGTTGCAATGAGTTATCTGCTCGCCTTCGTTGGCTTCTCGGCGCTTGTGCTGCTTCACGAACTTGGTCACTTCTGGGCCGCGAAGCGAGTTGGGATGAAGGTTGAGCGCTTCTCGCTTTTCTTCCCGCCGCACATCTGGAAGCGCCAGCGCGGTGAGACCGAGTACTGCATCGGCATAATCCCGCTCGGAGGCTACGTGCGGATCATGGGAATGAATCCGGCCGAGCAGATCGAGCCTGCGCTGCAGCCGCGCTCCTACTCACGGATGGCAGTCAACAAGCGGGTCTTTGTGATTGCCGCCGGGCCTTTGATGAACATTCTGGTTGCGTTTTTGATTTTGTTTGCGCTGTTCATGATCGTCGGCGTCAACACGCCTTCCAGTGTGGTCGAGAAGGTTGAACCGGGCTCGCCTGCCGCGAACACGCTCCGCCAAGGCGACCGTCTTGTTTCGGTCGACGGCAAACGCGGCGATATCGCTACTTTGAGCGACGCGATCGCGGCCCACCGCTGCGCTGGCGAGCCGGTCAACGGCTGCCGGGCTGCCACGCCGGTCGCCATCGTCGTTGTACGGGGCGATGCGCGGCGCAGCTTCGAGGTTACGCCACGTTACGACGCCGCTGTTAAGCGTTCACGGATCGGCTTCAACTTTGCCGCTAACCGCGATCGATTAGGGCCGCTACAAGCTGCCGGTCGCAGCACAACCGAGATGGTGCGAATCAGTGGCCTGACGCTCAGTGCGCTGTCGCGCGTCTTCTACGACGCCGAGGCGCGTAAACAGCTCTCCGGCGTTGTAGGCAGCTATGAGGTGACGCGACAGTCGTTCGATTTCGACATCGTTCAGGCGCTCAGTGTCCTAGCGATCATCTCGCTCTCGCTTGCCTTGATCAACCTGTTCCCGTTTCTGCCGCTCGACGGCGGACACATCTTTTGGGCGATTGCCGAGAAGCTGCGTGGCCGGCCGATCGCCTATTCAGTAATGGAACGATCAAGCGTAATCGGCTTTGTGATGGTGTTGGTGCTGTTCGCGGTCGGGTTGTCGAATGACATCGGGCGCCTGCAGGGGGGCGGTTTCAACATTCGATAACTCGACGCGGCAGGCGGCCGTGGACTAGTTTTATTGAAGAAGCCAATTGAGCCGAGGAGAGGATCTCCGGATGACTACCGAAGTTGCAGACGCACAGGCCATGAACGCGCCAACTCTCGCGCAAGCATTCCGGATCACGGCGCGCGCCTACGCCGACGAGGTTTGGGTCAAGAGCCGCGACGGTTCTTCGGTGATCAAGTGGGGAGAGGGGCTTGAACGCGTCGACCGCATCGCCGGCGGCCTGCGCGCGCTTGGCCTAGAGAAAGGCGACACGGTTGCGCTGATGCTCGTCAACCGGCCTGAGTTCCACATCGTCGACTTTGGCGTTATGACCGCTGGCGGTACTCCCTTCTCGATCTACCAGACCTACACTGCGGAGCAGATTGAGTACCTGCTGACCGACGCCGCGGCGAAGGTTGTTGTCACCGAGCAGCTTTACCTCAACGCCGTGCAGGCGGCATCCGCCGGGCCGGGCGACGCGCCAAAGATCGTGCTGATTGATCCACCGGAGAGTGGGCCGCCGGAAGGGATGCTCAGCCTCGCAGAGCTCGAAGCGCTCGCTCCGGACTTCGACGGCGACGCCGCAGCGGCCGAGATCGGCGCAGACGACGTTCTCACGCTGATCTACACCAGCGGCACGACCGGCCCACCAAAAGGCGTACAACTTTCGCACCACAACCTGATGTTCATGGTCAACTCAATAGCCGAGATTGTCCAGTTCCCACCGCGCTCGCGCGTGATCAGCTGGCTGCCCTCAGCCCACATCGCCGAGCGCGCCGCTCATCACTACCTGCCGGCCGTGCTGGGCTTTGAAATCACATCGACCGACGATCCCCGTGCCGTGATGGAGGTGCTACCTGAGGTGCATCCTCAGTGGTTCTTCGCCGTGCCGCGGATTTGGGAGAAGCTCCGCAGCGGCCTTGAAACAATGGTCGCAGGGCAACCCGCCGAGCAGCGCGAACCACTCCAAGCAGCGCTCGCCGCAGCGATCAAAAAGGTCCGCCTTGAGCAGGCCGGCGAGCCGGTCCCGGACGAGCTCGCGCAAACCGTCGCCGACGCGGACGAGAAATACTTCACAGCGTTGCGGGCGATGCTCGGCCTTGACGAGGTTGTGACGATCAACGTCGGCGCCGCGCCGACGCCGGTCGAAGTGCTCGAATTCTTCCACGCGATTGGCCTGCCACTGGCCGAACTGTGGGGAATGTCGGAGACCTGCGGCGGCGGCACCGTCAACCCGCCCGGCAACGTGAGGATTGGAACCGTGGGCCCCGCCGTCCCCGGCGTCGAGATCAAACTCGCCGAGGATGGCGAAGTGATGATCCGCGGCGAACTGGTGATGCTCGGCTACCGCAACATGCCAGAGGAGACCGCGGCAACGATTGACGCCGATGGCTGGCTCGCGACCGGCGACATCGGGCAGTTCGACGAAGCCAACTACCTGAAGATCGTCGACCGCAAGAAGGAGCTGATCATCAATGCCGCCGGCAAGAACATGTCGCCGGCCAACATTGAGGCTCAGATCAAGACAGCCTCACCGTTGATCGATCAGGTCTGCTGCATCGGCGACGGGCGCTCATATAACACGGCGCTGATCTCGCTCGACCCGGACTTCGCGCCGCAGTGGGCCGCGCAGCAAGGGATTGAAGATGCCACGATCGCTGAACTGGCAGTCAATCCGCAGCTCCTCGAACTGGTCCAAGCAGCAGTAGAGAAGGGCAACAGTCACCTTGCGCGGGTCGAGCAGATCAAGAAGTTCAAGCTGCTGCCGGCCGCCTGGGAGCCCGGCGGCGACGAGCTGACACCGACGATGAAGCTGAAACGCAAGCCGATCGCTGAGAAGTTCAGCGCCGAGATCGAAGCGCTCTACGCCGGTTAGCGCGTCGGTCCATTTAACACAGTTCTAACGGCCGCTTCGACGCACGTGCGCGGCGGTTAACTGCGCCGGTGTGCAGACGCCGAGCAGCGCCAGTGCCAGTTCAAACTCACTGCGCAGTAGCTCCAACACGTGGGCCGCCCCGGCCTCGCCGTCGGCCGCCAACCCCCATAGTGCCGGCCGCCCTACCAGCACAGCGTCGGCGCCCAGCGCTAGCGCCGTGGCAACGTCGGTGCCGCGCCGGATCCCTCCGTCGACCAACACCTCAATGCTACCGGCCAGCGCCTCAACCACCTCTGGCAGTAACCGAGCGGTCGGCGCGACATTGTCGAGTTGACGGCCGCCGTGGTTGGAAACGATCACCGCTGCGGCGCCGTTCGCCTGAGCTAGGACGGCATCTTCGCCGCACTGAACGCCCTTGACAATCACCGGCAATCGGCAGGAGGCGATGAACTCCGCCAGTCCGTCCCAGTCGAGTGCTGGGTCAACCAACTCAAAGAACTGCTGGACGGTGAGCGAGGACGAGTGGCCAAGGACTGCGTTTACGCCCGGCATTTCGATGCCGTCTGGCACCGTGAAGGCGGTTCGCAGGTCCAGCTCTCGCAGGCCGGCGCGCGGCGCGTCGACCGTCACGACAATGGCGGTTGCGCCGTCCGCGACCGCTTCGTCGACAAGCGCGTAGCTGATCGCACGGTCGCGGCAAAGATAGAGCTGCATCCAGCGCGGAGCGCCGGGGGCGGCGGCGGCGATCTCGGCCTGAGTTGAGCTGGCCAACATTGAACAGACCATCAACGTGCCGGCAGCCTGCGCTGCCCGGGCCATTGCCGGTTCGCCGTCAGCGTGCGCCATCCGCTGCAGGGCCGTCGGCGCGATCAGGATCGGCATTGACAGCTGCTCGCCAAGGATCTGCGCTGCGGTCGAGACCGACGAGACGTCAACACATACGCGGGGCCGCAGTTCGAACTCACTCCAAGCGGCGCAGTTGGCGCGCAGCGTGTTCTCATCGCCGGCGCCGCCGGCGTAATAGCCAAGCGCGCCAGGACCGAGGCAGAGGGCGGCTAGGCGCTCGTACTCCGCGAGGTTGATCGGGTTGGCTTCGCTAGTCATCGGTCGGTCAACCTTATCCCCGGCACCGTCGCGGCGAACCTTTCCTACACTGTCGACGTGGCTTCGAAGCGACAGATCAACGTTGGCGGCGTGCTGATCGGCGGCGGTGCGCCGGTTGCCGTGCAGACGATGACCAAGACCGAGACGGCAAAGATCGAGCCGACACTGGCGCAGATCGTTCGCTGCGCCGATGCCGGAGCCGACCTGATCCGCCTCGCTGTCCCGCGCGAGGCCGATGCCCAGGCGCTGAAGACGCTCGTCGCAAAGTCGCCGATTCCGATAATCGCCGACATCCATTTCAACCATACGCTGGCGCTAAAGGCGATCGCTAGCGGCGCTGCCTGCGTCCGTCTTAACCCCGGCAACATTGGTGGGCCGGAGAAGGTTGCCGAAGTTGTCGCCGCCGCAACTGCCGCCGGCATCCCCTTGAGGATCGGCGTCAATTCTGGTTCGCTGCCCAAACACTTGATGGAGCTCGAATACAGCAACCCGGTTGAGGCGCTCGTCACAGCTGCGGTCGAGTTCGTCGAGCTGATGGAGCGGCTCGACTTCACCGACTTCAAGATCTCGATGAAGTCAACCAGTGTGCCGAACACAATCGCCTCGAACCGCCAGTTGGCGGCGCGAATCGACTACCCAATCCATCTTGGCGTGACTGAGGCCGGCACGCGCTGGACGGGATCGCTCAAGTCGGCGGTCGGGCTCGGCGCGCTGCTGGCTGACGACATCGGCGACACGGTGCGGATCTCGCTGTCGACCTTCCACGCGGAGGAAGAGGTCAAGGTTGCCTGGGAGATCCTCAAAGCGTTAAAACTGCGTGAACGAGGCCCGGTACTGATCGCCTGCCCAACCTGCGGGCGGCTGCAGTTCGATATGGATTCGGTCGTTGTCGAGGTTGAACGCCGGCTTGAGGCCTACCCCGACGCGATCGAAGTCTCGGTCCTTGGCTGCGCTGTCAACGGGATTGGCGAGGCGCGCCACGCCGACTTTGGGATCACAGGGGCAAAGGATTCCGGGATGATCTTCTCCAAGGGAGAGCCGCTGAAGAAGGTGCCGACCGACCGCTTGGTCGATGAACTTTTTGCCGAGATTGACCGTTACTACGAGTCAGGCAAGACAGTTGTGCGCGACGTGGGAGCGGCGGCTGAGGCGGCGCAGTGGTTGGCCGAGAATGAGGATGCTTCGGCGATGACGCCTGAACGGATGGCGGCGCTTGCAGCCGAAGCGAACGCTGCCTCCGGTGGCGGCGAAGATTTGCTGCAGGCTGCCGGCGTGATAACCAAGCCGAAGCTCGATGATCAGCAATCGCCGGTCGCCGGTCGCCGCTTTACGCGATCTTGACGCGCCGTTCACCTCGGCGAAAGGGTGAACGAGCTGGAATGGTTGCGCTTTGCGCCGCGGGAACCGTCGGCCGTCCAGTAATAACGGAAGCTGGTTTTGGTTGCGATTGGCTGAGCGGCGGTGAAGTAACCGTCGGCGTCGGTCTGGGCGCTCGCGACGGTCCTGAACCGGGCCGACCCAATCCGCCGTTCAATCCCAATTTGGTGCGCGCCTCCCGGTCGCACCTGCCCCCACAGCTTTGCCGTGCGACGGTCACCGGAGAGCGACACCCAGAAGGGGTTGGCGAAGCTGCGCGCCGCTGGCTTTGCGTTGCCATCGAAGCCGTAGAGGCCGCTCTGTCCGCCGCTGTAGGCGTCGGCGGCGAGGCCGCCGTCTACAACCGGCTCGTCACGCCACAGATACTGCCCGAGCAACTTGACGCGTGGTTCGCTGAAGACAATCCGGGCGCCTTGCGCCAGCCAGCGTGACTGATTGCTCAGCGAGACGCCGCTAAAGACGTCGGGAGGGTTGGTCTGGTAGCCCCACTCGGTGTAGTACAGGTCGATCGGCAGCGCAGCGTCGACGTTATTAACGATGCCGCCCGCGGCCTGCAGCGGGTCCAACGTTGCGATCAAGCGGCTGGTATCGCCAATCCCGACCTCTGACCACTTCGGCAAGCTGACGTTTGGGGCTCGGCCGCGCTGGCCTGGGTGGACGGCAAGGCCGTCGATCGCGGCAGGCTGAAACTCTTTGCAACCGAAGGAGCTGCGATCGGGCGCCATCTCCTCACCGACGCAACCAAACGAGCGAATCCAAACGAGCGGGTCCATTGCCGAATCAGAATCATCGGGCGTTGACCCGCGACCAGCGAGCGCGCCCGCGAAAACTAGCGAGCCGGGGTCCATTGATCGGATCGCTGGCGCGGCAACGTTAAACAGCTCGCGGTAGGTAGTGGCTGATCGCGGCGAGCATTCGGTCCTAATGCAGCTGAACTGGGGTCGCAGATTGGCAGCGTCATTCGGTTCGTACCAAACGATGTAACGGTCGACCTTGGTTCGATAGCGCTGAACAACGGCGTTAACGAAAGCCTTGAACAGCTGCGGGCTCGGTCGGTAGCGAGCGCTGCCGCGTTCGGGGTCGCTGCTCGACCAAAGCGGCCCCGGGCCGGTGATCGTCAGTAGTGGCTCAATCCGCTTCGCACGTAACGTATCGATCACGCTGTCGAGGTTGCCCCAGTCGTAGAACCGCGACCGGGGGTCGGCTCCGTCAAAACCGGCAGGAGGCCGTTTCGCATTGGTCGCGGGAGCAATCTGCCGCCAAGCGGCGGTGACCGAAGCGACGTCAATTCCGGCGGCCCGCCAGCGCGGCGCGAAGGCTCCGACCAGGCCCGGAGTCTTGCCGGTAATCGTTGGGTCGCTGATCGCAACCTCGGCGTGGGACGGGGGCTGCGCGGCTTCCGCGCCGGGCGCCGCGACCAACAGGCTCAGTCCAACGCTGGCAACGGTCAGAGCGCGGTGCAGGCTGGCGGCCATCTCAGCGCCGCGGAGCGACAGTTCGCGTGTCGGAGCTGCGCAGCTTGCCGTCGTTGTATTGAAAGCGGAACGTGGCCTTCCTGCGCACCGTCGTCTTGAACGAGAAGTAGCCGGCAGCGTTTGGCTGCAACGTTTTCAGCTTCTTGAAGGCTGCAGAGCCAAGCTTGCGCTCAACCGTCACGCTCGCTGGCGCGCCAGGGCGTACCTGGCCCCAGACAGTTGCGCTGCTTGAGCGGCGCGGCAGATCAACCCAGAAGGGATGCGGGAAGCTGCCGGCCGACGGCTTTGGCTTGCCGCTCGCGAAGTAGACGCCGGACTGCCATGACCCAGCACCAAAGCTGGCGGCATCGACCGGCTCGTCCAGCCACAGGTACTGGGCAAAAAGTTTGACGCGGGAGTTCTTCCACATCATGTAGGCGGCCTGCTGGTAGTAGGCGTTCTGGTTGGACAGCGAAACGCCGGAGAGCGTGTCGGGCGGATTGGTTTGAACGCCGTACTCATCTATGTAAACGTCGATCCGCTTGCTCTTTTGAGCCGACCCTGTCGCTGCTCCGTTCAGCACACCGCCGCGCGCCTGGATCTTGTCGATCGTTGTCGTTAGGCGCGACATCGTCGCGATTGTGACGGTATCGGCTTGTCTCGCTGGGAGATCGGGCGCGCGCTGGGCGCTGTGCGGATGAATCGCGATACCGTCGATCGCCAGCGGCTTAAAACCTTTGCAGGTCGCGCTCGAACGATCGTTCTTGAAGGAGCTGCTGACGCAGCCCATGCTGCGCAAAAACAGCAGTGGCCCAAGCGATGAACGTGTTTGGAGCCGTCCCGGGCTACCGCCGGGAGCGAGCGAGCCGCCCCAGACCATCGCCTTCGGAGTGATCGCCTTAATCGCGTCGTAGCCGCTTCGGAAGAGCTTCCGATAGATCGCCGGGCTGGCTGGTGTGCAGCTGCTGGCAGCCGCCGATTTGCAAGACCACTGCGGCGTTAACCACTGCCACAGATTCGGTTCGTTAATCAGCACGTAGCTGTGGATCTGGCTGCCGTAGCGCAGCGCCACGGCGTGGGCAAAGTCACCAAACTCGGTCGGGCTTGGTTTGTAGGTCTGATCGCGCCGTGACGGCACCTGACTTGCCCAGATCGGGCCAGGAGTTGTCAGCGCCAAGGTCACGTCAATCTGGTGCGCGCGAAGCGCGGCGACGGCATTGTCGACATCCACCCAGTAATAGCCTGGGCTGTCGGGGTTGCGCGGGTCAAAGCCTTCTGGCCGAGTGACGCTCGACGCTAACGGCGCGATCCGTGACCAGATCAGTGTGATTCGGCTTTGGTCGACGCCGGCTTTCTGCCACGAAGCGGCGGTCGGCGCGGCGCGGCCAGGCTGACGCTGCATCAGGTTGTCGTCGTCAACGCCAACTTTCATCAGCGATCCTGCGCCGGCAGGGGCGGCGAGAACGAGCATCAGCAGCGCGAGAGGCGCTGTTATTTTCAGCAGGCGAAGCACACCCCTTATGTAAGCAGCCAACGCGGCCGCGATGCGCCGGTTAGCGGCCTAAACTGCGGCGAAACGGGTGCTGACGACGTCCCAGTTGACGGTGTTCCACCAGGCCTTGAGGTAATCGGGACGACGGTTCTGGTAGTTCAGGTAGTAGGCGTGCTCCCAGACATCGTTGCCAAGCAACGGCGTCTTGCCGTCGGTCAGCGGCGAGTCCTGATTTGCCGTGCTGACCACTGCCAGCTTGCCGCCATCAGCGACCAGCCATGACCAGCCGGAGCCAAATTGGCCGACGCCGGCTGCTTCGAAGGCCTCTTTGAAGGCGTCAAACGAGCCGAATGCGTCATCGATCGCGGCAGCCAGATCACCGCTCGGGGCGCCGCCGCCATCGGCGCTCATCGACTCCCAGAATAGGCTGTGGTTGATGTGCCCACCGCCGTTGTTGCGAACCGGGGCCTGAATGTCGGCCGGCAGCGCGGCGAGCCCAACGATCAACTCTTCGATCGACTTGTCGGCCGCAGCGGTGCCTTCAACCGCCGCGTTCAGCTTGTCAACGTAGGCCTGATGGTGCTTGTCGTGATGGATCTCCATCGTCTTTGCATCAATGTGCGGTTCAAGAGCGTCGAAACCGTAGGGAAGGGCGGGAAGGTCGAAAGCCATTGTCTATCTCCTTGCGTTGTCCTAGGGGCGAAGTCTAACTTAGCGCGCACAACTGGATAGTCTGCGGCTCAATGCGAATCTCTCAGCTGTTGCTGCCGACTGAACGCGAAGCACCGGCCGACGCGCAGGCCCTGTCGCATGTGCTCGGCGTTCGCGCCGGCCTCGTTCGCCAGCTTGGCGCAGGGCTCTGGACATGGCTTCCAGCCGGCTGGCGAGTGCACAGCAAGATCACCCAGATCATCCGCGAAGAGATCGACGCGATTGGCGGGCAGGAGATGCTGATGCCCGTTATTCAGCCGCGTGAGCTGTGGGCGAAGACAGGGCGCGACGGAATCGACGAACTGTTTTCGCTGAGCGACCGCAAAGGCTCTGATCTGGTGCTGGCGATGACGCACGAAGAGGCCGTCACCTTCCACGTCTCACAGGTCGTCCGTTCGTACCGGGACTTGCCGCTGATTCTTTACCACTTCCAAACCAAGGCGCGCGATGAGCCGCGTCCGCGGGCCGGTGTCCTGCGTACACGCGAGTTCATCATGAAGGATTCCTACTCGTTCGATCGTGATCAGGACGGGCTGGAGCACAGCTACCAACTGCACATTCAGGCTTACGACCGAATCTTTGAGCGCTGCGGCCTGGAGTGGTATCGAGTTGAATCAGATGTCGGCGTGATGGGCGGCAGCGGCGCACACGAGTACATGGCGCCCTGCCCCGCAGGCGAGAACGAGGTCGCGTTGGCGCCTGGCTACGCAGCAAACGTTGAGGTCGCGAGCGCCACGCCGCCGCCGGCCGACCTGCCAGCGCGGTTGGATGCGCCGGCCGAGGTGGAAACGCCGGAGGCAAAGACGATTGAGCAGGTCGGAGCCGCGCTGAGCCTGCCGCCGTCGGCGCTACTGAAGGCCTTTCCCGTGGTCACCGATAGTGGCCGTGCAGTTATGGCGGTTGTGCGCGGCGATCACCGCGTTAACGAGTTCAAGCTGCGCGCCGTGCTGGGGGAGCAGTTTCATCCGGCATCTGAGCAGCAGATCAGCGACCTGATCGGCCCGCCCGGCTTCATCGGCCCGGTCGCGACCGAGCTTGATGTGCTGCTTGACTTGGCTGTCGCCGAGCAGCCAGGCGGCTGGGTCTGCGGTGCAAACCGCCCTGATCTTCATCTACTTGGGGTCGAGCCCGGCCGCGACTTTGACTTCGAGGCGGCCGACATTCGCAGCGTTGAAGCAGGCGACCTCGCTGATGGGCAGCCGATAAGGATCGAGACGGCGATCGAGGTCGGCAACATTTTCAAACTGGGAACTCGCTACTCCGAACCGCTCGGCGCGGTCTTCCTCGATCAAGATGGCTGCGAGCAACCGATCGTGATGGGCTCCTACGGGATTGGTCCGGCGCGGATCGCTGCAGCGGCGATCGAGCAGAACGCCGACGAGGCCGGGATCGCCTGGCCGCGAGCGATTGCCCCCTGGCAGGTCGAGTTGGTTGTCCTCGGCAAGCCGGGCACAGCGGAGCGCGACGCAGCCGAAAGTCTTTACGCTGAACTGCAGGATGCTGGCGTTGACGTGCTGTTTGACGACCGTGACGCCGGGCCGGGGGAGAAGTTCACCGACGCCGAGCTGCTCGGTTGCCCTCTGCGCCTGACGATCGGTAAGCGCTCGCTGGAAAGCGGCAGCCTTGAAGCACAGGCCCGGCGCGGCCAGGTCGAGCTTGCTGCAGTCAAGCTTGGTGACGGCACCTTCGCGGCGGTCCGCGAGTTGCTGACGACACTGCCGTGAGCGACCAGCAGCCAGACCGTCCGAAGCTGACGCTGCGCCGCTTTTTTGGTCTAGACCGCTCGGGGCCACCGCCGCCGGAGACGCTGCCCGACGCGCCGCTGCGGCCCTGGACGATCCCCAACGCGATCGGACTTCTGCGGCTGTTACTTATCCCGGTCTTCTTGATCGTTGCGTGGCGGGCCGGCGGCGTCGCACCACTATCCGCTGCAATCTACGCAGTGATTGCCTGGGGCGACTACATCGATGGTATCGCCGCCCGCGTGACCGGTCAGTACAGCCGGCTTGGGGCGATCCTCGACCCGGCGATCGACCGCCTGCTGGTGATCGCCGGGATCGTCGTCTGCTGGCACTTTGACCTGATCCCGTGGCCCTTGCTGGCGGTGCTAATCGCGCGCGAACTGTTGATGCTGATCGCCGGCTCATATGTGCTGCGGCGCGGCGTGAAACTGGAGATCAACTGGTGGGGCCGCTGGGGTGTTTGGCCGGCGATGAGCGGCCTTTTCCTTGGGCTCTGCGGTGCTCGTCTGGCGGCGACGATCATGCTGGCAGCCGGTGTTGTCCTGCTGCTGGTAGCGAGCTTTGAATACGGCCGTTCGGCTGTCGCTCAGCTGCGGTCACGCACAACCTGAACCTAAGGTTGACGGTGGGGTTGGCGCTGGTATGCTCGCGCCAATGCTGCATTGTCCCGAATGCGCCTTCGCCAACAGCGAAGGAGCAAAGTACTGCCAGAAGTGCGGCGCCTTCCTTGGCGAGCCGGGCGAAGAGGATCGCGAGTCGACCGCCAGTTATCGGATCGATGAGGCCAGCGGTGAGTTGGTGCCGGTCGACCTTGACGACATGCTGGAACAGGAGGGTGCGCTGCTCGTTGTTCGCGGCGGCGGCGGGCGGGCGGGGGAGAGTTTCGCGCTCGACAGCGACCGGCTGACAATTGGCCGCGGCGCCGACAGTGCGATCTTCCTCGACGACATCACCGTTTCACGCGACCACGCTCTGCTCGTGCGCCGAAACGACCAGTGGTTCCTGAACGACTTAGGGTCACTCAACGGCACTTACGTCAACCGTCGTCGAATCGACTCTCAGCTGCTTGAAGATAGTGATGAGCTGCAGATCGGGAAATACAAACTGACCTTCCTTTCGCGCTGATCGATGCCTTCCGCCCGCGACATGCCTTCCGCCCGCGACGCACAACGCACGATTGCCAGCTCGCCTGCCAGGCCCGCGCCGCGCCGCGGCAAGCCAATGACGATCGGGGCAGTCTGCAAGTCGCTGTCGCGCGAGTTTCCCGAGATCTCGATCTCGAAGATTCGCTACCTCGAAAACCAGCGGCTCGTAACGCCGCGCCGCACGCCCGGCGGCTACCGGCTCTACTCGCAGGAGGACGTTGGCCGACTGCGGACGATTCTGCGGCTGCAGCGCGATGAGTTTCTGCCGTTGCGCGTGATCCGTCAGGAGCTCGCGATCGGGCGCACCGACGCCGAAGTAGCCCCGCTGGCAAGCGCTGACAGGCCGGGTCGCGCTAAGCAGCGTCGGCTGCCATCGGTCTTCGCACCGTCACCCGGGCCTTACCGCACACTGGCCGAACTGATCGAGACAACCGGCGCCGACGCCGCGCTGATCGCCGAGCTGGAGTCATTCCAGATCATCCAGCCGCGCGGCGAAACAGGCTCAATCGTCTACGACGAGAACCAATGCGAGATCGTCCGCGCTGCGGTTGAGCTGGCGCGCTACGGCGTCGGCGCGCGGAACCTCCGCGTCTTCAAAACCTCAGCCGACCGCGAGTCGGCGCTGCTACAGCAGCTACTGGCGCCATCGCTGCGATCACGCAATGCTGCGCGGCGCGGCGAAGCGACCGAGGCGCTTGAGGAGCTGGCAGCGGTAACGACGCACCTAAAACATCTGCTGCTGATCGGTGACCTCCGTGCGCTGCTCAACTGACCGTCGCTGCTGCCGGCCGAGCACGCTAACGCTGCGAGCAATGTGAGCGCCGTCACCGGCCAGATTACGCTTGCCGCGCCTGCGCGCCGGGTCTGGGATCAGCTCAGCGATCCGCGCCAGTTGCCTAAGTGGTGGCCACGCGTCTCACGCGTTGAGCTAAACGGCGAAGACTCCTTCACGGAGCTGCTGACGACAAAGAAAGGGCGCGACGTTCGCGCTGATTTTGTGACGACCGAGCGCAGCGCGCCAACCCGCTGGACATTTCGCCAAGAGCTCGAAGAGACACCGTTTGCGGCGGTCTTACGGACCGCTCAAACCTCGCTGCTAGTGACAGCGCTATCTGAATCAGTGGCGACGGTCGAGATTACGATCGAACGTAAGCCGCGTGGCCTTTCGCGGCTCGGTGGGCCAATGATGCGACGGGCGACACGCCACCAACTTGACGAGGCGCTACAGCGCTTGGGGGAGATTCATGGCACCGTCAGCTGAGATGCGTTTCTGGGGCTGGGGCGAAGACATCAAAGCACCTGGCTTGCCGGAAGACGCCGACGGGTGGCTGGCCGAGCGACTTGGCGGGACGCTGCCAGCACCGCAGCCAGCACCGCAGATCGATCAGGTTCGGATACGTAAGAGCAGCCTTGGCAAGCGTTCGGCAGTCAAGATCGCTGACCGGATCGGTTCCGCCCACTTGCGCACCGACCATCACGCGAGGCTGCTACACGCAGCCGGCAAGAGTTATCCGGACCTGCTGGCGATGCGCGGCTCTGACCGGATCGCGGCGCCGGACGCAGTGGTCTACCCAGCCGACCATGACGGAGTCGCTGCGCTGCTAAAGATCTGTGCCAAGCAAGGAATCGCCGTAGTGCCGTTCGGTGGCGGAACGAGCGTCGTCGGTGGCGTCGCGCCGCGCCGAGGTGACTTCGGCTCTGTGATCGCGCTTGATCTAAGCCGCTCTCGCGCGCTTCTTTCGCTCGACCAAGATTCACGCGTCGCACGCTTTTCAGCAGGCATGCGTGGCCCCGAGCTGGAGCACGCGCTGCGCGCTCACGGCTTCACGCTTGGCCATTTTCCGCAGAGCTTTGAGTACTCATCGGTTGGCGGCTGGGTAGCGACCAGATCGGCCGGGCAGGCGTCGACCGGCTACGGCCGGATTGATGAGCTGCTGGTTGGCGCGCGGCTCGTCGCTCCAGCTGGCGAACTGAACCTCGCCGCACGCCCCGCAAGCGCCGCTGGCCCGGACCTACGAGCCGTCGTCGCCGGCTCCGAAGGGGCGCTTGGCGTGATTACTGAGGTATCGCTCGAGGTCGCACCGGCGCCGCAAACGACGCGCTACGAAGCCTGGGTCTTTCCGTCCTTTGAGGCCGGCGCTCAGGCACTGCGCGAGCTTGAGCAGGCTGGCGATTCGCCCGACGTCGCGCGCTGCTCTGACGAACCGGAGAGTGAGATGATGCTCGCGCTGGCTGGCCGTTCCGGTGCGAAGGGCAAGTTGGTCGCGGCCTACCTGCGCGGTCGCGGCGCCGCTGGCGGCGCACTGACGATTCTTGGCTGGGAGGGCGCTGCCGGCAGCCTCGACCAGCGCCGCCGAGCGGCGCTTCCTACGCTTGGGCGCCATGGCGCCGTCAGCCTCGGCGCTGAGGCCGGCCGGTCGTGGGCTCGGTCGCGTTTCCAGTCGCCCTATCTGCGCGATGAGTTGATCGCCCGCGGCGTGATGGTTGAGACGCTTGAGAGCTCAACGACTTGGTCCAACATCAACCATCTGTACCACGGCGTCAGCCGAGCTTTGTCGGCGCACGCCCCAATTGTTGGCTGCCACATCTCGCACCTTTACCAGACCGGCGCATCGCTTTACTTCACATTCCTCGCTCGCCAAGATGCCGCCGATCCGTTGGCTCAGTGGCAGACGGCTAAGCATGACGCCTGCCAGGCAATTATCGATAACGGCGGCACGATCACGCATCATCACGGGATCGGCATCGATCACAAGCGCTACCTGAAGGCCGAGGACGGTGCTGCCGGCGTCGCAGCGCTGCTCGCAGTCAAGCGGTCGCTAGACCCGCGCGGGCTGATGAACCCCGGAAAGCTTCTTTAGGCGCTAGCTGGCGGCGCTGAACCGCAGCGGGCCGACGAGGTAGCTCTTCCCCGGGCTAGTCGGTGTGCCCTTGTCCGATTCGAGCGAGACGAGCACGCCGCTGTATAGATTGGGATCGCCGTTCAATGTTCCTTGCAGGGCGATCCCGCCGCCGCTCTTTGCGATCGCCTGGAAGTAGCCAAGCCAAACCGCCGGCTTCGCGTCAGCGGTCAGCCAAACGCCGTACTGGCTGCCTGACGGAGCCGCCGGCATCGCCTTGGCGACGACGCTCAGTACGCGGCTGTCGGCCTGCTGCGAGATTTCGGCGACGCCGACCGCTTTCGGTGCGGCGGCACCGGCCGGCGCCTTAAGCGCTGCCCGGGCGATCGGTGTCGCGGTCGTTGAAGCATTGGTCGCCGTGGTGGCTGCGGTGGTGTTAGCGCCCGAACCATCGCCGCCGCTGGCTCGCCCGATTAGTACTCCCACGGTAACGGCAACCGCGAGCGCCGCGAGCGCAATCACGATCACGCCGCTGCGCAGGCCGCCGACTGTGCGTGGCGGCGGCGTGGCATCACCAGTAACCAGCAGTGCTCCGTCTGGAGCGGCGTCGGCGCCCGGGATGACCGGCAGCCGGACAGCCGGTAGAGCGGCAAGCGGCGCTGCGGCGGCGCGCAGCCAAGCGCGGTCGTTCGGTGAGCGGCCAAGTGACTGCTGCGTCTTTGCGGCGGCCTCGTTACTCTGCTGGCCGAGCAGGTAATCGCCCAGCTCCGAGCGCCGGCGAGCTGACGGTGATTTCTCGGGTCGTGCCAGCTCGTCCAGTGCACGGTAAGCGCGTTCGCTGACGTCTGACTCGCTCAGCTCTAGCGACTCGGCGATCTGGGCGTAGCTCTTCTGCTGGCTGAGCAGCAGGCTGAGAACTGCGCGCTGATCAGGGGGAAGTTGTTCAAGGGTTGCCATCGGCTGCCAAGGTTAGAGCAGGGCAGCAGTATCGTGCGCCTATGCCCGAATCCGTTCCGGAACCGATCTTTGAGCCAGTAGTACCGCTTGATCGCACCTTCGACGCTCTCTACGGGCTTGAGGTGCTTGAGCTGAGCCCCGATCTGGCGCGGGCGCAGGTAACGGTCGCTGAGCATCACATGCAGCCGATGGGACTGGTGCACGGCGGCGTCTTCGCCTCAATCGCTGAGTCGTTGGCCTCGTCGGCAACTGCCGTCGCTGTCGTGCCCGACGGTAACGGGGCTCAGGGTTTGTCAAACCAGACGAGTTTCCTGCGACCGATAATGGGCGGCACAATCCATGCTGTCGCCCGGCCGCGCCATAAGGGCCGAACAACTTGGGTTTGGGAGGTTGAAATCAGCGACGACGAGCAGCGGCTCTGCGCGCTTGTGAGGATGACGATTGCCGTCCGCCCACTACCTGGGCGTTAGACGGCTTACTGGCGATAACGGTTAGTGATCGGCATCCGCCGGTCGCGGCCGAATGCCTTGCCGGTGACCTTGATGCCGGGCGGCTGTTGGCGGCGCTTGTATTCGGCGCGATCGACCAGCGCGATCACGCGGGCCACGGTCTCAGCGTCGAAACCTTCGGCGATCAGCTGCTCGGCGCCGAGGTCGCGCTCAACGTAGCCCTCGAGCAACGGGTCGAGTACTTCGTACGGCGGCAACGAATCCTGGTCCGTCTGATCGGGCCGTAGTTCCGCCGATGGCGCACGCGTCAAGACCTCGGCCGGGATCGGCGCGTCGGCGAGCCCGTTACGCAGATGCGCCAGTCGGAAGACGAGCGTTTTAGGAACGTCTTTGATGACGGCGAAACCGCCTGCGCTGTCGCCGTAAAGGGTCGAGTAGCCAACTGCTATCTCCGACTTATTGCCGGTTGTCAGAACCAGCCAACCGAACTTGTTCGAAAGCGCCATCAAGAGGTTGCCGCGGATCCTTGCCTGCAGGTTTTCTTCGGTCAGGTCCGGCTCGCGCCCTTCGAAAACCGGGGTCAGCAGCTCGCCGTAGCTGGCCATCAGGTCACCGATCGGCAACTCGATCAGCCGCACACCCAGTGAATCAGCGAGCGTCACGGCGTCACTGTAGGTGCTGCTTGATGTGTACTGCGACGGCATCGTCACGCAGGTCACGCAATCCGGCCCGAGCGCGTCGCGCGCAATGCAGGCAACGAGCGCCGAGTCGACGCCGCCCGACAATCCGAGCACAACGCCGTCAAAGCGGTTCTTCTCGGTGTAATCGCGCGTCGCCATCACTAGCGCCGCATAGACCGCCTGATCGTCCTCGCGCAGTGGCGCGATCGCCTGGTCAAGGCTGCTGTCGGCTGACGGTGGGTTGGTCGTGAAGCTGCCGATCAGCGCCGCTCCCGGACCTGCCGGCGCGGTCGCTGCTTCAAGCGGCAGATCGCAGGTCAGTAGCCACTGCTCAAACTGCGGCGCCCGTGCCAGCAAGGCGCCATCGCGACCAACAACAATCGAGTGTCCGTCGAAAACCAACTCATCCTGACCTCCAACCTGCGCGCAGAAGGCAATCGCGAGATTGTTTTCCAGCGCACGCTGCTCCAGCATTGCTTCGCGTTCTGCGCCTTTGCCGGCCTGATACGGGGAGGCCGAGAGGTTGATGATCAGCGCCGCCCCGGCGGCGGCCTCCTCGCTCTCGGGCGGTCCAGCACTCCAAATGTCCTCGCAGATACTTAGTCCGACCAGCACGCCGTTAACTTCGATCAGCGAGCCGCCCTGGCCGGCCGCAAAGTAACGGTGCTCGTCGAAGACGCCGTAGTTTGGAAGGTGATTCTTTCGGTAGCTTCCTGCGACATGACCGTCCGCGAGTACCGCGGCCGAGTTGTACACCTCGCCATCGAGCTCTGGATAACCAACGACGGCGACGATTCCCTCAACGCCGGCCGCAAGCCGCTCCAGCGCGGCGCGAACATCGGTGAGCACATGTGACTTAAGCAGCAGATCTTCGGGCGGGTATCCGATGAGCGCTAGCTCAGGCACGGCAACGATCGCTGCGCCCGCCGCTTTCGCGTCTTCAATCGCGGCAGCAATCATCCGCTCGTTGGCGGCGAGGTCACCAACAACCGGGTTGATCTGGGCGAGCGCGATTCGCACGGGCGCTAAACGGCGCTCAGTAGTTCGCCGTCCGGCGTGTGCGCCGCGAGCAGCGAATCGTGCTGCGCCGCATCCCAGCGATGACGGTCGGTTTCTGCCGCGCGGGCCAAGTCAAATAGTGCGGCGCCAATGTCGCTGACGACGTCACCAAGGTCGGGCAGCGTGTCGTAATCGGCGAGCAGGCCAAAGCTCAATCGTCCGCAGTAGCTCATCGCCGCGACACCGAGCGACGTGTTACGCGTCAGCGGCACAACCGGATAGAGCGACGTCAGCCTACGGCCCATCAGATAGAGCGGCTGCTGCGGGCCCGGCACGTTCGTGACTACGAGGTTGAACAGTCGCTGACGGTTCTGAAGCCGAGCAGCCTGGCTGGCGATCGTTGGCGGAGCGAAACCGGCAAGCTCGGTCAGTGTGTCGGCGCCGACCGCTTGATCGGACTGCTTGAGGTCGCCCATCTTCTTCTTAATGAACGCGAACGCGGCGGCTGGGTCCTGCTCGAAAACCGGCAGCGGCGCCCAGAGCGCTGATACTTGGTTGCCCAGTTTGCCGGGCTGGTCCTCGCTGCGCACCGACACGGGGACCATTGCCGTCAGCGTCAGGCCATCTGTGTCGAGTCCACGCCGGCGCAGCCAGCGGCCGAGGCCGAGCGCCACGGTCGTCAGCACAGCGTCGTTGATTGTCCCATCGAGGCCGTTCTTGATGTGCTTGAAGGTTGCCAGTGAAGCATTGACCCAGCCGTAACGCCGGTGCGGCCCGATCGGCTGGTTGAGCGGCGTACGCGGCGCCGACGCAAGGCCTGCCCAGGCCAGCGCACCGGTCTGCTCTACGCGCGTGCTGAGCGTTGCCGCTGCCTGTCGTGGCCGACGGACAATCGAGCGCAGGGCGCGGGTCATCTCGGCTGGGTCGGAAAGGCGTTCGAGCAGTGCGTTGCTGAGCAGATCGGCGCCGCTGGGCAGCGGCCTCGCAACCCAGGCCGGCACCGGCACCGGCACCGGCGCCGGTTGGTCCGCAGTTGCGGAGAACAAGACCGACGTAATGTCAACACCGGAGACGCCGTCGACCAGCGCGTGGTGTGTCTTGACAATCACCGCAAAGCGCGGCTCGCCGTCTTCGCCGGGCGACAGCCCCTCGACCAGGTTCATCTCCCAGAGCGGCTTGTCGCGGTCGAGTCGATCGGCGAAGAGCCTGCCGGCCAGCGCCGCCAACTGCGCGTCCTCGCCGGGGCTAGGAAGCGCCGAATGTCGCAGGTGGTAACGAATGTTGAAGTGGGGGTCATCGACCCAGACCGGCCGCCCCTGGCCGAACGGCACGTACGCCAAGCGTTGGCGGTAGCGCGGCACAAGGGCCAATCGGGCCTCCAAAAAGCGCATCAACTGCTCGTACTCCGGTGCTTGGCCGGCAAAGACCATGATCGAGGCAACGTGCATGTGCGCACCGCCTCGTTCGAGGTGCAGAAATGTCGCGTCCAAGCCGGAAAGGCGGTCCGGGTTACTCATGCCAGCAGTCTATTCGCTTCTGGCCTCTGTGACCAACGTTACACAAGCAGTACGTAAACGTTGAACAGGCCGTGTAGAATCTGTCCAGCAAAGTGATCAAAAGGTGACCCGATGGACCTAAGTGACTCGCAGACTTACAGCCGAATTTACGATCAACATCGGCGCGGCATTTACGCAGCTGCCTTCCGAATCACCGGCAACGAAGCGCAGGCCGAAGACGTTGTCCAAGATGTCTTCATCAAGGTCTGGCGCAAGCCAGCCTCATTCGACGCCAAGCGCGGCGAACTCGGCAGCTACCTGAAGCTGATGGCGCGCAGCCGGGCGCTTGACCTGTGGCGAGAGGGGCAGTCCGCTGGCAGGGCCAACGACCGGTTGAAGGTCGCCGTCGCAATCGACTCTGGCCGCAGCGACGACCGCCCGGAGCAGATCGCTGAGCGAGTCGACTCCACAACAGCTGTTGTCGCGGCATTGAAGAGACTGCCCGCGAACCAGCGAGAGGCAGTCGTCCTGGCCTACTTCGGTGGTCTTACCGCCGACGAGATCGCGCGCCGCGTCGCGGTGCCGCTCGGAACGGCGAAGAGCCGGATCAGGCTCGGCCTTACGAAACTGCGCGAAGAGTTCGGCGAGGGCTACATCGCCGCCAACGCCGCTTAGAAGAAGAAAGGCGCCGAGCGCCAAGCCGTCACCACAGGGCCGTAGCCTGCGGGAAGTGTCCGATTTGATTGCGCACCTAGACCTTGACGCCTTCTTCGCATCGGTTGAACTGCTGCTGCGGCCCGAACTGAAAGGCAAGCCGGTGATCGTTGCTGGCAGCGGGCCGCGCGCGGTAGTTACAACCGCGTCGTACGAAGCTCGCGCGTACGGCGTTGGCTCGGCAATGCCAGCGGCGCAGGCAATCCGCCGCTGCCCACAGGCAATCGTTGTGCCGCCGAATCCGGCCGCCTACCGCGAGAGCTCGCGTGCCGTAATGGCGGTGATCGACGCCCACATCGACCGCGTTGAACAGCTCGGCCTTGACGAGGCCTACCTCGACTTGAGCGGGCTGCATTCGCCGAAAGCGGCGATGCGGCGGCTGGTCGCTGAGATCGCAGCAGAGACTGGGATCAGCGCCTCCGTTGGGATCGGCCCAAACCGGCTTGTTGCGAAGGTCGCGTCAGACGCCGAAAAACCAAACGGCTTTGTCGTGCTGACCGCCGAACAAGCGCGGCAACGTTTTGCCGACGCGCCGGTAACACTGGTGCCGGGAATTGGGCCACGGACCAGCGAGCGGCTTAACGAACTGGGCATCGCCACGCTAGCGCAGCTGCGGCGGGCCGACGCTGCGGCGCTCGTAGCAAGCTTCGGGGCCCGTCAAGGACCAGCACTGCGCGCGCTGGCCAACTTCGACGGATCGGCCGAGCTGACGACCGAACGGATCGCCGTCAGCGAGTCGCGCGAAACAACATTTGATGTCGACTTGGCTCCAGGGCCGAAGCTTGAGGACCAGCTGCGACTGCTGGCCGGGGAACTGGCCGCTGCGCTGCAACGCAGCGGCCGTAGCGGCAGGACGATCCGGATCAAGGTCCGCCTCGACGATTGGACGACCGTCACGCGGGCGCGGACAATTGAAAACCACACCAATGACCGTTCGGCGATTGAGCGGGTCGCCGTAGAGCTGCTGCGCCAGTACAACCCGCAGCGGCCGGTGCGGCTTGTTGGCGTCGGCGTGACCGGGTTTGCAGGCGACGACTCGGCCCAACTGAGCCTGCTGCTTGACGCATCCGCCGCCTAGAGAACCTTCGAGAGAAACGCCTGAGTGCGCTTGTGCTGGGGGTTCTCGAAGACGGCTTCCGGGTCGCCGGCCTCAACAACGACGCCGTCATCGATGAAGACGACAGTGTCGGCGACCTCTTTCGCAAAGCCGATCTCATGCGACACGACGATCATCGTCATCCCGTCCGCGGCAAGGCCGCGCATAACGTCAAGTACCTCACCCACCAACTCGGGGTCCAGTGCCGAAGTCGGCTCATCGAACAACATCAGCTTCGGCTTCATCGCCAGCGCACGCGCAATCGCAACGCGCTGCTGTTGACCGCCGGAAAGCTGCGCCGGGTAGGCGTCGAGCCGGTCACCGAGGCCGACGCGGTCCATCAGCTGCTGCGCGTGCTGACGTGCCTCACTGGCTTTCACGCCACCAACACGGATCGGCGCCTCAACGATGTTTTGCTCCGCCGTCATGTGGGGGAAGAGGTTGAAACGCTGAAAGACCATTCCGATCTCGCGCCGCTGGCGGGCGACTTCACGCTCCGGCAGCTCATGCAGCAGGTCGCCCTTCTGCCGGTAGCCGACCAGCTCGCCGCCGACCCAAAGGCGCCCGGCGTTGATCTGTTCGAGCTGGTTGATGCAGCGCAGAAACGTCGACTTTCCGGAGCCGGAGGGGCCGAGCATGCACATCACTTCGCCCGGATCAACCTCGAGCGTGATGCCTTTCAGCACTTCGTTTCGGCCAAACCTCTTCCAGACGTCCTCAGATTTAACCATCGGTTCGCTCACAGCCCGTGCCTCGTCGGGTCGGGTACTTCGACACGAGTATGGCGCCATGTCGTGAAGCTCTGCCAGATCCGCGCCAGCAGCGTCGGCGGCGTGGCGCGGGCGGTACCGCGGCCGTAATGACGCTCAATGAAGTACTGGGCGATCGAGAGGATTGTTGTCAGTACGAGGTACCAGATGCTGGCCACGATCAGCAGCGGGATCTGCTTGTAGTTGGTGGCGTAGATCAACTGGACCGTGTACAGCAGCTCGGTGAAGGCGAGCACGCTGACAAGCGAGGTTGTCTTCAGCATTCCGATTGTCTCGTTGCCGGTCGGCGGGATGATCACGCGCATCGCCTGCGGCAGGATGATCCGGCGCATCGTCTGCATCCGACGCATGCCGAGCGCCTTGGCAGCCTCCTCTTGCCCTTCGTCAACCGACAGCAAGCCGGCCCGCACAATCTCCGACATGTAGGCGCCTTCGTTTAGCCCGAGACCGAGCAGTGCTGCAACAAACGGCGTGATCAACGAGTTGGCCTCGAAGCTGAAAAGCGACGGGCCGAATGGAACGCCGAGTGCAATCACCGGGTAGAGCGCCGCGATGAACGCCCAGAAAAGCAGCTGCACAAGTACCGGCGTGCCGCGGAAAAGCCAGATGTAAAAGCCGCTGGCGGCAACCACCAGCGGGTTGGGGGAGAGCCGCATTACGGCGAGAACCACGCCGATCACGATGCCGATAACCATCGACAGCGCGGTCAGCTCAATCGTCTTGACGAGCCCGTCCAGCACAGGGCCAGAGAACAGGTAGTCGCCGACCGTTCCCCAGCCGAAGCGGGGGTTTGTGGCAACCGAGTTGCCCAGCGCCGCGCCCAGAATGATGACCAGCAAGCCAGCGACCAGCCGTCCCGGTCGGCGGACCGGGACGGCTTTGATCTCCGCTGGTGGCTCGCCAGTGGGCGCCGGGTCGGGCGCTCCGCCGATCTCAGTCACTTGCGTCCGGCTAGCTGATTGCTCCGTTGATTACGGGGTCGGTGATCGCGCCGCTCTCAAGGCCCCACTTCTTCAGAATTGCTGCGTACTGGCCGCCAGCGATCAGGTTCTTCATTGCGGCAAGCACCGGTGGCGCGAGGCCGCTGCCCTTTGGAATCGCAATGCCATACGGAGCGGTGCCATAGGCCGTGCCGACCAGCTTCAGCTGACCGTCACTCTGCGTCACCTGATAAGCAGCAACCGGTGAGTCGGCCATGCTGATCTGCGCACGGCCGCTGATGATCGCGCTGTTGGCGCCGTTCTGGTCGGGGTAGACGAGCACCTTGACGGCCTTCTCGCCGCCAGCAGTGCACTTCTTGTTCTGCGCATTGGCATCGTCAGCCTGAATCGTGCCTTTCTGGACCGCAACCGTCAGGCCACAGAGACCGGCCAGGTCGTTCGGCGCAGGGCCGTCAGCCTTGCCGAAGAACGACGTCCCGGCAGTGAAGTAGGTAACGAAGTCGACCGTTGCTTCGCGCTCCTTCGTATCGGTGAAAGACGACATTCCGAGGTCGTACTTGCCGGAGGCGAGACCAGGAATAATCGCGTCGAAGACAGCGTTCTGGACGTCGGCCTTAAGGCCCATTACCTGCCCGAGTGCGTTCGCCAAATCAACGTCGGCACCGACGATGTCCTTGGCGCCGTCCTTGACGAACTCCATCGGCGCGTAGCTGGCGTCGGTGGCGACAGAGAGCGTTCCGGCCGAACTGATCTTTGCCGGGACGGTGGCAGCGATTGCCGCGTCCTTGGTTGCCGTGATGCCAGCGCTGGTCGGGCTGGTGGACTCGCTGCTGGAGTCGTCGCTGCCACAAGCCGATATGGCCAGTGCGCCAGCGATTACTGCAGCTGCGGCGAACGATGCGCGGGTCGTTAGTGCGGTCATCTGTTATCCCCCCTGAGACGTAAGTTGCGTATCGCGAAAACCTACCAGCGATTAGCCGGGCGCGCTGGAAGTTTTCTACTCACGGAGCAACCGTAACGCCGACAGAAGGGCTCATCGCCGCGAGAAACGGGTAGTCGGGGCGGGCCGGAATTCGCACGCGGAACTTGAAACGACTGCGCGTCCGCGTCGCGACGAACCTATACGACGCCTTCCAGTAGCCGGCTGCGTTGACCTTCACTGTTGTCCGGACTGGCACCCATCCACGCGATCGAGGACCGCGTCCGTAGAGCGCGAGTTCGAGCGGCAGGCGCGGCACGTAGCCGCCGCGCAGGCGGCCACTAATCGTCACATGCCTGCCGCGACGAACCAGGCGCGGCTTGGCCGTGATTGTCGTTGAGGCGCGGCGTAGCGCATAGACAATGTTTGAGACTCCTTCTTCGCGCAGCTCGCTACCGGGGACAACCGCACGGATCCGCAGCGAGCTGTGCGGCGTGAGCTTAAGCGCGACGGCGCCTTTGGCGTCGGTCTGTGCAGCTGTCGCCAGCACCCAACTAGCTGGCGTCATCCGCGGCTGAACTTCAAGTCGGACAACGAGCTCTCGCAGCGGCCGGCCGAGCGCGTCACTGACTTTAACGCTGACGCGGCGTAGCGTCGCCGATGAAGCGGCGCCGCTTGGCACTGAGGCAAGGGCCGCCTTCGTAACGACCGCCTCGCGCGCCGGTGGCGTAATCAAACCGATTTGCCCGCCGCTGTCAGCGCCGCCGTACCAGCGGTCGAGCAGGGCGCTGTTGCCAGCGCAGTCGGTCACCGACAGCCGCGTCGTGTACGGCGTGCGTGGTTGCCAAACTGTTGTTGGTACCGACGCTGTGACGCGTTGCTCGTTGATCTGCGTTGGCAGCGGCAGCCAGTTACCGGGCGTCGTCGACAGCTCAACCGTCGCCTGCTTCAGGCAGCGCTCTTCAACGAAGAAGTCCAGTAGCGATGGATGCGCCGGGTTGATCGGCCGCAGCCCGCCGCGCGGCGGGCCGGTGTCCTGCGTGTAGGAGAAGGACTGCACGGAGCTGTGATTGCCGGCGACGTCGCTGGCATAAAGTTGAACCAACTGATCGCCTTCGCCTGTAGTCAGCGCTGCCACGCCACCTCCAGTGAAGAGGCCCGGGTCGCGGTTGATCTGCGACCAGATGTAGCCGCCGCTCGTTACCGTGGCGGGAGCGATCGCCGCAGCCATTCCAGAGATGGCGTCGCTGGCGGCGGAGCGCAACGTCACCGGCGTGGTGACGAAAGCGCCTTGCGCCGGAGCGCCAGTCACCGTCAGCGTGGGGGCGACAAGATCCTTGAGAAGCTCGCCGCTTGCGGCGCTGAGTGGCGGCGTCACAAGGCCAGCGCCAGTCACAACCGTCACTGCGAGCCGGTGCCGCCCGTCAGTCAAGCGGTTGAGGTCGAACGCAGCGGAGCTGCCGGCGCCGCTGGCAGGTAGCTCCAGCGGCGCGCCGTCGTCAACCGTTAGGCGATAGCTCAGATAGCCGGAAGGAGGTCTTACAACCGGCGCCAGCGGTGGCCGAAGCGTTAGCGCCGCCATTATTTTCGCGCGATTGACCCAGCCCTCAGGGAAGACGACCGCTGGCGTCCCCGGCGCTGTGTCATCGAAACGCAACATTGGCGACCAGACGCCCCATTTACCGTTCATCACCATGTCGTTGACGCGCAGCCGCGCGCGGTAGCTCCCGACCCCTGGCACGCTCAGCACGTCAACGCCGGGCGCACCGCTACGAGCCTCGGTTGTGCAATCAGCCGGATTGACGACTCCGGCCTGATCGGCGCTGCAGATCTGAAGATCATGCGAGCTGAGCGGCGAGCCCTCACCCTGCGGCGGATTGGCGTAGTGCAGCGTGAAGCTGTTGACGGTTCGCCACTTCTCCGGCGGATCGCCGCTTAGCTCCGGCGCTCCCGGCGCGTCAGGGCCGTGGTTGTCAATCTGGGCAACGTGGCTTTCGCTGCGCCGATTACCGCCGGCATCGACCGCCTCGATCGTCACGCTGCGCCGTCCGTCGGCGACGCCGCGCGTGTCAAAGCTCGCTGAATAGCTGCGGCTGGCCGGGCAAGGCGCAGTCAGCGTGAAGTCGCAGGCAGCTTCGGAAGTGTGGCTTTCGCCGCCAAGGCTGCCGCTCATCTTGGCGATACCGACCGCGTCACTGGCCGTAAACGAAAGCGACTGATCGCCCGACAGCCATCCAGTCGAGCTCCACAATGCGCCGGCTTGATTGCTGATCGAAGCGGGGGAGGGGTCGTTGATCTGAACTCTTGCGCCGAACAACTCGGCTCTGGCCCGTGAGTAGCCAGCCGCAGCGACGTCGGTCGACGCGACATTACAGCCGGCGCCGTTGGCGCAGACAACGCCGAGCCGCAGGCCACTGCGGTTTGCGACCGGAACGGCGAAGTAACTGCCGCGGGCACCGTCAGAGAGCGTCGTCTGGGCGATCCCGCCGAGCAGATAGTTGCCTGATTCGTCGACAACGCCAACTCCCCAACGGTCGCTCACGCCGCCTCCGTAGCGGTACATCCAGAGCGAGATGTCGAGCCGGTCGATCGTTGTTCCAGGCGGCGCGTCGAAGGCCCATGCTGCCGCTGCGAAGCCCGGCACTGTGCCGCCGCCAGGCAGCGCGGCGGCGCGCGCAATCAGTGCCCCGCCTGCCGCAGGCGGACAGCCAACGCTGTAGGAAGGGACGTCGCTGTTGTTTGACGAGCTGCTCCAGCTGCGGTTGGCACCGTCGGCGGCGGCGGCGCAGCTGAGGACCGTGTAGCTGCCAGCGTTGGCATTGGCCGCCGACAGCAGCAGCGCCGCGCTGCAAGTTATTGAGCTGAGCAGGCAACGGCGGCGCATCGACGCCAGCCTAGATTCGCGCAGTTTGCGATGTCAAGTGCCGCTTCGGGCCGATCGCCGTCGCAGTCGTCAAGGACCGGCTGCCATCGGTGGTCGCGGCTGACGTCGTTGCCGAGTTGCCAGACGGCCTTGCCAGCGTGACGCTGCAGCGCTGAGCCTCGCTGCCTGCAACCGAGCCAATGAAGGTCATCGGCCCGGTGAGTGCGTTGGGGCATGTGGCTACGCCCTAAGCGGGAACAGGTTCGCTGTGCGGTCTAGCAACCGGCGGCTCACCAGCCGGCATGTGCTCCGCAGCGGCTAACTAACGCTTGCGTTTGATCGTGAGCCTGGAGCTCTTGGTTACCGCTGCCGCAGCCGAGCGACGAAAGACCGTAGTGACAGTCAGCTTAAGAGCTTGGCGACGCAAACGGCTACGGCCCTTAGCGCCCAGGTTGCATTTCAGGGTATAAGAGCCTGCAACCGTGGCGCCCTTAACAGTCTTACACCAAGTCTTCTTCTTCCTGCCAGTGCCCGTAGTTGCCGCCTGAGTGATCTTTCCAGCGGCGGAAATAGTGGCCCGCGAGCTCAGATAGGCGCTAGCCCTTCCGACCTTAGCCTTGAGCCTCTGCACAGTAAGCGGTGATCTTGGAGTGACTGTACTAGAGGCCGCTGATGCGGCAGAGGTGCCGCCAGCGTTAGTGGCAGTGGCCGTAAACCTGTAGCCAGTGCCGTTAGTTAGGCCACTGACTAGGCACAAGCCTGCAGCCCCCGTAACAGTACAGGTCCGTCCACCGGGGCTGGCAGTAACCGTGTATGAGGCAGGCGTGTTGCCAGAGCCAGCAGCAACCGTCACTGTTGCCTTCCCGTCACCAGCAACCGCGGTCGGGGCCGGTGGGGCAGAAGGAGGAGCTAGCGTTGGCGTTACCGCAGCCGACGGGGGCGAAGCAGCAGTCTGCCAAGTATTGAGATGAGCGCGGGAAGTAAAGCTGTAGCTGGTACCACTGGTGAGGCCACTGACCTGACAGGTAGTCGCCGGCATTGTGACCACACAGCTCTTCGAAGCGTCCTCAAGGGCGGTAACAGTGAAAGAGCTCGGCGTGCCATAGACCGCCGAAGCCTCATTAGGGGCCACGGTAATCGTTGCTAACTCTGCTCCGGCCACAACTGATGGCGCTATGTAAGGTGTATGCGGCGGAGACGCAAAAATCTGGCCAGCGCCACTACCAGTACTGATCTTTGTAACGGTAGCAACGACATTACTTAACTCCTGATTGGAGGTGTAAATGTTGCCGTCGGCATCAATCGTAATCGCGTACGGTTGAATGCCAGTTGAGGCCAGAGTGGTTGCTGTGCCACTCGGGGTGATCTTAGTGACATTGTCGGAAGCGTTGTTGGCGGTATAAATATTGCCGCCCGAATCAATTGTAATTCCGACCGGATTACCTTCAGTGACCCCTAAAGTAGTGGCTGTGCCGTCCGGCGTGATCTTCGTAACGTTATTCGAGCCGCGGTTGGCAGTGTAAATGTTTCCGGCCGCATCAATCGTAATCCCGGAAGGGCCATTACCGGTACCGCCGGGCGGGATCGTGCTGGCCAGAGTGGTTGGTATTCCGCCCGGAGTGATCTTCGTAACAGTATGCGCGGTGTAGTTGGAGGTATAAATGTTTCCGGCCGCATCAATCGTAATCCCGTTCGGACGACTGCCAGTGTTGCCCAATGTAGAGACTACGCCTCCGGCCCGGGTGATCTTCGAAACGTTATTCGAGTCCCAGTTGGCGGTATAAATTGCATCCGCATCGAACGTCATTCCTTGCGGGCCACTGCCGACAGGTAGGATAACCGTACCTAATACGGCGCCGTTCGGTAATATCAGTGTAAGAGTACTTGAAGTATAGTTGGCGGTGATAATAGCGCCGGCAGGGTCAAACAGAATTGCGGATGGATTATTGCCAGCGCTAGCGAAGGGTTGTGTTGGCGTGCCGAGCGGCGTGAACTTCGAAACATCACTCGAGGCGAAATTGGCGGTGTAAATGTTGCCGGTCCAATCAATCGCAATCGCCATCGGATTCTGTCCAGTGGGTTGAAAAGTGGTTGTTGTTGGGTGGGAGGCGCTGGCTGGCATGACGCCCGCGCTGGCCAGGAGAGCTGCCGCAGCGATCACCGCCAACCCGAAGGCCCGAACCCTAGGCACGGTAGCTGGAACCAAACGATCTTCAAACTTGCGATTCATGGTCGTGGGTTTCCGTTCTCTTCGTCGGTTAGCCGGCAGATCGGGTCAGTGGACGACAACGCGTCGTCCAGATCGGACGTAGCACTCTTCACAACGTAACAGGTGCCATACCATGCTGCGCCACACGCAGTGGGAGCCAGCGACCCCGAAAACCGTCAATGCGCGATAATGTAGATTATGGAAACCAAACCGGTGAAGAAAGGCTACCGGGAGGCCTTAGCCGGCGCAATTGGGAGTGGCTGATCACACGTGTCGATGTTCGGTCTGCCCGCGAAGCGGTCGAACAGCCAGGAGGCGACAAACGGTCCTGAAGTGGAGGCTGCCTTGGCGTGGCCGACGCCTCCCATCCATGCCACCGTGAGGTTTGACCCCGCTCTGCACGAGCGTTGGGCGTAGAGGGCTGTCGTATTTGGGAGTGCGACCTGATCTTTAAGTCCCTGGGCGATAAACAGCGGAATTGACGGTAAAAGGGTTGGCGCCGTCTGCTTCACTAACACACTGCGCCAGCTGGGAACCGTCGTGGGGTTCTTCTTAAAGAACCCGCTGTCGAACTTGTTCAGTTTCAGTGCCTCTAGCGAAGATGGGACTCCGATGCACTCGGATGCGACCTTGCGATAATGACTGAGCGCAGCACTGGAACCAACCTCCTTTCGGCTGAGGCCTGGATACTCCACAGGCCAGGAGACGAATATCTCTGGCCCAATTACCCAATTGACGGCAGTTCCGGCCTGCTCCGCAATCAGGGCTTCTAGCTCCGCTGCTGGCGCGGCAGCGGCTGCAGCAACGAGCTTCAACTCCGGCGCGTAACCCCGAGCTCGGGAAGCGGCAAATAGGACGGCGTGACCACCCTGCGAGTGACCCCAGAGGGCGAAGCGCAAACTGGCCTTACCGGGATCAAGATTGCGTGCGGCTCGCACAGAGTTGAGCACATCACGCGCCTCGCTCTCGCCGACGAGGTAGGCCGAGGAGCCGGGAGTCCCCAGGCCGGCATAGTCAGTTGCGGTGACGATCCACCCCCGCTGAAGCATGTCGCCCAGCCAGGTCACATCGCTAAGTGGATTTGATGTTCTTGACGGCGCGCAGCTATCGCCAAGACCGACGGTGGGATGCGCCCAAGCAACTACTGGCCATCCGCCTGCCGGAGGCTTCCCTGGTGGAACGAACACCATCGCAGAGGCCGCTACGGAACTGCCATTAGCGCGCTCGCTACGGTAGAGAATTCGAAAGCCCTGACCGCCATCCGGCACGTTGACGCCAAGCGATTCCTTGCGGATGATCGAACCAACGCGACCAGCAGGCAACGGATTCGGCGGCGAGTAGAAAGGCTGCAACGCATCCTGGCGCTTGTCCGCGCGGCGAACCTTGCCTTCCTGCGCAATCGCTAACCACAAGCCCCCGGCAACCCCCAAGAGGATCAACACGCCAACTACGGTGAGTGCAGGGTGGCGCTTAATCCAAGAAAGTCTGCCTGGCATCGGTACCCCCTCTCGACGCGCTGCCCGTTATGAAACCCTCGGCTGTGTCGACGTGCGAAATCTCGATGCTCGCTACTTGCAGGTAATGAGCTTCTTGACGGCGGTGCATTTGGCGAACTGCTGGCCATTCACATCCCGCTGAGAGATTGCCCATTCGCCAGCCTTTGCCTTCGGGGTGAGCACGGCGTAGCCGTACTTGACCCAGGTCCGCAGATACTGGGCATTCGGATACGGCGCGTACTTCGTGCTGAGCGGCTGTCCCTGACTGTTGTTGAGGGGGCCAAAGGCGGGCTTGGCGTAGTCAGCCGGACTGAACGAATCAGGGATCGTGCCGCCGATGCCGAGGATCATCTGAGCCGGCTGACCGGGGATCTGCACTATTTGCGCGACGTGAACGTGCGAGGCCATCATGATGTTGTAGTTCCCGATGAAACCACGGCCGGCTGCGGTTTGGGTTATCGAGGTCCATGCAAGATCGGAGCCTTGCTTAGCGTCAACACCGAACATCGGACGATGGGTCATCAACCAGCTTTCGCGCCCGCTCTGCCGGGCGGCCAGGTGATTGGCCGCCTTATAGGCTGCCCGCTGGATGTCGGTCCAGGAATCCACCTTCGAGTTGGAGCCCCCGTTCGAATCGACCATTACCACACGCAGCTTGCGCCCCGACGCGATCGGAAAGTCGACGCTATAGGACGGCGCGAGGTTCTTCGGCGTCTTGCCGTCCGGCCCAACCACGTCGGGCGCGCAGGCGTCCGCCTTGAGCTGGGTCTCGAAGAAGAGCATCCAGCCGTTGCCGGCGCGACCACAGAACTCGTGATCGCCCCTTGCAGCGAGGATTGGTGCCGTCGCAAAGGCTGATGCCATCGATATAAACGCATCGGCCATCCAGCTGTAATCGGTATCCGAGAACGGCGGGGACTTCCCGGGTACCGGGTTGAATGCTGGCCCCGGGCTTCCACCGCACTTGGCAAGCTCGGCGGCTGGGCAGTCGGCCTCGCGGTAGAGGAGATCGCCAGTAAAAAAGATCACGTCCGGCCGCTCACTGGCGATTCGGTGGGCGATCTTGGCTGCAGGCCAGGCGTCAGGGTTTGAGCAGTTTTGGATCAGGCTGGGGGTGACGCGGCAGCCGACATCACCAAAGGCTGCGATGCGGTCGATCTTTGACTTAAGCGCGGCCGGCACCGTGATCGCCCCCACACTGGCCGACGAGAGACCTGAAGGAAGATTCGCATGACAGGCGCGCAGCGAGGAGAAAGCCGCGCCCGTTGTCGCGCCGGGAACCCGCATTTTCATCGGCGATTCGGTCCTGCGGCCGGCGGCATTGATCTTCTTGACCTTTGGGCACGGATTTCCATTCGCCACCACCGCCCGCACCTGGAGATTGGACTTCGCGATCGAACTTGGAACTACTAGCGTGTAGGCGGCGACGACGCCGCCAGCCGGTGCGGCCGTTGCGCTCGCAGGGGCGGCTGCGACGAGCGCCGCCAGCAACACAACACTCGTAAAGCCGACTATCGAGCGCTCTCGAGCGAACATGTTTTGGACGGCCTCTCGTCTGCGAAGGGAAAAATGATCATGCCACATGCGACCCTAACCGACGCCAGTCCGAAGAAGCTGTTGTCTCTTACGGGTATGCCGGGTATCGGATTGGGGTCCCGTTGACCGCCGTCATAGCCGCAGAGCGAGCGAGCGTCGATCCAAGTATCACCGGCGCAATCGCGACTTTCTCCGTGTAGAACGGCGGTAGATCGTGGCCTTCCCCTACCCTTGCGAGGATGCGCCAGCAACTTAGACCGCTATTCGACCGCGTCGTGATCAAGGAGTTGGAGCCGGAACGCTTCCGCCGCTCCGGCATCCTCGTTGCGCCCGGCAGTAATGAGCCTCCGCCGCAGCACGGCATTGTGCTGGCGATCGGGCTTGGGATTGACTGGTGGCAGTCGGCCGGCGTTCAGATGCCGGTTGGGCCGGGCGATCACGTCGTCTTCCCAGCGTCAGCCGGTGTCTGGGTTGAGGTAGAAGAAGAACGGCTGTTGGTCTGCCGCGTCGGCGAGCTGCTCGGCGTGATTGAGTCGGCATCCGAGCGCGACATCAGTGGAGAACTGCAGCCAAGCGGCGAAGACAGCTAGGCAGCGGCGCGCCGAGCGGCGTAACTGACGAACCAGTCGAGCGCCTCGGGATTGGCGAGCGCGCCGCGGCTGGCAACCTTCTCCGGGTCAGCGCCCAGCAGGATCCGCTTGACGGGAACCTCGAGCAGCTTGCCGGAGATCGTTCGCGGCACATCGGGCACGGCGATCACTTCGTCGGGAATGTGACGCGGCGAGCAGCGTGCCTTCAGGTCGCCGCGAATCCGGGCAACCATTGGATCGTCCAGCGTGACTGCCTGGTCGAGCACGACAAACAGAACGATTGTGCTCTCAGCGCCGCTCTCGTCGAGTGGCAGATCAACGACCAGCGCATCCTTGACACCGGACTCGCGCAATACCGAACGGTAGATCTCGGCCGTACCAATCCGCACACCGCCGCGGTTGATCGTCGAGTCGGACCTTCCGTGGATGATCGCCGTTCCGCGCTCGGTTAGCTCGATCCAGTCACCGTGGCGCCAAATGCCGGGATACATCTCGAAATAGCTTTCGCGCAGGCGACTACCGTCGGCGTCGCCCCACAGCCCGACCGGCATCGACGGCAGCGGCTCCGTGATCACCAGCTCCCCCACTTCGCCGATCAGCGAATCGCCAGCTTCATTAAACGATTCAAGCTTCACGCCGAGCGACGCCGCCTGCAGCTCACCTTCGTAAGCCGGCAGCAGAGGGCAACCACCGACGAACGCGGTGCAGACGTCGGTGCCGCCGCTGGTCGAAAAGAGCCAAAGGTCATTGCCGAACTGCTCAGCGACCCAGCGGAAGGCCTCTGGCGGCAGCGGTGAACCGGTCGACCCGATTGAGCGCAGGCGTGCCAGCGGGCGCTCTGCCGTGCGCGGCGTAACGCCCTCACGCATGCACGCGGTCAGGTAGGCGGCGCCGACACCAAAACAGGTCACCTCTGCGGTTTGCGCGAGCTGCCACAGCGAATCGGGCTGCGGCCAGACCGGGCTGCCGTCGTAAAGAACGATCGCTGCGTCGGTCAGCAGCACGCCGGCGAGGAAGTTCCACATCATCCAACCGGTTGTTGTGAACCAGTAGACGCGGTCGCCGGGGCGGGCGTCAAGGTGAAACCACATCTTCTTGAGTTGTTCAAGCAGGATGCCGCCGTGACCATGAATCAGCGGCTTCGGCATTCCGGTGGTACCGGACGAGTAAAGAATCCAGAGCGGCGCGTCGAACGCTACGCGGTCGAACTCGAGCGGCCGATCGGAGGGTTGGAAGGCTTGGCTCCAGGCGCTGCCTGCGCGCAGCCCGCCTAACTGCGGCGCCTCATCGAGGTAGCCAAGCACAACGGTCTGCTCCACCGTCGGCAGCGCCGTCTCGATCGCAGCGACCTGATCAAGCCTGTCGAACTTACGTCCGTTGTAGGAGTAGCCGTCGACCGTCAGCAGCAGCTTCGGCTCGATCTGGGAGAAGCGGTCAATAACGCTGTCGGCGCCAAAGTCCGGTGAGCAGCTCGACCAGATCGCGCCGATGCTGGCAGCCGCAAGGAAGGCTGCGATCGCCTCGTTGCAGTTCGGTAGGTAGGCAGCAACGCGGTCGCCTTCGACGACGCCGAGCCGCCTCATGCCTGCCGCGATTGCCGCTACGTCGCGGCGCAGCTCGCCCCAGTTGATCTCGCGCAGCGGTCGCAGCTCGCTGCTTTCGACCAGCGCGACGACGTCGTCGGCTTTACCACGAAAGATGTGCTCGGCGAAGTTCAGCTTGGTGCCCGGGAACCAACGCGCGCCCGGCATTGTGCGCTCAGCCAGCACAACTGAGCGGTCACCGTCGGCGGCGACCTCAAAGTAGTCCCAGAGAGCTGCCCAGAACTGCTCAATCTCCGTCGCCGACCAGCGCTGCAGCGCGCCGTAGTCATCGACACTGAAGCTTTGGGCACGCTCGCGCTGAAGCCAGTCGACGAACGACGCGAGGTTCGTCTGCGCCCGGTAATCGGCGGTCGGTTGCCAGAGGACTTGGGGCGGCGTGCTCACACCGCGATCATAGCCTCCGCGCCGTTTAGAAGCCGGTTGGGTGACGGACGGCGTAGCCGCTGGTGGGGCGAACGCGCCTATCCCAGCGCGTGCCGTCATCCATGCCGGAGGTGTCGTAAGTGCGCCAGCCGCTCGCCGTTTTGATCCTCATGTAGGCGTGACCAGGATTGGCATAAATCGTGATCCAGCGGCCAGGCCCAGCTGAGCCCCAATTCATGAAGCCGCCCGAGGTGAGCTGCGTGTTGATCATCCCACCGCCGTTCAGAACGTACGAGATCGAGCCCGAGCAGTCGTAGCCGGTGTCGCGGAAGGTGCCGTGACCGCCGCCGTAACGGTACGGCTTGCGGGCGATCTGGTTGGCCGCGCGGATTGCCCGTGCGATGCGGGCGGGGACGCTGCCACTGCCGCTGTTGTCGTTGCCGCTGTTGCCGCGGCGCGAACGGCCGCGCTTCAATACCGGCCGATTGTCGCTGAATCCGAGTGCCCGCCAGGTTGCTCGGCCGACAACGCCGTCGGCTGTTAGGCCGCGGCGACGCTGAAAGCGTTTCACGGCGGCACTTGTGCCAGCGCCGAAGACGCCGTCGGCGCCGATCCGCAGGCGGCGCTGGAGTGCCTTCACAGCGGAGCCTTTGCTGCTACCCGATGAAGTCTTGCGGCGGGCCGGGCCACTGATCTTGAGCGCGCGCCAAGTCGCAGGGCCGACCAGGCCATCGGCGGTCAGACGATGACGACGCTGGAAGCGCTTGACGACGGCCCTAGTGCGGGCACCGTAGATCCCGTCTGCAGGCAGCTTCAGCGCTGACTGAAGGCGCTTGACGCTCGGACCACGTGAGCCTGGCTTGAGCGTGCCGAGCGCGCTGGCGCTGGCGGGCAGCGCTAGTAGTGCTGCGATCAGCAGCGCTGTTGAGGATGCCCGCGCGGCGAGCCGTCGTTGTCGGTACGTCATTCTGATTGCCTTCTTCCTGCCTACGAGGTGAGCTGACGGGCTCGCAGCGGACCTTGGTCCGGCGCTAAGCCGCAAGTTGCGGCTATTCGCCCCCGTGATCGGTTGATCACAATGGTTCCCCCGTTTGCCGACCCTGAGGTTCGGCAACTCGGCATCCGCCAAGCTAGCAAAGTTGGATAAAACGCCCTGCAGAAAGCGGTGCAAAGCAGCTAATTGGGCTTTGGATTGCGCTTTTTGTGCCCTATTGCTTGGCGTGTGGCGTGATGAATGCGACACCTAGACCTAGCCGCAGCTCTGCGCGCGCAATCGCGATCTGGCGGCCTGGCTGCACGGCGGATTGTGGATCACCGACTGGATTACCTTCAAGCTTGCTCAGCGCCACAATGTCGTTCACTACGAAGGTGACGCCCCAGATCGTTGCGCGCGGCATCCCATCAGGCGGTTCGTGAACAGGGCCGACCAGTTCAATCAGCGTCGAGCCGCTCCAGAAGAAGACCTCGCTGCGCTCGTTTTCACCGCTGCCACGCGTTGCTGGGCGCCGTGGTTCGAAGCCGGCGGCCTCGAAGTCGGCGCGCGCCGCGGCCGGCCTATCGCTGGCAACCACAACGTGATCGACTGCAACGACGCCGTTCGGGTGAGCTTGATCGCTTGTCGCCCTGCGAACCGCCTGATCGGAAAAGGCGATGCCGCACAGTTCGTCCGTACCAACGGAGTGCGTACTGAAGCCCCACGCCGCCTCGCCTTCCTCCCTCTCCCCTACGCGAATTGCGATCGCCCCTGCAACGAAGCCCTGCCGCTCAAGCTCGAAGCCGCAGCGCTGCCAGGCGTCGGCGGTGCCTGGCAGGTCGAGCCGATCTAGGACTGGCGCAGAGTCCGGCATCACCTGTGCAGCGAACCAGATTGCCTGGCCGGATGCGGCGCGAGCGCGCGGCATCGACCGATCCGGCTGGATAACCTTCCCGCATGGCTCAGAAAGCACGGCAAGTAAAGCTCAGTCAGAAATCAGCGGCGGCAGAGATGCACGCCCTTGAGCAGCGCAGCAATGAGGAGCTCGAACGCGAGACCAAGTACAAGTCGGCGGCGATGTCAATCCTCGGCGCCCGCGCCGCCGAGAAGTACGACGCCGCCGCTGCACGTGAGTATTTCCGCCGCGCGATTGCTTGCGCAAGGCCACAGGAACGGATCCAGATCCGCCGCATGGCTGACGCATCGCTGGCACTGGCCGAACGCCGTCCTGACGATCTGAAAGCCGCCGTTGAACGTCTGGGACAAGAGGCTCCGTCAGGCCGCCAGCTGCTGCTACTGCGGTTCACTGGAATTCTTTCGCCGCCGCCGGGCTCCAGCCTGCTGCTGAAGCTGCGCGGGCTCTTAGCCGGAGCCTTGATCATCGTAACGCTGCTGGCAATCGGCTTTGGCATCATGACGCTGATCTCATTGCCATTCGGCGGCCTTGGACTAGCGCCGAGCTTCGTTGCCGGGCTGTTACTGGTGGCGCTCGTACTGGGCGGACTGGTCTTGTTCGGTCGACGCCGCCAGTCGCGCGCCCGCGCCGCAGCAGCCGGCTAGCTACGGCGCCGGGCTGTGTGCGGTCGCTACACACTGAGCCAGACCAGCCTTGGCCTGTTCGCCGAACGCTTCCAGGCCGCCTCGCCGCCGGCCAGCGCAGCTAGTTACAACATCGCCCCGGGAAGGCCGGTCGCGGCGATTATCGAAGCCGCCGACGGTTCGCGCAGCAGCGAACTAATGCATTGGGGCCTAATCCCTAGCTGGGCGAAGCAGAGCGGCTCCAGTTACAAAATGATCAACGCCCGCAGCGAAACTGTCGCCGAGAAGCCCGCCTACAGAGGGCTGATCGATCAGCATCGCTGCTTGATTCCAGCCGACGGCTTCTTCGAATGGCAGCCGCAGGACGAAGCGCCGAAGCAGCCTTGGTGGTTCCATCTGCCGGCGCAGCAGCTGTTCGCGTTCGCCGGCCTGTGGACATCCTGGCAGCCCGGCCCGGAGGTCGAAGCCGTGCAGAGCTGCACGATTCTTACAACCGCAGCCAACACGATCGTCGCCCCGGTCCATCACCGGATGCCGCTGATCCTCAGCGCCGACGGTGAGCAACGCTGGCTTGACCGCTCGGTCGATGGTGCCGCGGCGCTGAAGGCACTAGCGGCAAGCGATAACGCTGCGCTGGTCGCTCAGGCGGTCGGTCGTATCGTCAACAGCACAGTCAACCAGGGGCCTGAGTGCATCGCGCCAATCGCCGCCGATGAGCCTCCCTCTACGGCGCTCTTCTGAGCGCGCCGGAGTAGAAAGGGGCGGTTCTCCTGCCCGAGCCGTCAGTATTGACGGCGTGCGCCGTGTCCTGCTGATTGCCAACCCTGTCGCCGGTGGCGGCCGTGTGCCAAAACTGCTGCCCGCTGTGCGCAGACGACTCGACCAACTGGGCGTCGTCCACCGAACGGCATTGACGGCGAGTCTTGACGATGCGGCGCGCTTCACCGACGAGGCGCTCGACGCCGGCGAGCTACCGGTCGCCTTCTCCGGCGACGGCGTTGTCGCGATCGTCGCCCGCGCCGCGTCGTTGCGGCCAGGATCGGTCTTCGGAGTACTGCCCGGCGGCAGCGGTAATGACTTCTGCCGCCACGTCGGCATCTCTATCGACCCAGTTGAGGCCTGCGAAGTGATCGCCAACGGTGCGCCGCGAGCAATCGACTTGGGCGAGGCGAATGGGCAGCGGTTCCTCGGGATCGCCAGCTGCGGCTACGACTCGCTTGCCAATGAGGCTGCCAACAGCGCGCCACGATTCCTTGGCAGCGCGATCTACCTGTGGGGGGCGCTGAGCGCGCTGATCCGTTGGCGCGGCGCACACTTCACCGTTGTCGCCGACGGACGCGAAACCAGCTTTGACGGATGGTCGGTGATCTGCGCCAACACCAGCAGCTACGGCGGCGGCATGCAGATCGCGCCAGCCGCCTCAATCGAAGATGGCCAGCTGGACGTCGTGCTGACACTGAAGAGCAGCCGGCTGAAGTTCGCCGTCAACCTGCCGAAGGTATTCAAGGGCACTCACATCGACCAGCCGACCGTTCGCTGCGATCGCGCCGCGGTCGTCAATGTCAGCGCCGACCAAAACTTCATGATCTATGCCGATGGCGATCCGTTGACGCGACTTCCGGCCGAGATCCGCGTGATTCCGAACGCCGTTCAGGCGCTGTTGCCGGCGTGAGCGGCGCCCGCTCAGCGTTTGCCGCCGCGGCGGCACGCTCGGCCGCAGTCGCCTTGCGGGCCAGCGGCCGCGGCGCAACCAGCGCGCCCGGAAAGATCTTGCTCAAGCTTGATCCACAGGCGATCAGCGAGCGGGCCGCGGCGCTGGCACGTGGCTGCGCCGTGATCTCAGCAACCAACGGCAAAACTACGACGAGCGCGATTCTCGCCGGAATCTTGCGGGCCGACGGCTACAGCCTGATCCACAACGAGGCGGGCGCCAACATGGCGGGCGGGATCGCCGCCACGCTGCTCGATCAGGACGGTGACTTTGGGCTATTTGAGGTCGATGAGTTTTGGCTCGATGGGCTGGTCGAGCAGCTCTCGCCGCGCGCCGTATTGCTTGGCAACCTGTTCCGCGACCAGCTCGACCGCTACGGCGAGCTTGACCAGATCGTCGCCCGCTGGCGCGCAGTTGCCAGCTCCAGCGCTGTTGGCGCGTTGGTGCTGAACGGCGACGATCCGCTCGTCGCGCAGCTTGGCCGCGAACGCGCCGACACCGTCTACTTCGGGATCGAAGACAGGTCAATCGGCAGCGCTTCGCCCCAGCACGCCCGTGAGCAAGCCGTCTGCCCTCAGTGCGGCGCGCAATACCTCTACAGCAGCTACTTCGTCGGCCATCTCGGCCACTACAGCTGCCCCAACGGCCACGCCGCCCGTCCGCAGCCAGTGATCAGCGCTGACGAGATCGTCCTCGATGGGCTCGGGGGCTCGCAGTTCACGCTGTCAACGCCGGGCGGCTCGTCGCGAATCTCGCTGGGCTTGCCCGGCCTTTACAACGTCTACAACGCCGTCGCCGCGGCAGCGCTCGGTTTAACACTTGGTGTTCCACTCGAGACTGTCGTCAGCGGCCTGTGCAGTGCGCTGCCGGCCTTTGGACGGGCCGAGACGCTGCGACTGGATGGCCGCGACTGTTCAATTCTGCTGATCAAAAACCCGGCCGGAGCGAACGAAGTTATTCGTACGCTCGCAGCCGAGCAAGAACCGGCCCAACTACTGCTGGTGCTGAACGACCAGATCGCCGACGGTCGCGACATCAGCTGGATCTGGGACGCTGACTTTGAGCAGCTAGCGCCGATCGAGTCCGGCGTTACCTGCAGCGGTAATAGGGCGACCGAGATGGCGTTGCGCCTTAAATACGCTGGCATTGACGAACGGCAGATCACTATCAAACCGGCGTTCAGCGAGGCACTTGACAGTGCGCTTGACGGTGGTTCCGGCCGGCTCTGCATCCTCCCCACCTACACGGCAATGCTTGAGCTACGCGAGCTGCTGGTGGCGCGCGGCGCCGTGACGGAGTCCTTCTGATGGCTACTCAGTCGGTCATCTGGCACGACCTTGAATGCGGCTCCTACGACGCCGACCTCGCCTGCTGGCGAGCCCTGGCCGATCAGTTCGGTGGACCGATCCTCGACGTTGGCTGCGGCACTGGGCGGATCGCGCTGACGCTGGCAGCCGACGACCACAGCGTCACAGCGCTCGACTGCGACGCCGAACTGCTTAGCGCCCTGGGCAGCCGCGCCGACGGGCTGCAGGTGTCAACTCTCTGCGCCGACGCCCGCGACTTCACAGCCGACCGGCAGTTCAAGCTGATCATCGTCCCGATGTTGACCGTGCAACTGTTCGGCGGCGCCGATGGCAGGCGCCGCTTCTTTGGCGCTGCGAAACGCTACCTAACGGCCGGCGGCTGCCTTGCGTTGGCTATCGCTGATCTGCTGGAGGATGACGAGCCAGCCAGCGTCGGTGACGCTCCCGCGCCCGATCGCTGCACAATCGAGCAGACCCGTTACGCGACGCGTCCCGTCGCGCTGACCCGGCGCGCTGGGCAGGTCGGGATTGAACGCCGCCGCGAGCGATCAGCCAGCGATGGCGAGACTGACGTGAGCTATTACACCGACTGGGTCGACACTGTCACCGCCGAGCAGCTGGAAAGCGAGGGAGTCGCCTGCGGCCTGACGCTCGACCAGCGCCGGTGGATTCCTCAGACAGACGAGTACATCGGATCGGCGGTGATCTGCTTCCGTGGCTGACAGAACGCTGCGGATCGGCGCGCTATACCCCGACCAGATGAACATCTACGCCGACCGCGGCAACCTGCGCGTGCTGGAGCAGCGCTGCCGCTGGCGATCGATCGCTGTCGAGACAACCGCGATCGGGCTGGGCGAAGCTGTCGACCCCGACCGGTTCGGCTTGATCTATCTCGGCGGCGGCCAGGACGACGACCAGCGCCGCTGCGCAGCCGACCTGATTGAGCTGAAGCAGGACGGGCTTAGGGCGGCGGCAGCGCGCGGCGCCGTGTTGCTTGGGGTCTGCGGCGGTTACCAGCTATTCGGTCATTGGTACGAACTTGGCGACGCGCGAATCGATGGCGTCGGCCTGCTTGATGTCGAGACCGTTCGCGGCGACGGCGAGCGCCTCGTCGGCAACGTCGCGATTGAGCTTGATCTACCCGGCCTAAAGCAGGCGGCCGTACTCGCAGGCTTTGAGAATCACGGTGGCCGCACACGGCTGCGCGATGGCGCTCAGCCGCTTGGGCGCGTGCTGAGAGGGAAAGGAAACGACGGCCAGTCAGGCTTCGAAGGGTGCCGCAGTGGCAACGTCATTGGCACCTACCTTCACGGCCCACTATTGCCAGCCAACGCTTGGTTTTCCGACTGGCTAATCGCCACTGCGCTGGGGCCGAGCGTGCAGTTGCAGGGACTTGATGATCGTTTAGAACTGCAGGCCCACGCCGCCGCCTGTAAGGCAGCCGGTATTGCTGCGCGCTGACCAGCAGAAGAAGGCGTAGCGGCGCACTCGGCTGTCGGGCGGGGTACAGTGGGCTCATGGTCTTTGGGCCGATTCGCTCGCGTAGATCCTCCGCCTGCTTGAGGCTGGCGGTACTCCTGAGCGCGAGCGCGTTCCTCGCCGTGTTCGCCGCAGCATCTGCCGCCCAGGCGGGATCGATCGCGTACGTGGATCAGAACGAGATCTGGGTCTCGTCCTTCGACGGCACCCAGCAGGCCCGTCTCAGCGACGGTGAAGGGGACTGGCGCCTTGCTACCGCCGCCGACAACGGAATGGTCCTCGGCGTTCGTCTAGAAGCTGGCAAGGTCTCCCAACTCGCGAAGATCCAGCTCTGGGGGTCCGACGGGCAGGTAATCAGTCAAGGACCGTTGCCATACTCCACCTACAGCTGGAGTACCTACGCCGCCCCGCTCGGCCTAGACCTGAGCGCCGACGGCACATTCCTCGCCTACGGATATGCCGGGCAGATCGGCAGCGGATGGTTCGCCGGACACAACGTCGTCAACTCTGACACCAAGACCAACAACACGCCGATCGGGCTGGACGATTACGAGTGGCCGACGATGTTTGGCCAGCAGGTGGTCACCAAGAGGGACAGCACCGCTGTCTTCCAGCCCGCCGGTGAGGGGCCCTTCGGTCGCACGTTCACACCGCTCATCGACCTCTCGGGCTTAACAGGGGCCACCCTGCATCGCACGGACGTGGCTGCGACCGGGAGGCTGGCCGCGATGGACCTGGACGCCGGCGGCGGCACGGACAAGATCGGCGTGGTGGCGCTCAGCGGTATGACTGCGCCTGTCGCCGTGGGCGTCGAGATCGGACCCGGCGCGGTGGACTGCTACCTCCCCGCCGCGGGGAGCGCGGATAGCGCCACGTTCTCCCAGGATGGACAATTCATAGCCTGGCAGGACAGCGAGGGCGTCAAGATCGCCGGCGTCCCCACCACTGCGGCCGATCCATGCGAGTTCTCCTCACCCCCGGTCCTGATCTCCGCGACCGGTTCATCACCGTCGATCGGGGGCTCGGACGTGAGCACACTGCGGCCGGGGTCATCCCCGCCGGCGAGCAAGCCGCTCATAGTCACCTTGCCGGCGAAGGTCACAGCAGCTGTGCTCACGTCCAAGGCCGGGCTACCACTCAAGGTCACCGTCCCGGCCGGCGGGAAGATCACCGTGACCGCGTCGGTTCCTGCCTCCCGCTTGGGACTGAAGGGAAACAAAGCGGTCGTGATCGCCACCGGATCGGCCAGCCCCAGGAGAGCAGGGCAGGTGAGCTTCAAACTGCGACTGAACGCAAAGGGCCGCAAGTACCGCACACGCCTGCGCGGCTTGACCCTGACCCTGAAAGTCACGCAGGGCACGAAGACGACGACCAAGACGATCCGGCTTCGCTGAGCGCCTACCGCAGACTGAAAGCCCTCAGGCGGGGGCTCCGCCGGAGGAACCGAAGCCTTGCTCGCCGCGCACGCTCTCGTCCAGCTGATCCACCTCGACAAGCTGCGGCGTGCTAACGGCGACGACGACAAGCTGCGCGATCCGCTCGCCAGCGGCGATGTTGATTGGCGTCTGTTGGTCGGTGTTGAGCAGCAGAACCTGAAGCTCGCCGCGATAGCCCTCGTCGATCAAGCCCGGTGCGTTGACGATCGACAGGCCGTGTTTGGCAGCCAAGCCGGAGCGCGGGACAATCAGGCCGGCATGACCTGCCGGTAGTTCGATCGCGATCCCGGTGGCGACCTTTACGCGTTGACCAGGCGCAATCTCAACCGGGTTGAGCGCGCAGAGATCGAGCCCGGCGTCGCCGGGGTGGGCCCGCCTAGGCACTACCGCGCTTGGGTTAAGCCTCTGGAAACGCAGAACAATCAGCCTTCCTCTTCGATCGCCGCGACTGCGAACCGCTGAAACCGTTCCGCTACCTCAGGCGGGAGCAGCGCCTTGATGTGGACGCCCTGCGGCGTGTCTTCGCGCTCAATCTGCGTGGCGAGGTCGTGCAGCTCAGCGATCTGCGCACCGGCAGCGAACGGCAGCAGCAGATCGACCGCAGATAGCTCGGCAACAAAAACATCCTCAATCCGTTGACGCAGCTGATCGATGCCGCTGCCGTCAATCGCCGAGATGCAGATCGCGTCCGGGTGTAACAGGCGCAGTTGTTCGCGCCGCTGCTCATCAGCAAGGTCGATCTTGTTGCAGACAAGCAAACGCGGCTGCTCTGTGGCACCGATCTCCTCCAGCGTCTGCTCGACCGTCTGCATCATCTCAAGCATCAACGTCTCGTCAACCGAAGCGTCGACGACGTGAACGATCAGCTCGGCCCGCCGCGTCTCCTCAAGCGTGGCGCCGAAGGCCTTAACCAACTGGTGTGGCAGCTTGCGGATGAAGCCGACCGTGTCGGTCGCGAGAACGCTGCGGCCGCCCAGTTCCATTACGCGGGTCGTTGGATCAAGCGTGTGGAATAGCCGATCCTGAATCTCAACCTCAGCGCCGGTCAATGCCTTCATCAGCGTTGACTTGCCGGCATTCGTATAGCCAGCCAAGGCGAACATTGGCAGCTTCGTCCGCTCACGTTCGGCCCGCATCGTTTGCCGCGCTTCACCGAGCGCCCGCAAACGTCGCCGCAGCGCCGAGATTCGGTCACGGGCAAGGCGGCGGTCGGTCTCAATCTGGCTCTCCCCCGGTCCGCGCGTGCCGATCCCACCGCCGAGCCGTTCAAGGTGCGTCCAGAGGCCTCGCATTCGAGCGAGGTTGTATTCCAGCTGGGCAAGCTCCACTTGAAGCTTGCCGTCAGCGGTGTGGGCATGGCCGGCGAAGATGTCGAGGATCACTGCTGTTCGGTCGACGACTGGGATCCCCAGTGCCTCTTCAAGGTTGCGCTCCTGCCGCGGTGACAGTTCGTCATCACAGACGATCACGTTGGCGTCGGCCGCCCGCGCCGCCAGGGCCACCTCTTCGACCTTGCCGGCGCCGAGGTAGGTGTTCGGGTGAGGCTTCTCGCGCCGCTGCGTGGCGTCGCCGACGACGGCGACGCCGGCGGTGTTAAGTAGCTCGTGAATCTCGGCAAGATCAGGCTCCTGCTCGGAGGCTGCGATGCAGAAAGCGCGCTGCTTCGCACGGCCTTTGCGTTCCTCGCCGCTGGCTTGCGGGTTGGCGATTCGGCCATGACGATTGCGTTCCTGCACGAGCGCTTCAGTGTAGAGCGCGGCCCGGTGTGGGAAGCTGCGCCGATGAACGGATTTGGCGTAGACGTCGGCGGGCCGCGTAGCGGTGCGGGCCGCGCGCGGCGGTTCGGCCGGATCGCAAGCCCGCAGCGCGGCGCGCTAGCGTCGAAGCCGTGACAAACGAACTTGCAGCGCGAATCGGCGCCAGGACGCTCGAACTGATCGATATCGCCTCGCCGTCACGCGGCGAGCAGGCGATCATCGCCCACATCGCCGGGTTGCTCAGCGCCGCGCCACTTGAGCTACACGAGCTTGGCGACGATTGCCTGTTGGCGGGCCCGCTCGTACGGGGCGAGCGGCCGCTGGTGATTCTCGGCGGCCATGTTGACACCGTCCCGGCTCAAGGGAATATTCCCGGCAGTCTTGATTCTGATTTCGTCCGCGGCCTCGGCGCGGCGGACATGAAGGGCGCCGTCGCCGTGATGATTGAGCTGGCACTGGCCGGCGTTGGCGCGAGCGACGAAGCGCGCGGGCTCGACTACGCCTTCCTGTTCTTCAGCCGCGAGGAGCTGCCAGCCTCGGAAAGCTCTCTTACACCGCTGTTGGCGGCCCATCCGGGCCTGCGAAAAGCCGAGCTGGCCGTGATGATGGAGCCGACCGCGAACCGCGTTCAAGCCGGTTGCCTTGGCAACTGCGGCGCAAAGTGGACGTTCACCGGCCGCAGCGGCCACTCGGCGCGTCCGTGGCTTGCCGATAACGCGATCGAGCGGCTTGGCCAGGGGATCGCAGCAATCGCGGCACTGGAACCGGTCGAGCACGACTTTGGCGGGCTGGTGTTCCGCGAGGTTATGTCGGTCACCGAGGTCGCAGGTGGGATCGCCCACAACGTGATTCCGAGCGAGGCCAGCGCGCACGTCAATTACCGCTTCCCGCCAGGGATCTCGCTTAGTGACGCAGAAGCGCGACTGCGCGAACTGTGCGAACCATTCGGTGCGATTGAGATTGAGAGCACTTCGCCATCTGGCGCCGTCCGCCTTGACGGCCCGCTGACGCAGCGGCTGATTGAACTTGTTGGCGAGCCGGTGGAACCGAAGCAGGCCTGGACGCCGGTCGCCGAGTTCGACGCTGTCGGCATTGCCGCGGTGAACTTCGGCCCCGGCGACCCGGCCGACGCGCACTCTGTTGATGAGAATGTTTCGACTGCCGCGCTGGCGCGCTCCTACGAGCTGCTCGAGGCTTTGAGTGCGGGCGCAAACTGATGCAGATTCACCCGCTCGTTGAGCAGCTCGGCGCCTACCCGTTGAATGCGCTTGCCGATGCGCGGGCCGAGCGCCTGCAGCGAGGAGAGCCGGTAATCGACTTCGGCATCGGCGAGCCGCACGAACCAACGCCGCAGTTCATCCGCGATGCGCTGATCGCTTCTGTAACCGAAGAACAGAACTCGCGCTACCCGTCAGCTGCGGGTACCGCTGAGCTTCGTGAGGCGATCGCTGGCTGGGTCCGGCGGCGCTACGGCGTTGTCATCGACCCGTCGATCGAACTGCTGCCGACACTCGGCAGCAAGGAGGCAATCTTTCACCTCGCGGCGATGCTCTGCTGGGCGGGTGCTGAGCGCAACCTGATCGCCGTGACGACGCCCGGCTACCCGGTGCCGGCGCGCAGTGCGCTGCTGGCCGGCGCCGAGCTGCTTGAACTGCCGCTCGACCGGCAGGCCGGTTGGCTTCCCGACATTGACAGCGTCACCGACGAGCAGTGGCGCCGCCTCGCAATCATCTGGATCACCTCGCCGAACAGCCCTACCGGTTCGGTGGCATCGCTCGAGTTCTACGAGCAGCTAGCTGAGCGCTGCAGGCGCAACGGCGTCGTACTTGCTTCAGACGAGGCCTACAGCGAGATCTACTTTGACGAGCCGCCGGCCTCCGTCCTGCAGGTGAGCGACCCAACCCACGTACTGGCCTTCAGCTCACTTTCTAAGCGGTCGTCGATGCCTGGATACCGCTCCGGCGCGGTCTGCGGCGACCCGCTGCTGATCGGTGCGATGCGCCAGCTGAGGCCGACGATCGGCCTAGCGCCGCAGCACTTTGTGCAGGCAGCATCGGTTGCAGCTTGGAACGATCAGCAGCACGTAGATCAGATGCGCGCCCGTTACGCCGCTAAGCGCGCAATCATGATTCCAGCGCTGGACAGCGCTGGCTACCGCTCGGTCGGCGGCCCGGCGAGCTTCTACTTGTGGTGCGAGGCAGGCAGCGACGGAGATGATCAGGCGGCCGCGGCGAGGTTGCTGGAAAAAGGGCTCCTAGTTGCCCCAGGGCGCCTTTTCGGGAGCGGCGGCGAAGGCTACCTGCGGCTCGCACTGGTGCCGACGCTTGAGCAGTGCCAGCAAGCCGCAGCGGCACTCGACGGGCAAGGATTGTAGGTTCGCCGGAATGGCAAACGTGATTTCCGAGGCAGCATGGGCAGTTGGGCTGGCGACAATCAGCCACCAGAGCGACCGCGTGCTCGAGGTGCTGTACCCCTCCCCCGCGTTAGGGCTTGACAGCGCGCCGCTCGACCGGATCACCGCCGCCGGCCACGACGGCGTCAGCGGCACGAGCGAAATTCATGTCCATCACGCTGAAGAGCTCGGCGCCGGCGAGCTCGGCGACGCGGCCGGCGATGACGATCTGCGCGGCGTGCGCCGAGTCTGCGTCGTCACGATGATTGCCGACCTCAGCGAGCCGCCAGCCGATGCATTTGACGCCTATCTGCGTCTCCAGCTCTGCTCGCACCGGATAGTTGAGCCCGGAACAATCAGCTTCGAGGGAGTCTTTGGCCAGCTGAGCAACGTCGTTTGGACCGACGCTGGGCCCTGCGACGCCGAAGGCTTTGAGGCGACGCGGATGCGGTTCATTGCCAGTGATCGGTTGCTACAGGTGCGCTCCGTTGACAAGTTCCCCAGAATGGTTGATTACGTCGTCCCCGACGGCGTCAGGATCGCCGACGCTGACCGGGTTCGGCTCGGCGCGCACTTGGCAGCGGGGACGACCGTGATGCATGAGGGCTTCGTCAACTTCAACGCCGGCACGCTGGGCGAGTCGATGGTCGAGGGACGGATCAGCGCCGGTGTGCGTGTGGGAGCCGGCTCCGACATCGGCGGCGGCGCATCACTTATGGGCACGTTGTCGGGAGGAGGCAACGAGCAGATCACGGTCGGCGAGGGTTGCCTGATCGGTGCCAACGCAGGGATTGGAATCTCACTCGGGAACAACTGCATCGTCGAGGCCGGCCTTTATGTCACTGGCGGCACTGTTGTGACATTGGCCGACGGATCGAGCCGGAAAGCGCGTGAACTCAGCGGCGCCTCGGCAATCCTTTATCGGCGCAACAGCGTCAGCGGTGCGGTCGAGGCGCTGGAGCGTACCGGCGACTGGGGCGCGCTCAACCCCGACCTTCACAGCAACTGACGCTCAGGCCGAATCAAGCTGCGCCAGCAGTTCGGCGTCAAGCACGATCTGTTCGATCCGATTGGCATTGCCACTCAGCTCAATCTCGAGCTGCGGACCAACGTTGACAATCAGCTCGCCGCCATCGAGTACGACGCTCACCGGCGACCGGCCGCCGGCCAACACGCTGGCGACCGCGGCGCCGCTGGCGCCTGTTCCACTCGATGCCGTCTCGCCGACGCCTCGCTCGAAGATCCGCGCCCTGATCCGGCCCGGCTCAAGTTCTGTCCACCAGCTGACATTGGTTCGCTGCGGAAAGCGGGCATCGTTTTCGATTCGTGGGCCGATTCCACTTAGGTCGAGTGCCTCGAGCGCAGTCGACGAGTCAACGGCAATCGCGCACTGCGGGTTACCAATCGAAACAAACTGAAAAGCGACGACCTGTCCATCCAGCTCAATCTGACCGATCCCATCGGCGCCGCCTTCGGGATATTGGTCCGACACAGTTACCGCCGTTCCCATCTCAACTGTCGCGCTGTCCGGACCGGTCAGCTCTGCGTGGATAACACCCGACGGTGTTCTAAGCGAAAGCGTGTCGGAGGCAGCCCAGCCTGATTCGCGCAGGTAAAGGAAGGCCTGCCGCGCGCCATTGCCGGAAAGCTCCGCTTGCGAGCCGTCGGCGTTCCAGATCACCAGTTCGGCGCTGACCAAGTCGTCGTCGCTGTGACGCAGTTCGAGCACGCCGTCGGCGCCGACGCCTTGCCGTTCGTCGCAGAGCAGCCGAACTTTGGCGCCGCTGAGGTCGAAATTCAGCCGCTCCGGCTCGATGATCAGGTACTCGTTGCCAAGCGCCTGCCACTTCTCAATCTTCATCCCGGCAGACTCTACGGATCGGAACGCTTGAACGATGCGAGAACCGCTTCGGCGGCCTGATCGGTGCTCAACGAGTCAAGCGCCAGCAGCTCTGCTGCTTCGAGGCGCCGCATCCAGGTCAACTGACGTTTCGCATAGCGGCGCGTCTGTTGCTTCATCAGCTCAACATCGCCCTGCTGTAGCTCACGGAAGCCGAGCGCCATTGACGCCGTGCGCGAGGCGCCCGCTTCAACCGCGGCGTGCACCTCGTCGGCGCCGCCGGCGGCGACAATCTGATCTGCACGGGCGTCGATCCGTTCATAAAGGGCGGAACGCTCACGCGTCAGTCCGATCAGGCAGGTCGGATGACGCATCTTGGCCGTCCAGATGCCGCCGGGATCATCGTCAACGCTCTCGCCCTGCTCAAGCAGCGCCAAAGCGCGAAGCAATCGTCGCTGATCGCTCGGCGGGATCCGTTCGGCGGCGGCAGCCGACTGCTGCGCCAGCTCGGCGTGCAGTGACGCCGCCCCTTCCAGCACTAGACGCTGTTCGAGCGCGACGAGCCGATCCGGTTCGATCGGCGGCCGCAGCGGCATATCGGTCAGGGCTGCCTGCAGATAAAGGCCGGTGCCGCCGACGACCAGCGGTACATCGCCGTCGGTAATCACGGCGTCGATCTCGCTGTGAGCGAGCGCTGCGTACTGGCCAACGCTGAACTGTGCCGTCACCGGAACGCAACCGATCAGCCGGTGTTCCACCTCATCCCGTTCGCTGGCCTTCGTAACGCCGCTAATTAGCTCAAGCCCCTGGTAGAGCTGCATCGAATCTGCTCCGATAATCACCGCTTTGCGGCCGCTCTGAGCAAGCCTGCGGGCGACGGCCAGCGCGACTTCGCTCTTGCCAACCGATGTAGGCCCAAACAGCGCAATCAAGCGAGGCGCGTCGGCGCGGTCGGCGGCTGGTTCGCCCATACCGCCAACCGTACCGCCCCGTGCGACAATCAAACGATGGAGATCAGAGAAAGCAAAGTACTTTTGACCGGCGCTACCGGCGGGATCGGCGAGGCGATCGCGCGCGAACTAAGTGGTGCCGGCGCCGAGCTGGTGATCAGCGGCCGGCGCGCCGCACTGCTCGACAAGCTTGCTGACGAGATTGGTGGAATCGTCGCTGTCGCCGATCTTGCCGACCGCAGTGAGGTCGAATCGCTGGCAGCCGCCTTCCCGCAGACCGACATCCTGATCGCCAATGCTGCGCTGCCAGCCTCCGGCGACCTACACGACTATTCGATTGACGAGATCGACCGCGCGCTCGACGTCAACCTGCGCGCGCCAATTGTTCTGTCGCGGCTGCTCGGGGAGCAGATGAAGCAACGTGGCGTCGGACAGATCGTGCTGATCTCATCGCTCGCAGGCAAGGTCGCCACCGGCGGCAGTTCGATCTATTCAACGACCAAGTTTGCGCTGCGCGGATTTGGCGCCGGCCTGCGCGGTGACCTCGCCGGAAATGGCGTCGGCGTCAGCGTGATCTTCCCCGGTTTCGTTCGTGATGCCGGCATGTTCCACGAAAGCGAAGTCGAGCTGCCTCGCTTCGTCGGCACTAGTTCGCCGGCCGATGTTGCTCGCGCCGTCCGTTCTGCAATCGAATCAAACCGCGCCGAGGTCGACGTTGCGCCGCTGCCGGTGCGCGCCGCGACAAAGCTTTCGGAGCTCGCGCCGAGCGCGATGTCGAGGCTGATCCGCCGTCTCGGCAGCGACGACTTTACGGCCGAGGTCGCCGACCGACAGTCGGAAAAGCGCTAGCGCGCGGCGCCAGCCAGCAGCGGCTCGTAACCGCTAAGCGAGCTGCTGGTTGCCGCCTCAATACGTACGCTTACCAACTGGCCAGCCTGCGCAAGACCGCTGAAGTTAACGGCCTTGTTGTGGCGTGAACGGCCGCGCAGACGTGATTGGTCGGTGCGTGACGGACCTTCGACCAACACCTCAAGCTCGCGGCCGACAAACCGCTGCGCGCGCTGCTTCGCACTCTGTTGAACCAGCTCGAGTAGCCGCGCCATCCGTTGCTGCGCCAGCTCCGGCGCAACTGCCAGCTCGGTCATCAAGGCTGCATCGGTGTCACGGCGCGGCGAGTAGATGAACGTGTAGGCAGCATCGAAGCCGACCTCGCGCGCCAGATCGAGCGTCTGCTGGAAGTCGTCGTCCGTCTCCCCCGGGAAGCCAACTATGATGTCGGTCGTAATGCTGATGTCGGGGACCATCTCGCGCAGCATCGCGACCCGCTCCAGATAGCGTTCGCGGTTATAGCTGCGCCGCATCGCCTTCAGGATCCGTGACGAGCCGGATTGAAGTGGCAGGTGAACGTGCTCGCAGAGCGACGGCAGGCTGGCGTGGGCTTCGATTACGTCGCTGCGCATATCTTTCGGGTGGGGGCTGGTGTAGCGGAGTCGCTCGATCCCGTCAACCCCGTCAATCGCCGCGAGTAGCTGCGCGAAGGAGCGCGGTTCGGGCCGCAGGTCGCGACCGTAAGAGTTGACGTTCTGGCCGAGCAGCGTGATCTCTCGCGCGCCACGTGCAGCCAGCAGCCGTGCTTCGGCGACGACGTCGTCGAAGCTGCAACTGACCTCGCGGCCGCGGGTTGATGGCACGATGCAGTACGAGCACTTGGAGTTACAACCGACACTGATCTGCAGCCAAGCGCTGGCAGGCTGCTCAGCGCGCATTGGCAGATCGGCCGTGAAGCCATCGAACTCAAAGTAGCCTTGCGCACTGAGCGAGTCTGAAAGGAGGAATTGGGCAAGCTGATCGACCTGCCCAGGGCCGAACGCAACGTCGACGAATGGGTATCGCTCAAAGACCTCCTGCTTGAGCGACTGAGCCCAGCAGCCGCCAACGCCGACAACTACAGATTTGCGCTGCTGCTTGATCCTTTTAGCGTTACCTAGTTGCGTCTCCAGCGCACGGTCGGCGCTCGCCCGGATCGAGCAGGTGTTCAGCAGGATCACGTCAGCCCGATCCTGATCGTCGGTCTGCCGGTAGCCAAGCGATTCCAGCATCCCTTGCATCCGCTGCGAATCGTGGTCGTTCATCTGGCAGCCGTAGCTGGTCAGGTGGTAAGAAGCTCCGGCCATCTGCCGCTGAGGCTACCGCGATCTGGGCAACTAGCGACGTTCGAAGGCACGAACCGCGTCGTAGGCAATCTCAAGGCTGTAGCCGCGCCGCGCCAGAACTCCCAGTGCGCGCTCGCGCTCGCGCGGGTCTGTCGGCGCCGATCCGATCCGAAGATCGAGCACGCGAATCGCGTCGCCGACCTGATCCTGATGGCCGCGCGAACCGACAACGGTTTCGATAATGCCCCGCGGGATTCCTGCCTCCTGCAGATGAGCTGCGATCCGCTCGTTTCCCCAGCCGTCGAGCGAGCGACGGTCTTCGGCGTAAAGCACGGCGTAGCGCTCATCGCTCAGATAACCGTCGGCGACAAGCTGAACCACGACCTCAGCGGCCAACGGCTGTTCCACACCGTCGCGCTCAAGCCGAGCAAGAACCTGCGCTTCGGTGCGTTCACGGCGGCTGAGGAACTTGAAAGCCCGGTCCAGCGCCTCTCGGAATCGCCGATCGCCGTCCTTAGCCCCGTCCGCCAAGGAATCAGGCAGCTTCAGCCTCAACAGCAGGCGACTGCGGCGTAGCCTCGTCGGCAATCGCCGCTATGTCAGCATCTCTGTCGATCGGCACGACAAGGTTGTTATCGACACCGACCAACGCGTAGATCTTCTGCTCGATCTCTTTCGCCATCTTCGGATTGTCGTCGAGGTAGGCCTTGGCGTTGTTGCGCCCCTGACCGATCCGCTCGTCGCGATAGGAGAAGAAGGAACCGGACTTCGTGATGATCTCGTGCTCAATGCCGAGGTCTAGGATGCAACCTGAGGCGGAGATCCCCTTGCCGAACTCAATGTCGAACTCAGCCTGGCGGAACGGCGCCGCCACCTTGTTCTTCACGACCTTGACGCGGACGCGGTTACCGACCGCCTCGGTCCCTTCCTTCAGCGTCTCAATCCGTCGGATGTCAAGCCGTTGCGAGGAGTAAAACTTCAGCGCGCGGCCACCAGGCTGCGTCTCCGGAGAGCCAAACATCACGCCAATCTTTTCGCGGATCTGATTGGTGAACAGACACAGCGTCTGGGCGCGGTTGAGGTTGCCGGCTAGCTTCCGCATCGCTTGGCTCATCATCCGGGCCTGCAGGCCGACGGTGACGTCACCCATCTGACCCTCGAGCTCGGAGCGCGGCGTTAGCGCGGCGACCGAGTCGATCGCAACAAGAGCGACCGCGCCGGAGCGGACGAGCATGTCGGTGATCTCGAGCGCCTGCTCGCCATAATCAGGCTGCGAGACAAGCAACTCGTCGATATCGACACCGATTTCACGCGCGTAAAGTGGATCCATTGAGTGCTCAGCGTCAATGAAGGCGCAGACGCCGCCAAGCTTCTGAGCCTCGGCGATGATGTGGTAGACGAGCGTCGTCTTGCCGGAAGATTCTGGCCCGAATAGTTCGACAATCCGCCCGCGCGGCACGCCACCAATCCCCAGCGCAAGGTCGAGCGACAGTGCGCCGGTTGGAATCGCGGCGACTTTAACCTGCGCGCCCTCGTCGCCCATACGCATTACCGAACCCTGACCAAACTGCTTCTCAATCTGCGCAAGCGCGCCCTTCAGGGCGTCGTCGCGTGCCTTAGCGGCTTTGTCTACAGCTGTTGATGCCATTGTCGGTACTACCTCTCTGTCGGGCGAACGCTAATAATCGGTCCTCGAGCGGACGGAAAGACGACGTTAGAGCGGTTATTGCAACTCTTGGACCACCAAACATGCGCTGTTCTGCGCCTAATCGGCTGCGTTACTGATCGTCGCCACGCAGCAGGCGGCGCAGCATGTGAAGCGCAACGGTCGTTGTGCGGTCCCGGATCACGGCCCTGCTGCCAGGTAGCGTCAGTAAGCGCGAGCGCTGCTCGCCGCCAGCCAGTGCGACTGCGCACCAGACGGTGCCGACCGGCTTCTGCTCGGTGCCGCCGCCCGGGCCAGCAACGCCCGTGATGCCGACACCAACGTCGCAGCCCAGCCGTTCGAACGCGCCAACAGCCAGTGCCAGCGCCACCTGCTCGCTGACCGCGCCGTGATCCTCAATCAGCTCGATCGGCACGCCGGCCAGCTCAACCTTCGCCGCGTTGCTGTAAACGATCAGGCCGCCGCGCATATAAGCCGACGCGCCAGGCAGCTCTGTGAGTCGCGCAGCCAACTGCCCGCCGGTGCACGATTCGGCCGTCGCAATCGTCTTTCCCGGCGACGCCAACAGTAGATCGGCGACCTGTTGATCAACCGAAGAGTCGTTGGTCGAAAACAGCGTCTGCCCGTGTGTGTCGGCGACAAACTGAGCGAACTGCTCGTAGCTTCCGAGCTCAGCTGGCGGGAAGCGCGTGACGACCTCAATCTCGCCGCGCCGCAGGCAGGTTGTGATCTCAAGCCTGTCGATCGCAATTCCGCCTTTCTCGGCGGCGCGCAGAGTCTTCGCAATCTCCGACTCAGGAATTCCGAAAAGGCGTAGCATCCGCTGCTCGATCGGGCTGTGGCCGGCGATCGCCGCGAGAAATGGCGGCGTCACGGCGGCAACCTCCCACATCGGAATCAATTCGCTTGGCGGGCCGGGCAGGACAACGACCGTTGGACCGTCGGCGCCGTCAGCAGGCGGCACGACAAGGCCGGGCGCAGTTCCAACCGGCTCCAACACAGTCGCCCCTGCAGGGATCGTCGCCTGCTTCAGGTTGCCCTTCGCGATCGCCTCCTGATCAACGGTTGGCCACCGCGCCGTCAGACGCGCCAAGATCGCTGTGATGCGCTCGTGCAGCGGCTCGTCAAGCCGCATCGGACGTGATTGGAAGTCGGCGACAACGCTTGCCGTCAGGTCATCAGCAGTCGGCCCGAGCCCGCCGCTGGTGATGATCAATGAGCATCCCTCGGTCGCCAGCCAGCGCAGCGCAGCCAAGATGTCCTGCGGACGGTCGCCGACGACAACGGTTGACTGATGTTCGACCCCTAGCAGCCGTAGCCGCTCCGAGCACCACGGCCCGTTGCGATCAACAACGCGCCCGGTCAGCACCTCCGTGCCGGTGACGACGATGCCGGCACGGATGCTCATTACACAAACAGCGCGGCGCCGCCAGCAGCGGCTGCCGTCAGCTCAGCAGCGTTGGAGCTGCTGCCGATCAGGAAGAGTCCGACAATCAGCAGAACGACAAGAACAACCACAAGCCACGTCCGCCAGCGGCCCAGCCCTCTCGCCGGGGAATCGCCGCCGTTGGTGAACGAGGGGGTGATTGCCGGACCGGCGTCCGGCTGACCGGCTTTGAAAACCTCGACCAGTGCGCGTCCGTCGAGGCCCAGGTAATCAGCATAGGTGCGCAGAAAGCTCTTGGCTGAAGTCTCCTCCGGCAGCACCGCCCAGTCGCCGCTCTCCAGTGCACGGAGATACTTAGAACGAATTTTCGTCGCGTACTCGGCCGTTGCGATCTCGATTCCAGCCTCGGTACGAGCGTCGCGCAGCTGAGTCCCAATGTCCGGCATAGCCGACAGGCTAATCAGTCCTCAACCGAATCACCCGGCTGCCCGTCGCCGGCCGGAGTTGCAAGCGCCGCCAGCGCGCGCGGCAGGTCAGCGGCGCTGACCAACACCTGGCGTGGTTTTGAACCTTCGTAGCCCGAGATGATCCCACGACGCTCAAGCATGTCGATCAGCCGGCCGGCGCGCGTGTAGCCAACCCGCAGACGCCGCTGAAGCATTGAAGTGGAGGCCGTGTCCATCTCGACGACTAGGGCGATCGCCTCACTCAGCATCTCGTCCTCGTCGGGGTCGAAACCATCGTTGTCGCTGCCTGAGCCCTCTTCCTTAAGGTCAACCTGCTCAAGCAGATCCTCGCGCAGTGCTGGCTCGCCTTGGGCCGCCCAGAACTCGGTAAGACGAGCAATCTGCGGCTCGTCGATGTAAGCGCCCTGAATTCGCTCAAGCTTTGACGACCCGACTGGCGCGTAAAGCATGTCGCCCTGACCAAGCAGACTTTCGGCGCCATTCTGGTCGAGAATCACGCGCGAGTCGGTCTGGCTGGAAACCGCAAAGGCGATTCGCGATGGCACGTTGGCCTTGATCATCCCGGTGATCACGTCAACACGCGGACTCTGCGTCGCGAGCACCAGATGGATGCCGACAGCGCGCGCCTTCTGCGCTAAGCGAATGATCGCGTTCTCGACATCGGCCGGGGCAACCATCATCAGGTCGGCAAGCTCATCGATTACGCAAAGCAGGTACGGGAGCGTCTCGTCGCCCTGCTCGGCGCGGTACTTGTTCAGTTCAGCCAGCGAGCGGGTGCGCGCAACCGACATGACCCCATAGCGCCATTCCATCTCGCGCACGAGGTTGCCGAGCGCGTTAGCGGCCATCCTCGGGCTGGTGATGACCGGCGTCAGAAGATGCGGAATCGCCTCGTAGTGGTTCAGTTCGACCTGCTTCGGGTCAACAAGCACGAGGCGGACTTGGTCGGGAGTTGCGCGCAGCAGGATTGAGCAAAGCATTGCGTTGACGGCGGCCGACTTACCTGACCCGGTCGTGCCGGCGATCAGCAAGTGAGGCATTCGAGCGAGATCGGCCGTCACCGACCGGCCGCCAACGTCTTTGCCGAGGAAGACGGTCAGCGGACTGGCGTCCTGGGGAAGTTCCTGGAAGACATCGCCGAGCGTGACCTCGAGCCGTGAGCGGTTAGGCACCTCGACGCCGACCGCCTGCTTGCCGGGGATCGGCGCGAGAATCCGAATATCGGTAGCTGCCAGCGCGTAGGCAAGATCATCCTTCAGTGCCCCGATCTTGTTCATTTTGACGCCTGGGGCGAGCCGCAGTTCGTAACGCGTGATGTGCGGCCCGGCAACGGTGCCAACCAGCGCCGCCTCGATGCCGTGATGGCGAAGCGCTTCAAGCAGGGCATTGGCGACGCGAGTGTGGTCGCTTGTGTCAGGCGATGCATCCTTCTTTGAGCTGCGCTTCAGCAACTTTGCGTCGGGCAGTGTGAAGGCCGGCATGTCGCTGCCACTGCGCGTCTGACCGGCGGCAGGTTTCTTGCTTGTTTTCGCCGCCAGCTTCGTGGCAGCAAGCTCCGGCTCAGGTTCGGGCTGTGAATCGGGTTGCACCGGATCGCTCGCATCGAAGAGCGCCGTCTCGTGTGATCCAAGGTCGAAGATCTCAACCGCCGAGAGTTGGTGAACGATCGGCTCCTCGCCCTCCGGCTCAGGCGGCGTGATCGGATCGCCTTCACCGCGCCGAGCGAATAGAGGCTTCAGCAGGCTGCGTAGTGCCCGGCCCAGATCGGCGATGGCGACCGTAGTGTGTTCGACGACGGCCGAGATAGAGAGACCACTTACCAGCAGGACGCCAGCGATCAACGCGAGTAGCGCGAGGATGTGACTGCCGACAGCGCCGACCAGCGTCCCTGTTGCGTAGTAAACGACGTCACCGAAGGCGCCGCCACGCTCGCCGAACAGGGCCGGGTCGAGCGCAACGCTGCGGGCACTGTTCACGCCCAGGCCGAGCGTCCCGGCGGCGAGCGCCAAGGTCGCGCCGATGATCAACGCCAGCGCGCCGATCCGCAACGTCCGCGGCAGGCTGACGACCGGGCGCAGAATCAAAACAAGGCCGCTGATCGCGAGCATTGGCGGGACAAGGTAAGCGACCTGCCCCAGGGCCCAACGCAACGCCGCGACAAACTGCTGGCCGCCGATCCCGGCGTCGCCGCCGGAATAAAGCGGAAAAGCGATGAATAGAGCCAACGCGACGAGGCAAAGGCCGAGCAGGTCGCGTTGCCGCTGGTCCAGTTCAGGCAAGCCAAGTTGCTTCTTTGCACGGCTTTTTGGCTTGCTGCGCGGCTTAGCGCCAGCGCCGCGTGTGACGGGCTTCTTCTTCGCTGCGCTCTTGGCGCGCGTTTGGGCCTTCGTTTTTGCAGTAGCCATCGGCTCAGACTCTGTTCGACGTCGAGCGGCCACTCCCTTTAGCTGCGCTAAGTCCGAGGCCGTACCCTGTGAATGCGATGCCCGCCCCCGCCGCCAGAGTGCTGATCGTCGAAGATGACGAAGCGATTGCCGAAGTCGTCCAGCGAATGCTTCGGATCGACGGCTACAAGACGGAGATCGCCGTTGATGGCGAGCAGGCCTTAACCATCTCCCGGACCTTCAACCCCGACCTCGTCGTGCTCGACCTTGGTCTGCCGCGGCTTGATGGAAACGAGGTTGCGCGCCGACTGCGCGAGCAGGGCGATGTGCCGATCCTGATGCTGACCGCGCGCGACGCAGTGGAATCGAAGATTGAGGGCTTTGAAGCTGGCGCCGACGATTATCTGGTCAAGCCATTTGAGCGCGCCGAACTGCTGGTCAGGCTGCGTGCATTACTGCGGCGCAGGCCGCCGCGCGGCACTGAGAGCTTGATCTTTGAAGACTTGACGGTCAATCCCGATAGCTATCAGGTACTGCGCGCCGACCGGCTCGTCGAACTGACTCAGCGTGAGTTCGAACTGCTCGAATATCTGATCCGAAATCAGCGAGTCGTTATCAGCCGCCAGCAACTGCTCGAAGATGTATGGGGTTACGAACCGTTCGCAGACACCAACACGATCGAAGTCTTCGTATCGAATATTCGTCGCAAGCTTGAGGCCGACGGCGAGCCGCGGCTGCTCCATACCGTGCGCGGCGTCGGGTACATCCTGCGTGTTTGACCGGATCAGCATTCGCTGGCGCTTGGCACTGGTCTCGGCAGGGCTGACCTTCATCGTGCTCTGCGTCTTTGCGGCGATCTTCGGTCAGCTGACGGCGTCACAGATCCGCGGCGACTTCGTCAGGGACACGGCCCACGCAGCGACCCGTCTGCAGGAACGGTTGACGATCACGCCGGCAGAGCCCGGAGCGGTCAAAATTAGCCCGTCGCTAGAGCTTTACGCGGCTCCCAACAACGCTGTGATCCGCCTCTTCTGGAACAGCAGCACCCCGATCCCGGGTGGCTCGACCCCTGGCGGGCCGCAACTTGGACCGCCCGAGGTCCAGGGCATGCGCGAATTCAACGGCTACCTGATCGCGACGCGCTACAAGTTCTACCCCACCGAGGACAAGACGGCGACCGCGCTGACGTTCCCTGTGTGGATCGAATACGCACGTCCATTGGCGGACATTGATCGCACTGCCAGCCGGCTGCAACTGCTGCTTGCTGGCGGCGTCCTTGGCGGCAGCTTGCTGGCCTTGCTGGGCGGCCTGGCGGTGGCACGCCGTTCGCTACGGCCGATCACGGCGCTGACTGCTGCGGCGCAGGAGATCGCCCGCACGCGTGACCCTGACCGCCATGTACCAACACCGCCGACCGATGATGAAGTCGCCGAGCTCGCTCGCACCTTCGACGAGATGCTTACCGAACTCGACGCCTCCCGCCAGGAGACCGAGGGTGCACTTGAGCGCCAACGCGAGTTCGTTGCCGATGCCTCGCACGAGCTCCGAACCCCTCTCACCAGCGTGCTCGCCAACCTCGAGCTACTGACCGACGGCCTCGAAGGCGACCGCGGCGACGCTGCTGCGGCGGCGCTGCGCAGCTCTCGGCGGATGCGCCGAATCGTCGCCGACCTACTGTGGCTGGCGCGCAGCGACGACCAGCAACCGATCAGCCTGCAGCCGGTTGACCTTGCCCAAGTTGCACACGAGGCTACGGCCGAAGCGGCTTCGCTTGCAACCGGCCACCAGATCGAAGTGCAGGCCGATCAGGCTGTGATCGTGAACGGTGCCAGCGATGAGCTGCAACGTTTGGTGATCAATCTCGTCGAAAACGCAATTCGCCACACGCCAAGTCAGACGCTGATCAAAGTTAGCGTCGCCGCCGAAGCAGAGCAGGCCGTCCTAACGGTTGAGGACAACGGGCCCGGCATCGCGGCCGAGCAGCGAGCCCACGTATTCGAGCGTTTCGTTCGCCACTCAGGCGATCACGGCGGCTCTACCGGCCTCGGCTTGGCAATCGTCGCCAGCGTGACCGCAGGGCACGGCGGTAGCGTCGTCGTTGAGGACGCGCAGCCGGGCGCCCGCTTTATCGTGCGCCTCCCGCTTCTCGCCAGCTAGACCTCAACGACGACCGGCAGCACCATCGGACGGCGGCGCAGCCGGTCGTAGACCAGCGCTGCCAGGTCGTCGTGCAACATCTCCTGAATAACATCGATCTCAGTAACCGACTCCTTCGCCGCCCGCGCGATCGTCGCTTCGACGCCGGCCCGCACATCGTCGAGCAGATCGTTCGCCTCATCCGGGAACGGCACGCCACGGAAGATCACTTCAGGGTCGGCGACCGACGATCCGTCCTCGCCCGAGATCGTCGCGACGACAACGAAGATGCCGTCGGCGCTCAGCATTCGCCGGTCGCGCAAAGGCGCTTCGTTGACATCGCCAAGCTCGACCCCGTCGACGAAGACCATCCCGGATTTAACGGCTTCCCCAAAGCGGGCGCCTTTGGCATTGATCTCCAGCGGCAGCCCGTTCTCACCTTTGAAGATCCGTTCCGGCTCGATCCCAACCGCCTCGGCCAGCGCGCCGTGCAGCTCAAGCCGTTGAAAATCGCCGTGGAACGGCATCACGTACTTAGGCCGCGTCAGGTTCAGCATCAGCTTTAGCTCTTCGGCGTAGCCGTGGCCGGAGGCGTGAATCGGCGCATCGCGCGGCGTTAGTACCGTGCAACCGATCTGGTACAGGCGGTCAATTGTCTCCGACACGGCGCGCTCATTGCCAGGGACCGGCGTGGCGCTGAAGATTACGGTGTCGCCGCGGCGTAGCTGCACGTCGCGATGGTCGGTAAAGGCCATCCGGCGCAGCGCGCTGAGCGGCTCGCCCTGCGAACCGGTGCAGATGATCACGATCTGGTCATCGTCCAGACCGTCGAGCGCGCGCGGCTTAACAAGCATCCCTTCGGGGAAATCGATGTGGCCGAGCGAGCGACCAATATTCGTGTTCTTGAGCATCGAACGGCCGACCAGCGCGACCTTGCGCCCCAGCGCCTCGGCGGCGTCCACGACCTGCTGAACGCGATGGATGTTGGAGGCGAAGCAGGTAACGATGATCCGCCCTTCGCAGCTGGCAAAGGCCTGCACAAGGTGCGGGCCAACGCCGGACTCGCTCTCCGAGAAGCCGGGTCGGTCGGCGTTGGTTGAGTCGCCGCAAAGCAGCAGCAAGCCGTCGGCGCCGAGCTGGGCAAGGCGGCCAAAATCAGCTGGGCGCCCGTCGACCGGCGTTTGATCGAACTTGTAGTCGCCAGTTATCAGCATCGTCCCCTGATCGGTTGTGATCGCGACTGCCATCGCGTCAGGGATCGAATGCGTCATCTGGATCAACTCGACTGTGAACGGTCCGAGCTCGATCTGTTCCCCGGGCCGGACGTCCTCAACCTCGATCTCCTTGATCTTGTGTTCATCGAGCTTGGAGCGTGCCATCGCCATCGTCAGCGGCGCCCCAAAGAGTGGCGGCAGTTCAGCTTCAGCGCTTAGCTCGCGCAGTACCCAGGGCAGCGCACCGAGGTGATCCTCGTGGCCGTGCGTGATGACAATCCCCTCGATTTGATCGACCCGCCCTTGAAGGTAAGAGAAGTCGGGAAGTACGAGGTCGATGCCAACCATCTCTGCCGTCGGAAAGCGAACACCGCAATCGACTACCAGCAGCCGACCGTCGTACTCAATCACCGTCATGTTCTTGCCAATCTCACCCAGCCCGCCGAGCGGCAGCACCCGCAATGTTGTGTTATCCATCAGCCTTCACTCCGTTCGATCAATCCAAGATTGGTTAGCGCCTCGGCGACGACGCGGCGTTCCTGCTCGCTCGCTTCGATCAGCGGCAGCCGCAACGGGCCGGCCGGAAGGCCAAGCAACGAGAGCGCTGCCTTCACCGGAATCGGGTTGGTCGTCACGCCGAGCGCGGCGTAGATCTCTGCCAGGCTGGCGTCGATCTCAGCGCGGGAAACAGGCTGCTCGACCATCTGCCGCATCTGTGGGCCGACGACGTGACTGGCGACAAGGATGCCACCAAGACCACCAAGCTCGAGCACCTCGAGCAGCATGTCGTCGTTGCCGGCGTAGAGGCCGAGTCCGTCGATCTGGGCGACGTCATCAGCGTTGGCCTGCTTGACGTATTCAATCCGATCGAGCTGCGCCAACTCAGCGAGAAACTCGTTTGGCAGATTAGTTCCGGTGCGGCTGGGGATGTTGTAGAGGACGATCGGCTTGTCGGTGGCTTTGATCACCTCGCCGTAGTGGGCAACAATGCCGCGGCGGTTGGGACGGTTGTAATACGGCGTCACCGAGAGGATTGCGTCGGCGCCGAGCTCGGTCGAGCGCTCCGTCATCAGCACCGCGTGACGCGTATCATTCGAACCGGCGCCGGCGATGATCGTTGTTCCGGCAGGCCGCTCGGCGACGGCGAGCTCAATCAGGCCCAGATGCTCATCGACCGACAGCGTCGCCGACTCTCCCGTCGTACCGCAGATGACAAAGCCGTCAGAGCCGTTGGCCGCAAGCTGCCCGAGCAGCGCAACAAAGCCCGCCTCGTCAACCTTGCCGTCGGGGTCGAACGGCGTGACGATTGCCGTAATGATTGATCCGAGCGACATCTTTAAAGGATCTTTTCGAGCCCAATAACGGGCGAGCTTTCAAGCCCGCCGACGCGGCGCACAGCCAGCAGCACGCCTGGAATGAAGCAGGAACGATCCAGCGCGTCATGGCGGATCGTCAGCGTCTCCCCCGTCCCGCCGAGAATCACTTCCTGATGGGCAACCAGCCCCGGCAGGCGAACCGAGTGGATCGGCACCTCGTTGCCGCTCGCGTCGCGCATCAGCTCGGCTGTGCGCGCTGCCGTGCCGCTGGGCGAGTCAAGCTTGCCGTCGTGGTGTAGCTCGACGATCTCAGCCGAGCTAAGCAGCGCCGCCGCCTCGGTGGCGAATCGCATCATCAGAACGGCGCCGATCGCAAAGTTCGGCGCGGCAAGGATATTCGCGCCGCTTAGCTCTGACAGCTGATCAAGATCAAAGCCTGTCGTGCCGATAACAACATCAACGCCGGCTTCGACCGCCGCGCGCGCGTTCGCAAGTGCGCAATCTGGCTGCGTGAAGTCGACGAGCACGTCGGCATCGCCCAGCACGTCGGCCAGGGCGACGCCAAGTGCGGGGTCGGCGCGGCCGGTCAGCGTCATATCGTCGGCCTGATCAACCGCTTCGCAGACCGCCGCGCCCATTCGCCCGGCGGCCCCAGCGACGGCGACCCTAATCAGGTTGCCTTCTGCCGGTCCGTTGCTACTCATCCTGTGCCTTAATCGCGGCCGCCGCGACGGCGTTGCGGACGGTCTGAGCCGCCGCCGTCACCACCGCGTTCGCGGCGCGGTGGACGGTCGCCGCCGGAGGTGGCAGCAGCCAGTTCATCGGCGCTCTTGCCAGCGATCGAAGGATCGTCCGCCAGTCGCAGGCCGATCCGGCCGCGTTCGCGATCAACTTCGACCACGCGGACCTGAATCTCGTCGCCGCGTGAAAGAACGTCATCGACGTTCTCGACCCGCTCGCCCGGTGAGACGTTGGAGATGTGCAGCAGGCCGTCTGTCCCCTTGGCCAGCTCGACGAAGGCTCCGAAGGTCGTTGTCTTGACGACCTTGCCGGTGAACTCGTCACCGACTTCGACCTCCTTCATCATCGTGTTAATCCGTTCGCGCAGCGCCTCACCAAGCTCGCCGTTGGCTGAGTAGATCAACACCTGGCCCTCGTCGTTGACGTCGATCTGCGACTCGAACTCCTCGGCCAGGCCGCGAATCGTCTCGCCGCCCTTGCCGATCAGCATGCCGATCTGGGACGGGTCGATCTGAACCTGAATAATTCGCGGCGCGTATGGCGACATCTCTTCGCTGGGCGACGAGATTACGTCGTTCATCTGGGCGAGAATGTTCAACCGAGCATCCTTCGCCTGGGAGAGCGCGTCCTTCAGGATGTCGAAGGTCACGCCGGTGATCTTGATGTCCATCTGCAGCGCCGTGATGCCTTCGGTCGTACCCGCAACCTTGAAGTCCATATCGCCGAGGTGATCCTCAACGCCGGCGATGTCGGTCAGGACGATGTAGTCGTCGCCTTCCTTGATCAGGCCCATCGCAATTCCGGCGACCGCGGCTTTGATCGGCACGCCGGCCTGCATCAGCGCCAGCGATGACCCACAAACCGACGCCATTGAGGACGAACCGTTCGACTCAAGAATGTCTGAGACGACGCGGATCGTGTAAGGGAACGCCTCGGTGTCCGGTACGACTGGCACTAGCGCCCGCTCAGCGAGAGCGCCGTGACCGATGTCGCGACGCTTCGGGCCGCGCATGAAGCCAGCCTCACCGACCGAGAACGGCGGGAAGTTGTAGTGATGCCAGTAGAAGCGGTTCTTCTCAAGGCCAAGCGTGTCGAGCCGCATCTCTTCCTTCAGCGTGCCGAGCGAGGCGACCGAAAGCGCCTGCGTCTGGCCGCGCGTAAAGAGCGCTGAGCCGTGCGTGCGTGGTGCAACGCCGACCTCGATCGAGATCTCGCGGATCTCGTTGGCATCGCGACCGTCAGGACGCTTCTTTTGAACGGCGATCCGGTTACGGATCATTGCCTTCTCAAGCTTCGCGAAGATCGCCAGCGCGTCGGACTTCTTCTGCCCGTACTCATCATCACCGGGAGCGCCGCCGTACTGGGCGACAATCGCGTCACAGACTGCGTTGCAGGCATCTTGGCGGGCCAGCTTGTCCTCGACCTGTGTTGCCGATTCAAGATCAGCACCGTGCGACGAGCGCACCTGCTCGATCAGCGATTCGTCAAGGCTTGGCGCCTCGACCGAAATCTTCTCACGGCCAACCTTCTCGGCCAGTTCACGCTGTAGCGCGCAAAGCTTCTTGATCTCACCGTGGGCGATGTCAAGCGCGTCAAGGATTTCCTCTTCGCTGATCTCGGTCGCGCCGGCCTCAACCATCAGGATTGCCTCATCGGTGCCGGCGACAACGAGGTCGAGGGCGCAGCCTTCAAGCAGCGTCTCCTCGGGCGGGTTGATCACAAAGCTGCCATCAATCTTGCCGATCCGCACAGCGCCGACCGGGGTCGGCAAAGGCACCGGGCTGATCATCAGCGCAGCCGATGCGCCGTTCATCGCGAGGATGTCGTAAGGGTGAACGTGATCAACGCTAAGCGGCATTGCCACTAGCTGCGTCTCAAAGTGCCAACCCTTCGGGAAGAGCGGACGAATCGGACGATCGATCATCCGCGCCGTCAGCGTTCCCTTCTCGCCTGAGCGGCCTTCGCGCTTGAAGAACGAGCCGGGGATCTTGCCTGCGGCGTACATCCGCTCCTCGACGTCAACCGTCAAGGGGAGAAAGTCAACGTCGCGCAGGTTGCCGACAGTCGCGGTACAAAGAACCATCGTGTCGCCTTGGCGAACAACGACGGCACCTCCGGCCTGCTTGGCCATCTTGCCAGTTTCCAGCGAGATTTCAGTGCCGCCGATCTCAGCCGAGACCGTGGTCACAGAATTGGTAGTCATTGGGTGTAGAACTCCTCATCGGGGCCGCCTTCGGATCCTGCAGCCCGTTCGTTAAAAATCTTTTCGATATCCGATTCGTGCCATCTTAGCCGCCTCTAGCCAGACGGTGCCGGGCGCCGTCAGATTACGCCGTCAGATTCCGCCGTCAGATTGCACCGTCAGGCAGCTCGCTCAGCAGCAGCCCGTCGACGGCGAACGACGGTGCGCCGCTGGCGCCGGCGCGCAGTGCACCGTTAACGTCAGCGGCGACACGCTCGGCCAGCAGCGGATCGCGGCGATCGGCCTCAAAGCGATCGAGGTCGAGCCCGAGCAGGCGGCAGTGCTGCCACAGGTGAGGGTCGTCCTGGTGGCCTTGGTCCTCGAACAGTGAGTCGTGGAACTGCCAGAAGGCGCCCTGACGGGCGGCCGCCTCGGCGGCGATCGCTAGCTGCACAGCGCGCGGGCTGCGCGACTTCAAGGCGAAATGGCGGAAACAGACCTGAGCATCGGCTGCCTTTAGGCGCGCGGCGGCGATAGCGCAGTCAGGGCAGCTGAACTCGGCGTAGAGGATCACCAACGGCCGATCTTCAGCGCCGCGGCGATGGTCGGCCGGACCAAGCGGGCCGACCGGTGAGCTGGAAAGGTCACGCATTGCGTGGCGAACAGTAGAAGCCGCGGACGGTTAGCGGGGCGCGATCAGCTGGCCGCGAGGCCGTCGATGATCAGGTTGACGCCCGGCAGGTCGCCCGGCGAATCGGCCAGGTAGCTCCACGTCACGCAGCCGTCAGGCCCAACGATCACCAGCGCCCGGTTGGTCATCCCGGCGGGATCGAAGTAGGCACCGAAGAGCTTCGCAGCAGCTCCCTTCGGCTCAAAGTCGGAGAGCTGCTCGATTGGCACGCCGAGTTGCTCGCGGAAGGCCGTCTGTGAGTAGGTCGGGTCGGTCGAGACGCCGTAGATCACTGCGCCATCGACCGTTATCTCTGGCAGAGCTTCGGTATAGACCTGCAGCTGGCTTGTGCAGACCGGGCTGAACGCAAACGGGTAGAAGACAAGAACCGTCGTCTTGCCGAGCAGGTCGGCCTCCGTGAAGGCAGACCCGTCCTCGCGCGCCAGTTTGAACGGTGGAACCTTAGTCCCAGGCTCAATGAGTCCCATTTACTTACGCAGCCCGAGCGCTGCAACGAGCTCGCGGTAGCTCTCAAGGTTGCTGCTCTGCAGGTAGTTGAGCAGGCGACGGCGGCGACCGACCATCATCAGCAGGCCGCGGCGGGAAGCGTGATCCTTCTTGTGGTCCCTCAGATGCTCGGTCAGATCTTCAATCCGCTGACATAGCAGAGCTACCTGCACACGCGTGTCGCCGGTGTTCTGCTCAGCGCCGCCGTAGGTGGCTGCAAGCTCGCGCGTCTTCTCAGGGGTAAGAGTGCTCATCGAAGGTCGTAGGCTAGCAGCAAGCGGCTTTACAGGCCGACCCGCAACCGCGCCATTTCGACGTCCTTGGCCATCTGCTCAACCAGCGCGTCAACCGAATCGAAGCTCGCTTCGCCGCGCAACCATTCGAGGAACTCCACACGCAACAGCCGACCGTAGAGGTCTCCCTCAAAGTCGAGTAGGAAGGCTTCGACCTGCAGCCCCAGCTGGCTTTCAAACATCGGCCGCAGGCCAACGCTGATTGCTGCGATGTAACTGCTGCCGTCGTCGAGCTCAGCGCGCCCCGTGTAGACGCCGCGGCCCGGCGTGCAGAGGCCAGCGGGTGGATTGATGTTGGCGGTTGGGTAGCCAAGTTCGCGGCCGCGCTTCTCGCCGTGTTCGACCTTGCCGCTGTAGAGAAACGGCGTGCCCAGCAGCCGCCCTGCTGTGGCGACATCGCCGGCCTCGATCAGTTGTCGGATACGGTTCGAGCTAACGGTCTCGCCATCGAGTTCGAAGAGCGGCACCACGGTCGTCTTGAAGCGATCATCGGCCAACAGGGATTCAGGATTCCCCTGGGCTTTGTGGCCGAAGCGAAAGTTGCCACCGACGCGAACCTCCTCAACTCCGATCCCGTCAACCAGCACCTGATCGATAAATTGGCCGGCGCTACGCGCGGCGAACTCTGCGTCAAAGCTGACGACGATCAGCTCCTCGACTCCGAGCCCGGCCAGCAGCTCAGCTTTGCGCTCGGTCGTTGTCAGCAGCAGCGGCGTGCCTTTCGGCGAGATGACCGACATCGGGTGCGGATCGAAGGTCAGGACAGTGTCGGCGCCGACGATCACTTCGCGGTGACCGAGATGAACACCATCGAAGGTGCCAACGGCAACGGTCCGGGCGCGGCGCTGCGCGTCGGCTAGCGGGGTGATCTTCACGCCCTGAACCCTACGACGGGCTTCAGCACGCCGTCCTCCCGCTGCTCGGCGAGGGCGACAACGCCGTCGCTGTCGACCAGCAGCAGCTCACTTGGCGGCGGGTCGTCAGGCAGCCCAATCGTCGGCGCCAGCGGCTTGCCCACCGGCCTAACCGCAACCCCGTGGCTGGCCCTCTTGGCGTCATCGGCGGTTAGCGTCACAGACTTGAAGAAGCCAAACGCATCCTCCATTTTGATCACTTTTCCGCTGTCGGCATCATCAACACTGAACGGCCCGATCCGTGTTCGCCGCAGCGACTCTGTGTAGGCGTCGCCGAGATCGGCGATCAGCGAGCGGATGTAGGTACCGGAGGAGCAGCGGATTATGAACTCGGCGCGGTCCTCACTGCGGCTTAACTGGCGGAATTCAAAAACCTCGACTTCACGTTCGGCGACCTCGAACTGCTCGCCCGCCCTAGCCCGCTCGTAGGCCCGCTTGCCGTCAACCCGCACAGCGCTGTAGATCGGCGGCCGCTGCCGTATTAGGCCGCTGACCGTCTTGATCTCGCCGATCGGCAGAACGCCGGTCTCAGTTATCTCACCCTCCGGGTCGCCGGTCGTTGAGACGGCGCCAAAGCGGGCAACCGCCGTGTACTGCTTCGACATTCCCATGAAGAACCGCTGGACGCGGCGGGCCCTCCCGATCAGCACGATCAGCAGCCCTGAGGCAAACGGATCAAGCGTGCCGGCGTGACCGGCCTTTGACGCGCCGAGCTCACGACGAACTTGATTGGTCAGCTTGTGCGAACTGATCCCAACGGGCTTGTCAACGAGGACTATTCCATCCACGTCGGCTCAGAACTGTTCGGTGATCTGCTCACAGAGGAACGCCTTCAGCGCCTCGCCATCAAGCTCCGTGCTGAAGCCCGCGGCAGCCGCATGACCGCCGCCGCCGCCGGCCCGCGCGACCTTGGAAACGTCAATCACGCCGTCGCTCGAACGCATCGACACCCTGTAGCTGCGCCCCGAATCGTCGCTCGTTTCGCGAATTAGCGCGGCGACTTTGGTGCCGTCAACGGCACGCAAGAAGTCAACGATCCCTTCGGTGTGGCTGGACAGCGCCGCGGTCTGCTCAAAGTCCGCGCTGCTGAGGATCGAAAGCGTCAGACGGCCCTCAAGCAGCCGTTCGGCGTTGGTCAGTGCGCGAGCGAACAGATGCAACTTGGCCTCTGGTAGGCATTCGTAGACGCGCCGGTAGATCAGGTTCGCGTCGATGCCGGAGGCAACCAGCTCGGTCGCCATCGCGTGCGAAACGGCGGTCGTGTTCGGATACATGAAGCGACCCGTATCGGTGACCAAGCCAACGTAGAGCGCCTCCGCCATCTCGGGCGTCAGCGGCAGTTCAAGCCCGTGCGCGAGGTCCCAGACGATCTCGGCCGTCGATGAAGCGTCGACAACGACATGGTTGATGCCACCAAAGCGCGTGTTGTCGTGGTGGTGATCGATATTTAGGACCTGCTGCGGCGGTGCCTCAGCTTCGACGATCGGGCTACGTTCGGTGTTGCCGCAGTCAAGGAAGATGACGATCCGCTGATCAAGATCGGCCGGTAGCTCGCTGACAACCTGGCTGACGTCAAGCCAGCTGTATTCGTAAGAGAGCGGCAGATCATCGGCGGCGATGAAGGTGGTGACATCCTTGTCGAGCTGCTCAAGCAGCATCTTCATCGTCAGCAGCGAGCCGAGCGCGTCGCCGTCGGGATGCTCGTGCGTGACCAGCAGAAAACGGTCTCCGCCGTTCAGCACGGCCAGCGTCTGCTCACGGCTCTCTGTTGCTGTTGTAGTCATCCGTCGCTTTCTGACCGATCGCTGACGACCTGATCAAGGATCTGCTCAACCCGCGCTGCGCGGGCCGGAGTGGAATCTAAAACGAACTCTACGGTCGGAGTTCGCTTCAAGCGTAACTGACCTGCCAGCGCACTCTGGATTACGCCGTGAGCGGCGTTCAGCGCGGCAAGTGCATCGTCCGGGCCTTTCGGTGCGACAAAGACGCTTACGTGAACCCGCGTGCTGCTCAGGTCAGGCGTCGTCTGGACATCGGTGACGGTGACAAAGCCAACTCGCGGGTCTTTAATCTGCTTGGCGATCGCCTCGGCCGTCACCTCGCGGATCGCCTCGTCAACGCGTCGCATTCGTGATGATGCCATCGGCTTAGCGGCGGCCAGCGGCGAGGCTGAAGCCTCAGGCCAGCTGGCGATCCACCTTGCGCGTCGTGTAAGCCTCAAGGATGTCGCCCTCTTTGACGTCCTGGAAGTTGGCGAGCACGATGCCGCACTCGAACCCTTCAGCGACCTCTTTGGCATCATCGTTGAAACGTTTGAGCGAGTCGATCGTTGTCTCATAGACGATCGTCCCATCGCGGACCACTCGAACCGCTCCGTTACGAACCAGCTTGCCGGAGGTGACCTGGCAGCCGGCGATCGTGCCAACCTTCGAGGCCTTGAAGGTCTGGCGCACCTCGGCCGTGCCGAGCGCATCCTCGACCTCCTCAGGCTCCAGCATCCCGGTCATTGCGTCGCGCAGCTCTTCCAGTGCCTTGTAGATGATCGAGTAGCTACGCAGCTCGACCCCTTCGCGGTCGGCAGCGGCGCGGGCGTCGCCGACCGGTCGCACATTGAAGCCGAGAATCACGGCATCTGACGCGGCAGCCAGCATCACGTCAGATTCGGTGATGCCGCCGACGCCGCGGTGGATGATGTTGACTGAGATCTCGTCCTGCGGCAACTTCGCGATCTCGTCTTCAAACGCCTCCAACGAACCCGAAACGTCAGCCTTGAGGACCAGATTGAGGTCCTTCAGCATCCCTCTCTGGATACCGGTGAACAGGTCGTCAAACGAGATTTTGCGGCCCGAAAGTCGCGCCTGAGCCTCGTTGCGCAGCCGCGTTTCACGCTGCTCGGCCTGCTGGCGAGCAAGCTTCTCGTTCGCCGTCACCCAGAGGATCTCGCCAGCATCGGGGACGCCATCGAAGCCAAGCAGCTCTACCGGGTCGCCAGGGCCTGCAGTTTCGCGCACGGCGCCGGTGTGGTCGTGCATCGCCCGAGCCTTCCCCCAGTGGGCGCCGGCGACGAAGGCGTCGCCAACTCTCAGCGTGCCGCGTTGGATCAGCACAGTGACGACCGGCCCACGCCCCGCGTCAAGCCGCGACTCGACGATAATGCCGCTGGCATCGGCGTTAGGGTTGGCCTTCAGGTCCTCAAGCTCAGATACGACAAGCAGCGTTTCGAGCAGCTCATCAAGACCTGCGCCGGACTTCGCTGAAACGTCGACGTATTCGGTTTCGCCGCCCCACTCGGCCGGCTGCAACTTGCGCTCCGTCATCTCGGTCCGCACGCGGGTCGGATCGGCACCTTCCTTATCGATCTTGTTTACGGCGACGACAATCGGCACGCCGGCAGCGCGGGCGTGATCGATCGCCTCGTCTGTCTGCGGCTTTGGACCATCGTCAGCGGCGACGACGATCACCGCAATATCGGTGAGTTGGGCGCCACGGGCGCGCATCGCCGTGAAGGCTTCGTGGCCGGGCGTGTCAAGGAAGGTGATCAGTCGGTCCTCGTGATGGACCTGGTAGGCACCGATGTGCTGTGTAATCCCGCCGGCTTCTGTGGCGACGACCTCAGTCTTGCGGATTGCGTCGAGCAGCGAGGTCTTGCCGTGGTCAACGTGGCCCATGATCGTGACGACAGGCGGCCGCTCGATTAGGTCCTTCTCGTCGTCCACGAACTGCATCTCCTGCGCTTCTTCTTCGGCCGCGCTTACAACCTCGACCTCTTTCCCAAGCGCTTCGGCGAGGATCACGATCACCTCGTCTGACAGCGTCTGCGTCAGCGTCGCCATCTCCCCCATCAACATCAACTGCTTGATCAGGTCGGGCACCGGCAGGCCGAGGTATTCGGAGACGTCCTTAACTGTTGAGCCGCTGTTGATTTGGACGGCATCGGTCTCGCTCTGCGCCGACGTGTCGAGCGGCTCCAGCGGCGTGTCGTCGAAACGACGGCGACCGCGGCGGCGTGGACGACGCTGAGGAAAGCCGCCGGGCGGCGGGCCGCCGCCAGGGCGGCGGTTTGCCTGCGAGTCGATAACAACACGGCGTTTACCGCCGTCGCCGCTCGGTGCGGCGGGCTTGCGTGGCGTGCGCTTCGGCTTCTCGGGCTGGGCGATGATCTTCGGCCCGATACCAGACTTCGGTGGCTCGTCGGCCGATGCTGCCTGAGGCGCCGTGGCGGCCGGCGTGTCGACCTCCAACTCGGCAGTTGGCTTTTCCTGCGCTGGCTCGCCTGCTTCGGTCGGCGTCGCCCCGGCGGCTTCGCCGTCAAGCTGGGCGGCCGGCGGCGCCGGCGGTTGATCCTTCGGCGCGGACGGCTTCGGCATCGGCGCAGCGGTGGGCTTCGGCGCTGGCGGCAGTGCTGGCTCGCGAGCGCCGCCGGTCGTCGACGGTCGCAGCGGTGCCGCGACGTCCGGTTCGAAGACACGCCGTGAACCGGCAAAAGCGCCTTCGTTAGGGTCGAACGAGCGCTGTTCCTTGGCCGGCGCGGCGGCGGGCGCCGGCGCAGCCCTCGGCGACGGCGGTGCGGCCTGTTTGCGCAACGCAGCCGGCACGCGCTGCTTAGTCGGCGACTTGGCTCGGCGCTCGGCGCCGTCTCCGTCGCCGTTAGCCTTGAGGATCGCCAGCGCCTCAGCCTCATCAACGCTTGACGCTGCCGCCGTCACTTCCAGACCGGCAGCGCGAAGCGCCTCAAGCAGGTCCCTGCTTGAGAGGTTCTGTTCCTTGGCGATCTCGTGTACGCGCTTCTTGGCCACTAGGCCCTCAATCTTAGGGGTCGGGATGGAATCGGATGGAACTCTCGGCCGATCCCGAGTACTGCGTCATTGGCGTGATTGCGGCGCAAAACGTCAGGCAGATTCCTCGACGGTCGGCTCGTCTTCGGAGGGCGCGCCGCCCTCCTCGTCAACAAGCTCTGCCTCGGCTTCGGCCTCGGCAGCGACGGCAGCGGCCGCTTCGGCAGCAGCAACTTCGGCAGCGGCGGCTTCGGCAGCAGCCTTCGCTTCGGCGGCAACCTTCGCCGCGGCCTGGGCCGTCGCGACGATTGCTTCGATCTCGGCGATCCGCGCAGCAAACTGCTCGCCGTCGACCTCTGGGTCGGCGAACTGTGTCAGCTCATCCTCACTCAGCTCCGACGTCAGCGCGACGGAGTTACCGCTGAAACGTGCCAACGCGATGTGCGCTGGAAGACCGCAGGAAGGCGTTCCCGGCAGTGCGGCGTTGGGGCAGCGGCGACCGTTTGTCAGCACCGCCACGCAGCGGCCACCAATCTCGTCCTCGCTGGCGACGGAGCCGTCGGGGGCCTCGCTCGCAAACTCAGACTCCGAGCGGATGTCGATACGCCAGCCGGTAAGCCGCGCAGCAAGGCGCGCGTTCTGACCCTCTCGGCCGATCGCCAGCGCAAGCTGATCGTCGGGCACGATGACCGTCGCCTGACGTGCCTCGTCGTCGACCAGAACCTCGCGCACGCGGGCCGGTGAAAGCGCCTTGGCGACGAACCGGGCGGGCTCCTCGTTGTAGGGAATGATGTCGATCTTCTCGCCGCGCAGCTCGGAAACAACCATTCGCACGCGGGAGCCGCGTGGGCCAACGCAGGCACCTACGGGGTCAACGCCGTCGGCGTATGAGACAACTGCGATCTTCGATCGGTAACCAGGTTCGCGCGCAACATTCGCAATCTCGACCAGCCCGTCGGCTATCTCCGGCACTTCGAGCTCAAACAGCGCCTTGATCAGCTCGGGGTCGCGGCGGCTAAGAATGATCGCCGGCCCCTTCGTTGAATCCGAAACCTCCTTGATCACAGCCTTGACCCGTTGGCCGTGGTCGTATCGCTCACCGTCAACCTGCTCGGAGCGCGGTAGCAGCGCCTCGACCCGGCCGCCGACACCAAGCTGGACAAGCGTGTAGCGCGAGTCGGACTGCTGGACGATGCCATTGACCAGTTCGCCGACGCGGTCCTGATACTCGTCGAACATCATGTCGCGCTCGGCTTCGCGGACACGCTGCAGAATCACCTGCTTGGCGGTCTGTGCGGCGATCCGGCCAAAGTCGTCGGGCGTGACATCGGCCTCCTCTATCTGGTCACTGTAGAGGGCGAACTTCTCCGGGTTAATCTCCGGCTCGTCTGGCTCGACATACTCGCCGGTTTCAGGATCAAGGTAGGTCTCCTCGTCGATCGCTTCGACGATTAGTTGAGCCTCCAGCCGCTCCGGAATCTTCAGCTCGATCACGCGGTAATCACCGGTCTCGGGATCAAGCTGGACGCGGGCGTACTTCACCGCCGTCGGCTGCTTTTTGTAGGCCGACAGCAGGGCGTCCTCAAGCGCGGCAATAAGCCGTTCGGGGCTAATCCCCTTCTCGTTCGCCAGAACCGTCATTGCTTCGATGATTTCTGTGGACATCGTGATTACTCCTCGACCAGGTTGGAACGCTTGATCAGCTTGTACGGAACCGCAACCAAGGCGTCGCCGGCGGCAATTGTTACCTCGTCATCTGACGCGCCGACGAGCTCTCCGGTGAAACTTTTCTGCCCTTCAATCGGCTCGATTGTGCGGATCTTCGCGCGCCGCCCAAGAAAGCGCTGGTAGTGCTCGGGTCGGCTGAGCGGACGTTCGCGCCCCGGTGAAGCGACCTCCAAGCCAACTCGCCCACGCAGTTGATCCAGATCCTCAGTAACTGCGGCGCAAAGATCGAGCGTTACGCCGTCGGGATGGTCGATTACAACGCGGACCGTGCCGCTGCCGGCGCCCTCAACTGCGAGCAGGTCCAGCGCTGGCTGGGTTTCAGCCAACCTGGCCTCGATTTCGTTGTGGATTTCGGTCGTATTCATCGCGATAAGGGGATAAAAAAAGTGGGCTAGTGCCCACTTCCGGTGCTGCTGTGGCCGGCGCTACCGGCCTTCGAAAGCTCGTTCTAAACGATAGCACCGCAGGCGCATTGGGGTTGGTCGCAGCGGCACGCGGCCCCGCTCAGGCAGCGTGACGTCGAGCCGCATCGCGGTATGCGCGGTAATCGTCGCGCTCGGGCCGCAGGCAAGCAGCCAGCGCAAGCGGCCGCCGCGCTTCGCCGTGCGCGCCAAGCAGCTGCAACGATCGTCCAAGGCAAAAGAGTGCGTAATCGTTGGTCGGAGCCTGCTCAACGACTTGCTCAAACTCGGCCGCGGCCTGGCGGTAACGGTGCGCACCAAATAGCGCGCGGCCGAGCGCCTCATGGACCGAGGTGGCCTGCGGATCAGAGTCGCGGGCGCGTTCCAATGCGACGATCGCAGCGTGATTGTCGCCGGCCTCAAGCAAGGTCAGGCCGCTGCGGTACGAGTCGTATGGCGACGGCTCGTTCACTCTGCGCCCTGGCGGAGCGTCGGGCCGGCGGCGCTGCGCGCCGCGTGCAGCTCGCCCGCAACGTCAAGGATCGCCTCGGCAATCTGCCGCTTCGGTGCCTTGGCAACATGGATTTCGGCCGCGTCGGTGATGATTGTCACCTCGTTATCGGCGCTCTCAAAGCCGATTCCATCGCCGCCCACGTCGTTGACAACCAAAGCGTCAAGCCCTTTCCCGGCGAGTTTGCTGCGGCCGCGCTCGACCGCGTCGGGACCGTGCTCGGCGGCAAAGCCGATCAGCGTCTGCTGGTCGCTGCGCCGCGCCGACAGCCCGGCCAGTACGTCGTCGGTCGCTTCCAGCGTCAATGACAGCTCTTCGCGGCCAGCCTTTTTAATCTTGCCGCCGCTGACGTTTGCCGCCGTGAAGTCAGCGACTGCGGCAGCCATTAGAAGCAGGTCGCAGCCAGCGAACTGCTGCTGCGCGGCTGCTGCCAGTTCAGCCGCGCTGCCAACGTCGCTGTAACGGATCGCGCTGTGGCGCGGCAGGTCGACGTTCGCTGCGATCACGCTGACCTCGGCGCCCCGCGCCGCCGCCGCTTCAGCCAGCGCAAAACCCATTCGGCCGGACGAGCGGTTGCCGACATAACGGACAGCATCGATCGGCTCCCGCGTTCCCCCTGCCGTCACCAACACGCGCAGCCCATCCCAGGGGCGCGCACCGCTGCCGGCAAGCCGTTCGAGCACTTCGAGGATTGCCGCGGGCTGAGCGAGCCGACCGTTGCCCCACTCGTTCAGACTCGCGAGCGAGCCAGTTTCAGGCTCGATGATCGTTACGCCGCGGCTGCGCAGCAGATCGAGGTTCTCTTGCGTAGCGCGGTTCTGCCACATCTGGTGGTTCATCGCCGGCGCGACAACCAGCGGGCAGGCTGCTGCCAGCGCGGCGCTTGTAAGCAGGTTGTCAGCAATCCCAGCGGCCAGCTTGGCGATCGTGTTGGCGCTGGCCGGCACGACGGCAAAGCAGTCGGCGTTGCGAACCAGTTCAAGGTGGCTGATCGGGTCGTGATCGGGTGTGCTTTGATCGGGGAAGGCGCCGCGGGCCGGGTCTCGCTCCCACTCGCTCGTCAAGACCGGCGCGCCGGTCAACGCGGCAAACGAGGCGGCTCCGACGAAGCGCTGCGCGTTTTCGCTCTGGATAACGCGGACGCTGTGCCCGGCGGCCGTTGCCAAGCGAATCAGATCAAGCGCTCTGTAGGCGGCGATTCCACCAGTGACGCCAAGCAGGATGCGGGCCATCGTGCCTCCAGGGTTGCGGTGCTACTCGGGGTAGCGGTAGATCAGCTTCCCGTCGGCGATCTCTTCAAGAGCGATCGTCAGGTAGTTGCCGGAGGCGCTGGCAACCATCGGCGGCGGAAACTCGTCAAAGGTTCCTTCGCCAAGGTTGTGGTAATAGCTGTTGATCTGCCGCGCACGCTTGGCCGCAACGATCACGGTGGCGTAGTTGGAGTCAACCTGCTCGAGCAGTGCGTCAATCCGGGGAGAGATCATGCTGATCAGTCTACCGCCCCACCGGTCAGGCGATCAACGAGCAGTTCAAGCTGAACAACCGCGTCGCCCAGCCGGTCGTTAACGATCACCTCGGCGAACTCGCCCTGAGCTTCCAGTTCCTCGTGCGCCACGGCCAGGCGCTTCTCAACTGTTTGCGGCGAATCTGTGCCGCGACCAACGAGCCGCTGACGCAGCGTTTCAAATGATGGCGGCGCGATAAATACCTGCAACGCGTCGGGCAGCGCGAGCCGCACTTGGCGCGCACCTTGAAGCTCAATCTCAAGCACGATCAGCTGCGGCTCGTCGGGCCGACCTTCAAGCTCACTACGAAGCGTGCCGTAGCGCTCGCCTGCGTAGCGCGCGTGTTCAACGAAGGCGCCATCGGCCACCAAACGATCGAACTGATCACCCTTGAGGAAGTGGTAATCGACGCCATCCTGTTCCCCTGGCCGAGGCGCTCGCGTCGTCGCCGAAATGCTCAACCGGATCGATCGCCTGCGCTCGCGCAGCAACCTAATCAGCGTCCCCTTGCCGACCCCGGAAGGGCCGGTGATCACCAGTACGTGGGCCACCAGCGAAGGCTAAGTGATCGTTCGGCGCGACTAACGGCTACGACTGCGCAGCAGCACAACCAACTCACCGCGTTGACGGTCAGAAAGGCCGCCGACCGTCTTGCTGGGTGAGATCCGGATCTGCTGCAGAACCTTGTTCGCTTTGACGCGCCCGTACTTCGGTACTGCGAGCAGCAGATCAAAGACCTTCGCTGTCTCGAGGTACTCAGGCGGCGACTCGAGCAGCCCGTCGATCGTCATCTTGCCGCCGCGCAGGTCGCGCTTCAGCTGCGCGCGCTGGCTGCGGATCAGGTTGGCGCGCTCCAACGCTTCCATCCTCTGGAGCTTCGACCGTTCCGGTGCTTCCGCTGCGGAGGAATCTTTTCTGTCGGTCAAGGTCGCCACGGCGGCGAGCATACACAACGCCGCGCCCCGTGCGGGTCGAGATCGGTCAAGTCATGTGGACGTCGAGTTGAGGTCGAGTGTTATCTACGCGGTCACCGGGCGGCTGGCAGCCGCCCGATCGTGCTTGCGGCCGACAGGGGCCGCGCCGGCGACTGCCCCGCTCAGTGTTCATGGCGCGGCAATTAATTCGTCGCGGATCCGGCTGGCCGTGGTCGGATCCCTAAAACTCTCGCTGCCAACGGCGATCAGGCGCGCTCCGGCATCGAGGAACTGCTGCCCGTGAGCAGCCGTGGCGATCCCTCCCATACCGATAATCGGCAGCGAAACGACGGCGCTAACCGCCGTCAATTGAGCCAGCGCAACGGCTCGAATCGCTGGTCCTGACAGACCGCCGCTGCCGCCACCAAGCCAGGGCTGGCCGCGCCGCTGCGGGTGCGGTGCGAAGGCCCGCAGCGTGTTGATCAGTGAGATGGCGTCGGCGCCGGCGCTCTGCGCAGCCTGCGCCGTGAGCGCCACGTTGGCGGTGTTCGGCGTCAGCTTCACGATTAGCGGCTTAGTGCTGCGTGGCCGAACAGCGCGCAGCAGCGCCTCCAACTCGGCAGCGTCAGAGCCGATGTCGAGCCCTGTTTTGACATTCGGACAGGAGACATTTAGTTCGATCGCGGCAACCTCAGTACGCGGTTCGAGCGCCTCCACTAGTTGGATGAACTCGTCCGCGTTGGAACCCATCACGTTGGTAATCAGCGGCGCGTCGAGCGTCGCCAGCTGCGGCAGATCATGCTCCAAATAACCGTTCAGGCCGCGGTTCGGTAGACCGATCGAGTTGATCATCCCGGCCGGAGTTTCATACAGCCGCGGTGGCGGATTACCAGCGCGCGGCTGCAACGTGATCGTCTTCGAGACAAACGCCGCGAAGGGAAAGTGGCGATCCACGGCCTCTCCGAAAGCGCGCCGTGCGGCGATCAAGTCGAATGTCCCGGAGCCGTTGATTACCGGATGCGCGAGCTCGATTCCGCAGAGGTCAACAGCCATCTCAGCCGTCCTCCCCTAGCCAGTCCGGTGCCAGCTGAGTGGCCGTCAGCACCGGGCCGTCAACGCAGCTACGCAGGTAACTTCCATCGCTCTGCTTTACAACGCAGCCGTAGCAGGCGCCGTAGCCGCAGGCCATCCCTGTCTCGACTGCCAGCTGGGCGGGAACGCCGCGCTCAGCGCTCAGTGCACGGACAGCTTCGAGCATTGCCGGCGGTCCGCAGGCATAAACCTCCGATTCGGGCTGCTGGTCAAGCTGCTCGGTCAACAGGTCCGTGACTAGGCCGTGGTGACCGACCGAGCCGTCGTCGGTCGCGATCAGCGGTTGATCTAACAGCGCCGCGCCAGCCGCGTGGCGGCCGTCGCGAAAACCGAGCAGCGCGACAGCGCCGCCGAGCGACTGCTGCAGGATTGCCAACGGCGCGATGCCGATTCCGCCACCGCAGAGCAGCGCGCGGCGGCCCTCGCTGGGAGCAGAGAAGCCGTTGCCAAACGGGCCGAGCAGGCGCAGCTTGTCGCCGACAACGAGCTCACAGAGCCGGGCCGTGCCTGGGCCAACTACTTCCAGCATGAAGTCAAGCTCGCCGTTGGCAGCTCGCGCGACCGAAATTGCGCGCGGCAGGTAGGGCCGTTGCTCGCTTCCGCCGCCCCACCGTTCAGCGGTCGAGAGCATGTAGAACTGACCTGCAAGCGGCGCTGGCCCCGGCTCATCCAGAACAGTCAGCACGCTGTATGGGCCAAGCTGCGCAAGGCGGGTTAGTGGCAGGTCACGCGTTCCAAACGGCGCCTGCGGCCTGCTATCGGCAGCCGTGGTCGCCAAGCCGGAGCTCACTTTGAGCTCTCAACCGAACGCAGCCCCCGGTGAATCTCCTGCAGCGACAACACCTCGGCGGCGCCCCGTCGCGCTGATGCGATCGCGCGGACGGCGGCGAGACCGCCGGACAGCGTTGTCAGGCAGGGAACGCTGCGCGCGACGGCCGCGCGACGGATCTCCCATCCGTCGGTCCGCGCACCGGAGCCAGTTGGCGTGTTGACGACCAGCGAAACCTCACCACTCTCGATCATGTCAACAACGTTCGGTGAACCCTCGCCCACCTTCATCAGCTCTGTTGCCGGTACCCCCATCCGCTCCAGTGCCTCGCGCGTGCCGCGCGTTGCGACGATCTTGAAGCCCAGGTCGTGCAGTGTCTGGGCGATCGCGACTGCCCCTGGTTTATCGGCGTCAGTGACGGTGATAAAGGCCGTGCCACCGTCCGGCAGCGCCGCGCCAGCGGCAGCTTGCGCCTTCGCGAAGGCAGTAGGAAAGTCGCGCGCAATGCCCATCACCTCGCCGGTCGAACGCATCTCCGGGCCGAGCAATGCGTCGGCGCCGTCAAAGCGGTCAAACGGCATCACCGCCTCCTTGACCGAGACGTGGTCGGCGGTCATTGGATCGTCCGGCAGATCCAGGTCGGCCAGTCGTTCACCCAGCATCAACCGACAGGCCAGCTTCGCCAGCGGCAGGCCGATTGCCTTGCTGACGAATGGGACGGTGCGCGAGGCGCGAGGATTGGCCTCGATCACATAAAGCTCGGCGCTGTAGACAGCAAACTGAATGTTGCAGAGGCCGACAACGCCTAGGGCAAGGGCGATTCCTTCGGTCTGTGCGCGAATCTGCTGCAGCATCTCCGGCCCAAGCGAATGCGGTGGCAGAACGCAGGCGCTGTCGCCTGAGTGAATCCCAGCCTCCTCAACGTGCTGCATGATGCCGCCAATCCAGACGCCCTGGCCGTCGCAGAGCGCGTCAACATCAACCTCAATCGCATTCTCAAGGAAGCGGTCAAGGTAGATCGCGCGGCCGTCCTCGCGCACGTGGCGGGCGAGGTAATCCTTCAGGTCCTCCTCCGAATAGACGATCTCCATCGCGCGACCACCGAGCACGTAGCTGGGCCGCACAAGCAGTGGAAAGCCGACATCGGCGCTGACCTCCAGCGCCTGCTCTACAGAGGTCGCCTCAGCGTAAGGCGGCGCATGAAAGCCGAGCTGCTCGAGCAGTCTGCCAAAGCGGCCACGGTCTTCTGCCAGGTCGATCGCGTCAACGCTGGTGCCGAGCACTGTTAATCCGGCGTCGACCAGACCTTCGGCCAGTTTCAGCGGCGTCTGGCCGCCGAACTGAACGATCACGCCCTCGGGCTGCTCAACCGCGGCGACGGCCAGTACGTCCTCCAGTGTCAGGGGCTCAAAGTAGAGCCGGTCGGAGGTGTCGTAATCGGTTGAGACGGTCTCCGGGTTGCAGTTGACGATCACGGCGTCACGGCCGCTGGCCCGTACCGTCATCGCTGCATGAACGCAGCAGTAGTCGAACTCAATGCCTTGACCGATCCGGTTTGGTCCGGCGCCAAGGATCATCACCGACGGCTTGTCGCCGCGGCGCACCTCGCAGGCAGGTTCGCTCTCCCAGCCGGAGTAGTAGTACGGCGTGCTGGCCTCAAATTCAGCGGCGCAGGTGTCAACCGAGCGATAGACGCGGTGGCCTTCGAACGGTGCGTCCGGCTCCAGCGCAAGTTGCTGAAGCTGCCTCAGGAACCAAAGATCAACAAGGCAAGCTTCGTGCACCTGTTCCAGCGTCGCTCCCTGACGGAATGCCTGAAGCATGAAGTCGTAACGATCGGCGCCGGCTGGTGTTAGAGCCGCGATCAGGTCATCGAGGCTAAGGCCGTCCAGTTTGGCGTGGCTATCGAGCTCGCGGCTGCGCATCGCCTTCGCAAAGGCCTGCTGAAAGGTGCGGCCGAAGGCCATCACTTCGCCGACACTCTTCATATGGGTCGAGAGCCGCGGGTCGGCTCCAGGAAACTTCTCAAAGGCAAAGCGCGGCCACTTGACGACGACGTAATCGATCGTCGGTTCAAAGCTGGCTGGCGTCACTTCGGTGATGTCGTTAGCGATCTGATCGAGCGTGTAACCAACGGCGAGCCGCGCGGCGATCTTGGCGATTGGGAACCCGGTCGCCTTTGACGCCAGCGCCGAGGAGCGCGAAACGCGCGGGTTCATCTCGATCACGAGGATCTCCTCGGTCGCCGGGTTTACAGCGAACTGAACATTCGAACCGCCGGTCTCAACACCGACCGCGCGCATCACGATCAGCGCCTGGTCACGGAGCTGCTGGTAGAGCGCGTCGGTCAACGTCTGCTGCGGCGCCACCGTCAGCGAGTCGCCCGTATGGACGCCCATCGGATCAATATTTTCGATCGAGCAGACGACCAGGCAGTTGTCGTCACGGTCACGCATCACCTCAAGCTCAAACTCGCCCCAGCCGAGCACCGACTGATCGATCAGCACCTGACCGATCGGCGAGGCCTCGATTCCGCGACCGACGATCTGGCGGAATTCGGCTTCGTCGCGGGCGATCCCGCCGCCGCGACCACCGAGCGTGAAGGCCGGTCTGACGACCGCAGGCAGTCCGATCGTCGGCAGCTGCTCGAGCGCTTCGTCGAGCGTTGTCGCGATCGCACCGCGCGGCATCTTCAGCCCTGCCTGCTGCATTGTCTGGCTGAACTTTTCGCGGTCCTCAGCGCGGTCGATCGCCTCGTAGTTGGCTCCGATTAGCTCAACGCCAAACTTCTCCAGCGTCCCGTCTTCGGCTAGCGCCTTAGCGAGGTTGAGCGCCGTTTGACCACCGAGCGTTGGCAGCAGCGCGTCGGGGCGTTCCTTCTCGATCACCGCTGCCACCGGCCCCGGAAGCAACGGCTCGATGTAGGTCGCATCGGCAAACTCGGGGTCGGTCATGATCGTCGCCGGGTTAGAGTTGACGAGGACTACCTCGTAGCCCTCCTCGCGCAGCACTTTGCAGGCTTGCACGCCGGAGTAATCGAACTCCGCCGCCTGGCCGATCACGATCGGGCCGGAGCCGAGTACGAGGATCTTGCTGATGTCTTCGCGGCGGCCCATCAGGCGGCGCCCACTGCCAAGCCGTCTACGAACTCATCAAACAGGTGGCGGGCATCGTGCGGTCCGGGACCTGCCTCGGGGTGGTACTGGACGGTCGACCCTTGCACATCAAGCATTGTCAAACCTTCAACCGTGCGGTCGTAAAGGTTTACGTGGCTCAGCTCAGCGGCGCCGAAGTCGGTCTCCCAGCGAACCGGCTCGTCCTGCTCAACGCGCAATCCACCGTCGGGGGCGACGACAGCGAAGCCGTGGTTCTGCGATGTGATCTCGATCCGGCCGCTGCGCAGATCCTTAACCGGGTGGTTGACGCCGCGGTGACCGAACGGCAGTTTAAATGTCTCCAAGCCAAGCGCGCGGCAGCAAAGTTGATGGCCGAGACAGATGCCGAAGACCGGCTTTACGCCAAGCACTGCGCGGACCGTTTGGACGACGCCGTCCAGCGTCGCTGGATCGCCCGGGCCGTTGGCGAGGAAGACAGCGTCGGGATCATCTGCCAGCAACAGCTCTGCGCTCACGTCAGCTGGGTAAAGGTCGAGCCGTACCCCCCGGCCCAGCAGCTGATTGACAATCGACCGCTTGATCCCGGTATCGATTGCCGCGACGCGCGGCCCGCTGTTGCCTTCGCCGCAGCGAACAAGCTGCTGCGGACCGACTTGCGCTGCCAGGTTCTGGCCGACCATCGGTGGCTCTGCCTCGATCAGCGCAGCGGCGCGACCAACGCTGTCGGCGGCAAAGATTCCGCCTCGCATTGCGCCGCGACTACGCAGATGGCGAACCAAAGCCCGCGTATCAACCTCACTGATCGCCGGCACTCCGGCCTGCTCGAGCCAGTCGAGCCACCCCTGATCGGCACTCGGCGCGTCAGACGAGTTGTCAGCGGCGCGCATCACAACGCCGCGGACGTGAATCCGGTCGCTCTCCATCGCCGCTTCACTGACGCCGTAGTTGCCGACGTGCGGCGTCGTAAAGGTCAGTACCTGGCCGGCAAACGAAGGGTCGGTTACCGACTCCTGATAGCCGCCCATCGCCGTTGTGAAGACAACCTCGCCAACAGCGTCGCTACTGGCGCCGCATAGCCTACCGGCGAAGCGTGCGCCATCCTCCAGTAGCACGAAGCCTGCGTCGCCGATCACTTGATCAACGCCTGAATCGCCTTGAACTGCTCAGCGCGCGCATCCTTTAGCAGCTCGAAGCAGAGCGCCTCGACCGTCGTTGCCGTTGCGCCGGCGCCGGCGAGCCGTTGCAGGGCGACTGTCCGGTCGAGCTCGTGGCGGGAGCCGATCGCGTCAACGGCAAGCCAGACCGCCGCGTCGGCGGCCAGCAGGTCGAGCACGCTCTGAGCGACACAGATGTGAGCCTCGATTCCGCAGACAATCAGCTGGTCGCGGCCGGCCAGCGCAAATCCTTCGGCCTGCGCTGCCGAGAAGGAGCTCTTCTCGAGCACCAGAGCGCCGTCAAGCGCGCCGCTCAGCTCGGCGACGGTCGCGCCCAGGCCCTTCGGATACTGCTCGGTAACGATGATCGGAAGTTCCAACAGCGCCGCCGCCTTAGCCAAGATCGCGCTGCGCGCGACAACTGCGTCGAAGCCCTCAATCACGGTGCGGAAGCTTTCCTGAATGTCAACGATCAGCAGTGCCGCGCGCTCCGCGCTAAGACGCTCGACCTTCACTGCGCCGCCTCATCAAGCTGCGGCGCGGCGCTGATGGCGAAGCTGCGTTGGCGGTAAGCGACGGCGCCGTCGGCGACCGTCAGAAGGACACGGCCGTGCAGCATCCGACCGTCGAAAGCGCAGTTCTCGGAGCGGCTTTCGTAACCATCGGCGCCGACCTGCCATTGCTGCTCTAGATCGACCAGAACGATGTTGGCGCTCTCGCCGATTGTGATCTGCGGAATCGACAATCCGAAGATCGCGCCGCCGCAGGTCATCTTCTCCAGCAGCATCTCGAGGCTCATTAGCCCGCTGCGGACAAGCTCCGTGTAGCAGGCAGCGAACGAGCTCTCAAGCCCGGTCGTTCCCATCGGCGCCTGCTCAAAGGGCACCTCCTTCTCGTGCGCGCTGTGCGGCGCGTGGTCGGTGGCGATGCAGTCGATCGTGCCGTCAAGCAGGCCAGCGATCAGCGCTTGGCGGTCAAGCTCGGTGCGCAGCGGCGGGTTCATCTTCATCCGCGTGTCGAGTGTCCGTACCTCTTCCTCAGTGAAGCAGAGGTGGTGAGGGCTGACCTCAGCCGTGACGTTGTAGCCCAGCGCCTTTGCTGCGCGAATCGCCTCAACCGAGGCAACGCAGCTGAGGTGCTGCATATGGACGGTGCCGCCTTCGTAGCCGGCGATCGCCGCGTCGCGCGCAACAAATGTTGACTCGCTGATGCTTGGGATCCCGCTGACGCCGAGCACGGCGCTTACTGCGCCCTCATTCATCACGCCGCCAGCTGAAAGCGCCGGATCCTCCTCGTGTAGCGCCAGCACACCGCCCGACATCCGCTGATATTGCAGCGCCTTGCGCAGCACCCCGGCGTCTGCGACCGGCATCCCATCATCGGTGAAGCCGGCGGCGCCGGCGGCGCGCAGCTCGGCCATCGCCGTTAACTCGGCGCCATCAAGCCCGACCGTGATTGAGGCGAGGAAGCCGACCGGCACGCGAGCCTCGCGGCACGCCGCATCGCGCAGCGAGCGCAGCACCGACGATGAATCGACGACGGGGTCGGTGTTCGGCATTGCCAGCACTGCGCAGAAGCCGCCAGCGGCCGCAGAACGTGTGCCGGTCTCAATGTCTTCTTTGTGCTCATGCCCTGGTGTGCGCAGATGAATGTGTGGGTCGACAAAAGCAGGGAATAGATGACGGCCGTTGCCGTCGATCTTTTCGGCTTCAGGGCCCGCCGTCAGAGTCCCCGGCGGCGCCAGCTCAGTTAGCTGGCCATCAACTACGGCGACATCGTGGCGGCCGTCGATCTTGGCGCGCGGGTCGATCACGTGGACATTGCTGATCAACAGGTCGGCCTCGGCCGCAGGTCCACGGAACAAGCGTTGTTCGTTCGCCGGCTTCATGCGGGCTGCTGTTCGTTTACGGGATCAAAGGCGCGGGCCGTCGCCAGCAGCTCAAACAGCACGGCCATTCGCACTACGACGCCGGCCGCAACCTGCTCAAGGATCAGCGACTGCGGGCAGTCGACGACCTCGTCTGAAAGCTCGACGCCACGATTTACCGGCCCCGGGTGCATCAGCAGCGCACGCGGCCCGAGCCGGCGCTGATCGATCTGGAAGAGCGATGCGTACTCGCGCAGACTTGGCAGGTAGGCCTGCTGCATGCGCTCATTTTGCATCCGCAGCGCGTAGACAACATCGGCCTCGCCGAGCTCGTCGAGCGAGTAGCGGACATCAACACCGAGCTGCTCGATACCGCGTGGCATAAGCGTTGGCGGGCCGGCAACCGTGACCTTCGCCCCCATCTTCTGGAAGCCAAGGATGTTGGAGCGGGCAACGCGCGAGTGCAGCACATCGCCGACGATCCAGATCTTTGCGCCGTCGAGCGAGCCCAAGCGGCGCGCCAGCGTATAGATGTCGAGCAGCGCCTGGGTCGGGTGCTCATGCTTACCATCGCCGGCGTTAACGATTGCCGCGTCGGTCCACTGCGCGAGTAGAGCGGGTGCACCGGCCCAGGGGCAGCGGATCACGATCGCGTCAGGCCTGTGGGCGCTGAGCGTCAGCACGGTGTCCTTCAGCGATTCACCCTTCTCGGTCGACGAGCCGGAGGCCGTGAAGTTGACGACGTCGGCGCTGAGCCGTTTCGCTGCTAGCTCAAACGAGCTGCGCGTCCTTGTGCTGGCTTCGTAGAAAAGGTTCAGCACGGTGCGGCCGCGCAGCGCTGGCACCTTCTTGATCTCGCGCTGCTGGTTTTCGGCGAAGGCGCCGGCGCGAGCGCAGATCCGTTCGATGTCGACCCGTTCCAGGTCCTCGATGCTCAGAAGGTTCCTCATCGCGAGCCCTCGGCCAGCGACGTTTCGGCGCTGCCAATCACGACGCGGTCGACGCCGTCGCTTTCGACGACTTCAACGTAAACGCGCTGGTCGGCTGCGGTTGGCAGGTTCTTACCGATGTAGTCAGGGCGGATCGGCAGTTCGCGGTGGCCGCGGTCGACCAGCACGGCGAGCTGCACGCGCGCTGGGCGGCCGTAAGCGAAGAGCGCTTCAATCGCGGCGCGAACGGTGCGGCCTGTGTAGAGAACGTCATCGACGATGACAACGGTTGCCCCATCGATCGGGAAGTCGATCTCGGTCGAGTAAAGCTGCGGCACGTCAGGTCGCGTGCCAATGTCGTCGCGGTAGAAGCCGATGTCGATTAGGCCGAGCGGCACTTCACTGCCACCGATCTCAGCGAGCAACGCCTGCAGCCTTCGCGCTAGCACGGCGCCGCGGTTCTGGATTCCAACGACGGCTAGCCGCGAAGGATCGCTGTTGCGTTCAAGGATCTCGTGTGCGATCCGAGCCAGCGCGCGCTTCATCTCTTGGTCGTCAAGGACGACGTTCTCTTGCGTCATGAATACTGCCCTTCCTGGCCTCTCGGGACCGGATTAAAGGGGTCTGTGCTGCGCGAAGACTAGCACTGCGCCGGGCGAGGCGCAGAATTATTTCTCGCTTGTTGGGGGACCTTCCTCGGCCGCCTCAGCGAACTGCGGCGCCGCAGCCTGCTCCTCGCCAACGTCAGCCGGACGCAGCAGCTTCGGCTTTCCGCGCTCTGTAACCGGAACGTCTATCGCGTCGAAATCACGCGGCACGACGGTTGGCTGGAACAGAGCCTCGGCCTGCTCAATGATTTGCGAAATTGGGTAACGCGCTGAGATGTGCGTCAAAGCGAGCATCCCGACCTTTGCCCGGGCAGCGATCTCTGCGGCCTGCCTGACGGTGCTGTGCTGCGTCTCGGCGGCGCGATCTGCGTCCTCCTGCATGAACGTTGCCTCGTGCACCAGCAGGTCGGCGCCGGCGGCCGCAGCCTCGACCATCTCGCACGGCGCAGTGTCACCGGAGAGGACGATCTTTCGGCCTGCGCGGACTTCACCGATCACTTGCTCCGGCGTTACATCGCGCACATTCTCGCCTGCGACCAGCGCCGCGATTTCACGGCCAGCAGTGACGCCAAGCTGAGCTGCCCGCTCGGGGTCAAAGCGACCTGGCCGCTCGTCCTCGATGATCGAGTAACCAAGCGCCGCGCCGCGGTGCCTCACGTTGAAAGCCTCGACCTCATAGCCGCTGAACTCGATTGCGTCGCCGGCCTCCAGCTCAGAGATGCTGAACGGATAGCCAAGCTTGCCGGCAGCGATACCGACGGCCGCCAGCTGGCGGACCGTGCCGGACGGACCGAACAGGTCGAGCGGCCGTTCCCGGCCGCGAAGCTCAAGCGTGCGGATCAGGCCGGGAATCCCGAGCCAATGATCGGCGTGCAGATGCGTCAGAAAGATCGCGTTCAGCTCCGGCAGCCCGATGCTGCGGATCAGTTGGCGCTGAGTTCCCTCACCGCAGTCGAACAGCAGGCGGTCGCCGTCGAGCCGCAGCAGCGATGCCGGCAGGCCGCGGCGCGGCGTCGGCACCGAGCCGCCGGTCCCGGCGAAGAAGAGCTCCATTTGATCCACGCCCGCGAGAGTACCCCCGCCGGGCGCCCGGTAGTCTCACAGGCGTTGCGCCCGTAGCTCAGTGGATAGAGTGCCCGGTTCCGGTCCGGGAGGTCGCAGGTTCGAATCCTGCCGGGCGCGTCCTATCTAAGGGCCGGCTCTTGCGATCGCAGTCCGGACGTTGATCGTCTGGCCTGCCGTTCCCAAATTACAAGCCACAGGACACCTGCGCCGGTTGGTAATCCGGATTCGCCGGCGCATTGTTCGGGCAGGTCGCGTCTGTAAAGTCCGCGCCGGTCAGGGTCGCGCCGGGCAGGTTCGCGCCGGTCAGGGTCGCCATGACAAGGCTCGCGTTGGTCAGGTTCGCGTTGGTCAGGTTCGCGATGGTCAGGTTCGCGCCGTACAGGATTGTGCCGGTCAGGTTCGCATTGGTCAGGTTCGCGATGATCATCGTCGCGCCGGACAGGTCCGCGCCGGTCAGGTTCGCGAAGATTAGGCTCGCGTTGGTCAGGTTCGCGCCGTGCATATACGCGCTGGTCAGGTTTGAGTAGGACAGGTTCGCGTTGATCATGGTCGCGCCGGACAGGTTCGCGCCTGAACAGTTTGGGTTGCAGCTTGGCGTTTGGGAGGTTGTTGCGCCGCTCTTCTTCGCTGCTGAGTAGTGATGGAGCTTTGCGCCTTTGAGGTTTGCGCCGGTCAGGTTCGCGCCCTTCAGGTTCGCTTTGCGCAGATCGGCGTAGCGGAGATCAGCTCCTCGCAGGTCGGCGCCCTGAAGGTTGATGTGATGCAACACCGCGCGGCTGAGCTTCGCGCCAGATAGCTTCGCGCCTTTCAGGTTCTTGCCGTGACAAACGGTTTTGGCCTTAATCGTGCAACCCTTCACAGTGCGCGCAGATGCACCCGCAGGTACGGCCGCCAAGAAAGCCACTGCAAGAACGAGAACACCGACGCGAATTTTCATTCGTCGAGAATAACCAACCACTCAGCTAACTGCGCTAGTGACCGCCCCGGCCTGCCGTCCTGAAGCTACGCGCTACAAGAAGGATTATGAGACGGTGTCGCTGGTCAGGTTCGCGCCGGTTAGGTTTGCGTCGGTCAGGTCAGCGTTGACCAGGTTCACCAGGTACATGCTCGCTCCGCTCAGGTTTGCGCCTACGAGGCACGCGTCGCTCAGGTTCGCGCCGTTCAGGAACGCGCGGCTCAGGTTCGCGCCGATTAGCTTCACGCTGGTCAGGTTGGCTTCGACTAGATTCGCATCGGACAGCCTCGCGCCGTTCAGGTCCGCTCCCTTTAGGTCGGTCTTGGACATATCCGCATTGCGCAGGTTCGCGCTTCGCAGATCAGCGCCCTCTAGGTTCGCATCGGTCAGGTCAAGCCGCGTACCGGCCTTTTCGTCAGACTCCAGCCATTGCTCATGGGCGGCCAGGACGTCAGCTAGCTTTTGCTCGATTGTCTGTTCGGTCATAGCGTCAGCCCTTTCGCGCGGGTCATGTTCGTGCCGGTCAGGTTCACGCCGATCAGCTTCGTGCCGCGCAGATCCACGCTGTCCAGTTTCGCGCGGCGCAGATCCGCGGCGTACATGTCGACGCTCCCCAAGTTCGCGCCGCTCAGGTTCGCGCCGCTCAGGTTCGCGTTGCGCAGGTTCGCGCCGGACAGATCGAGCTGCGTGCCAGCCTCACCGTCACTCTCAACCCAGTCCAGATGCGCCGCCAGCACGTTCGCTAGCTGCTGCTCAATTGTCAGTTCGGTCAATGTGCCAGCCCCTTCGCGCCGTACAAGTTGGCATGGTACAGGTCTCCGGACGAGTCGCAGCTTCGAATCCTGCCGGGCGCGTCGCGCTTCAGCCGCCGGCAACGGCCGGCACGACCTGCAGCTCAGCGCCGTCAACGATCGGCGTCTCAAGCAACTCGCCGAAGCGGATGTCCTCACCGTCGACATAGACGTTGACGAACCGCCGCAGCGTGCCGTCCTCGTCGCTGAGCCGATCGCGCAGCTCCGGGTAAGCGGTGTAAAGCGCCTCAAGCGCCTCGCCGACGGTTGAGCCGTCAACCTCAACGGCGCCCTCACCACCGGCACTGGCGCGCAGCTGCGTTGGCAGTTTGACGATCGCGCTCATCGGGCCACCGCGCCGGCCGCTTCGACCTGCGCTTCAACCTGCGCTTCGAACTGATCAAATGAGGCGTCGATCTCAAAGGCCTCGAAGCTGCCGCGTACTGCGTCGAGCGTCTTCAGTCCATCGCCAGTAATGACGGCTACAACCGATTCGTCGCGCCCGATATCGCCGCGCTCAGCCAGCTTTGCCAGTGTCGCGACGGTCACACCGCCGGCCGTCTCGGTGAAGACGCCGGTCGTCTCGGCCAGCAGTCGAATGCCGGCCCGGATCTGATCGTCGGTAACCGACTCGATCGAACCGCCGCTCTGCTTTGCCAGCTCCAGCGCGTATGGGCCGTCGGCCGGGTTGCCGATCGCCAGTGACTTAGCGATCGTCTGCGGCTTGACCGGCTGGCAAACATCGCTGCCGGCAGCCCAGGCAGTCGCTACCGGCGAGCAGCCAGCTGCCTGCGCGCCGTTCATCGTTGGCAGGTCGCCTTCGAGCAGGCCGATATCGAGCCAGTCGGCGAATCCCTTGCCGATCTTTGTGAAGAGCGAGCCCGATGCGACCGGGCAGACAATCCTGTCCGGAGTACGCCAGCCAAGTTGCTCGCCGATCTCAAAGGCCAGCGTCTTCGATCCCTCGGCGTAGTAGGGCCGCAGGTTGACGTTGACGAATGCCCACTCGCGCTCACCGCTGATCTCCGTGCAAAGCCGGTTGACGTCGTCGTAGTTGCCGCGCACCTTGACGAGGTTGGTGCCGTAGACGCCGGTCGCCAGCACCTTCTGCTCCTCCAGGTCGGAGGGGATGAAGACGTAGCTCTCCATTCCCAGCGCCGCTGCGTTGGCGGCGACCGAGTTGGCAAGGTTTCCGGTCGACGCGCAGGCCAGAACCTTGAAGCCAAAGTCCTGTGCGCGCGCGGCAGCGATGCTGACGACACGGTCCTTGAACGAGTGGGTCGGGTTGGCCGCGTCGTTTTTGACCCAAACCTCACCGAGTCCAAGCCGTTCGGCCAGACGGTCGGCGCGGATCAGCGGCGTGCAGCCAGCCGACAGGCCGACGCGCGACGATGCGCGCCCGGACGGGCCCGGCGGTCCTCCTGCCAGCGGCAGAAAGTCGGAGTAGCGCCAAAGGTTCTGCGGTCCTCCCTGGATCCGACGACGCAGCTGCGGAATGTCATTCGCAAGGCCGCTGTTGTCGTACTCAACTTCGAGTGGGCCAAAGCAACGCTCGCAGACGTAGCTTGGTGTCAGTTCGTACTTCGATCCGCATTCGCGGCACTTCAGGTTGGTGGCGCTCATTAAAAAAACCTCCGCCTTCAAGTGGCGGAGGTCTGGAGACTCCCACCACATCTAACAGGAATTGGCACCTTCCCTTTCGGGAGGTTGCCGGGGTTTCAACGGGCCAGTCCCTCCACCCCTCTAGATGTGTCCAGCTATGTAAGAGCAATGTAGCACGTGAGCGTGCAGCACTTCAAGGCCCCAATGTCGCCTGTACACTCGGTGCTAGAGGTCAACTGATGCCAGCCGACGAACCACGGAGTCTCGATGCCGAGCCTTCCCAAGCCTACGCTGCGTCGACCCCTGCGTCGCCGCGGCAATCAGTCGGTCACAGTAGCCGAGGAACTCGGCGCTGCCCGCGTTGAGGTAATCGAGTCGCCTGGTGGCGATGGCGGCAGCCTCAAATGGGTCCACTTCAGCGACTGGCGATCGGTCGAACGCGACTGGTTGGCTGAGCACTACGACTTTCACGCGCTTGATTACGAGGATCTCAACTCACGTAACCAGCGACCGAAGGTCGATGAGTACTCCGACTATCTGTTCATCGTCCTTCAGTTCCCCCGCTACGACAAGGAGCTCCGCCGACTGAGCGCGGCAGAGCTCGATGTCTTCGTCGGGTCTGACTACGTGATTACGATTACCAAGTCGCCACTGCCCGCTCTGGATTACCTGTTCGAGCGCTGCGAAAGCCGTCCGAAGCTGCGCGATGAGCTATTCGGAAAGGGCGCCGGCTATCTGCTTTACCGCGTCGTTGATGACTGTGTTGACGCTGGCTTCCCGATGCTGCGCAAGATTGGAAACAAACTCGAACGGCTTGAGAACGACGTCTTTGAAGGCCGGTCAAACGAGGTTGTCCGCGACATCTTCACCGCCAAGCAGGAGGTGATCAACTTCCGGTCGATCGTGCGGCCGATGCGCCCGGCGCTAGCCGACTTGGAACGGACGACGAAGCCCTACATGGCAGACGACTTGGATATCTACTTCGAGGACATCAACGATGCGTCAGAGCGCGTATCGGACATGCTCGAGAACTTCAAGGAGGTCGTCGAGGCACTTGAGGATACGAACGAGTCGGTCCTCTCGCACGAGCTGAACACAACGCTGCGAGTACTGACAGCAATCAGCTTGGTGCTGCTGCCGCTGACGCTGATCGCCAGCATCTTTGGAATGAACGTCCAGGTCCCAGGGCAGGGCCGAATCGACGCCTTTTGGCTTGTCGTCGGCGTGATGGCCGTGATCTTGGTTGGCATCATCGCGCTCTTCCGCCGCCGTGGAATCCTTTAGAGCTACGCCGCGCCGGCGGATCGTCGTCGTCGTCAACCCGCACGCAACATCGGTCGACCGGCGGCTGCGCGAGCTGGTGCTGGCAGCCCTTGCAAGCCGTTACGAGGTTGCCGTTGCGGATACGACCGCGCCAGGTCATGCGGGTGAACTTGCAGCCGCCGCGCTGGCCGACGGCGTTGACGCAGTCGCAACACTGGGCGGCGATGGCACGCTGAACGAAGTTGCCGATGCGCTTGCCGGTAGCGACGTGGCGATCTACCCGCTGCCGGGCGGCTCGCAGAATGTCTTCGCCAAGCTGCTCGGACTGCCGACCGAGATCGTTGACTCGACGGCGCGGCTGCTGGAACTGGCCGATCAATGGCCACATCGTCAGGTCGACCTCGGCCGCGCCAACGGCCGGGCCTTCGCCTTCTCGGCCGGGGTAGGACTCGACGCCAGTGTCGTTGAGAGTGTTGACGCAAACCCAACGCGAAAGGCAAGGTGGCGCCAGTGGTATTACGCCGAGCGCGGTGTCGGCGTCTTTCTGACCGACTACGCGTTCCGAGCGCCGCGCGTCAGGGTTCAACAAGATGGAGCAGAGATCGAAGCAATCACCGTGTTGGTGCAGAACGGCGAACAGTTCACATACGCTGGCGCCCGTCCGGTAACGGTCTGCCGTGACGTGACGCTCGCTTCCGGAACGTTGGCAGCGGCGCTGATCCTTACCGGCTCACCGCTGCGCGCCGCCGTAACCGTGACGCGGATGCTGACGACCAGCGGCGGGATCACCGACGGACGCAGCACGATGACGCTTGGACCGCTAACCGAACTTGTCGTCAGATCGGCCGATGAACGGCCGCTGCCCCTACAGGTCGACGGCGACTTTGCTGGCAACCACGACAGCGTTCGCTTCACGATCGAGGCTGGCGCCTTGCGCGTGCTTGCCCCGCCGGTCAGCTCCCCGCCGGTCAGCTCCCCGGCGTGACGCGGTAGGCGTCAAAAACGCCGTCAACTGCGCGCAGCCGCGTTACAGTCGTCTTTAGCACAGAGGTGTCGGCGACCTCGATCACAAAGCGATTAGCAACCATCGGCCGATGATCTAGACAACGCGCCTCGACGATGCTGGCGCCCTGCTCGGCAATCGTCCGAGTTAGGTCCTCCAGCAGCCGGTGACGGTCCCACGCATCGACATGGATTTCGGCTAGGAAGCCAGCCTGACTATCACCGCTCCAATCGACAGCGATGAACCTGGCGGGGTCTTTGCGCAGCGCGGCAACATTGCGGCAGTCGTCGCGGTGAATTGTTATCCCGCGGCCGAGTGAGACGTAGCCGACAATCCTGTCGCCGGGTACCGGGTGGCAGCACTTCGCGAGGCGCAGCATCACGCTGTCGGCCCCATCAACCTTGATCCCGAGTTCCTCTGACCTGCCGCTCGGCACGCGGCTCGCTATCCGCTGGCCGTCAGGCTCATCACCGGCAAGCTGCTCGGGCTCCGCTGCCTTGCCCTGGCCAAGCTGTGCCAGCAACTTCGTCACAACAACCTTGGCCGAAATCTTCGAGCCGCCAAGCGCGACATAGAAGTCCTCGGTCCGTCTGAAGCCCATCTCGCGGATAACCGCCGCTAGCAGCGGCGACCCGGTCATCTTCTGCACTGGCAGACCGACGCTCTTGAGCTGCGCCTGTAGCATCTCGCGGCCGTTGCGTTCGGCGTCCTCGCGGCTCTCTGCACTGAACCACTGCGTGATCTTCTTGCGCGCCCGCGTCGTCCGTACGAGCGCCAGCCAGTCGCGCGATGGGCCGCGCTCACGGCGGCCGGTGAGAACCTCCACGCGATCGCCGGACCGCAGTTCGTAACCGAGCGGCACAAGTTTGCCGTTGACCTTGGCGCCGACACAGCGATGGCCCAACTCGGTGTGAATCTCATAGGCAAAGTCGAGCGGCGTTGCGCCTAACGCCAGTGACTTAACCTCGCCGTCAGGCGTGAATACAAAGACCTCTTCCTCGTCCTGACCGAGGTCGTCCTTTAGGCTGCCAACGAACTCATCGGCGTCTGACAGCTCCTGCTGCCACTCCAACATTGAGCGCAGCCAGATCAGCTTAGTCTCGGCCGCCGGCGTGCCTGGCTCGGCGCCGGCCAGACGATCCTTGTAGCTCCAGTGTGCGGCAACGCCGTACTCGGCCGTCTCGTGCATCTCGCGTGTGCGGATTTGGATCTCAAGCGGTAACGAGTCGGGGCCGACAACGGTGGTGTGCAATGACTGGTAGCGGTTCGCTTTCGGCATCGCGATCATGTCCTTGAAGCGGCCCGGCAGCGGCTTCCAGATCGAGTGGATTACGCCGATCGCGCCATAACAATCCTTGATCGATTCAACCGTCACGCGCATCGCGGTCAGGTCATAAATCTCATTGAACTCGCGTCCTTTGCGCGTCATCTTCGAATAGATCGAATAGAAGTGCTTGGCTCGGCCCGAGATCGTTGATTTGATTCCCAGCGCGCTGAGCTCGGCCTGTAGCTCGTCGCCAGCGCTCGCTACATACTGCTCGCGCAACTCGCGCTGCTGATTGACAAGCAACTTGATCTCGTTGAACTTGCGCGGATGCAGCGCCGCGAAGGCGAGATCCTCAAGCTCCCACTTGATTGCGTGAATCCCTAGTCGGTGCGCGATCGGCGCGTAGATGTCGAGCGTCTCACGAGACTTCTCGACCTGCTTCTGCTTCGGCAGCGCGGCGATTGTGCGCATGTTGTGAAGTCGGTCGGCGAGCTTCAGCAAAATCACGCGAATGTCGGTCGCCATCGCGACGACCATCTTGCGGTAGTTCTCTGCCTGAGCCTCGTTGCGAGATTTGAACGACAGAGCGTCCAGTTTCGTTACGCCGTCAACGAGGCTGGCCACCTCCTCGCCGAAGAGCTGCTCGATCTGTTCGAGTGAGGCCGTCGTGTCCTCGACCGTGTCGTGCAGCAACGCCGCAACGAGAGTTTCGGTGTCGAGCCCAAGCCCGGCACAGATCGTGGCGACGCTAACCGGGTGCGAGATGAACTGCTCGCCGGAGCGTCGCATCTGGTCGCCGTGCTGATCAGAGGCAAAGCGGTACGCGTCAACAACGCGGGCACGATCGATCGGGAGCGCTGTTTGCTGTTCGCGTTCGCTGATCACGGCGAACAGCTCGGAGAGCTCGGCCCGTTCGTCGTCACTCATCTCCAGCTCAATCGCATCGCGGCGTCGACCAACGACGCCAGCAACTCCGACCGGCGCGCGAGTCAGCTGCTTTGCCGCTACACCGCCAGCGGCTTCGTCCCGTTCAGCCACTGAACCCCCTCTGCAGCTGCGGCGAGCCACTCGAGGTAGGCCGGCGAGCAGTCGAGCTGCTGGCGCGGGCCGTCATCGGCGAGCAGTGATAGCTGGCCGTCGCAGAGCGTCGCCAACCCGAGCTGCTCAAAGACGCGAACGATCGTTGCCATCGCCGCCGGTGAGCGCAACTCGTCGCCAGCCGTGAGCTGCGCGAGCAGCCCGGCCTGCGGCTCGTCCCGGACGGCTCGGTAAACGGCGGCCAGAGCGCCGCGCAGATCAGCATCTCGCTGCAGTTCATCACCTGTAAAGCGTAGCTCAGCCGCCCCCCAGGCCAGGTGGGCAAAGCTGTGCTGGGGGCCCAGCCGCAGCAGCCGCTCTGCTGGCTCGCTGGTTGGCGGGTCAAGCGCAACGAGATGCGTGAAGCGATCGGCGATCTGTGGCTCTGCCAGAAGCAACGACCACGAAGTGAGCGCGAAACCACCGATTCGTCCGCTCAAATGGGCAGCGCGCCGCTGTTCGTTGGCGGCCACGACGAGCACGCTTTCGCCGCCGGCAACCAAGCGCTTGATCAGCCCGCTCAGCCCGGCGCCACGGCAATCAAGCTGCTGGCGCTCTGATATGTCGTCAGCGTCGTACCGGTCGTCGCCAGCAGAGCGATAAAGCTCGGCTGCGAAAGCATCGAGCCGCTCAGCAGGTCGTCCGACCATCTCGATCGAGCCGCTCGGCGGCAGTGCCTGCCTGATCACAAAGCGCAGATCCTCGGCGCCGCGCCAGCGGTTGATCTCCAGCGCGCCGATCACGTCGAGTGCGACGTCAGCGCCATCCGGCAGCTGGGCAGTGCCGAACGCGACGGCGGCGATCCGCACGCCACCGGAGTTGATCGTGCAACGAAGGTGCTTGCCCTCCCCCATCGATCGCGGCTGGTCGAGTCGGGCAGCAGGGATCATCAGCGTCGGCCGCTGATTGCCGATCCCAAAGGGGCCAAGCTCAGCGAGCTGCTCAGCCATGTCCATACTGAGAATGTCGCCGCCAACGACGGCGTCGACGATGATCTGGGCACCCGCTGGCTGCGCTGCGAAGAATTTCGCGCAGTAGGAGTCAAAATGATCGGCGAAGGCAGCCAACGATTCGCGGCTGACCGTGCAGCCGGCTGCGGCTCGATGGCCACCGAAGCGCAGCAGATCGCCAGCGCATGCCTGAAGCCCCGCCAACAGGTCGAAGCCCGGAACCGACCGGCCTGAGCCGCTGCCCTCGTCGCCGTCGAGCGCGACGATCACTACTGGCCGGCCGTGAAGCTCTGCAAGGCGCGAAGCGACAATGCCGATCACGCCGGGGTGCCAGTCGTCGGACGATAGGACGTAGCCGTCGCGCGGTCCGAGCGCCGTCGCCTGAGCCTCGGCTTCGTAGCGGATTCGCGTTTCAACCAGACGCCGTTCGGCGTTGGCGTGGTCGAGCTCGCCGGCAATCGCGTCGGCCCGCTCGGGATCATCGGTCAGCAGCAACTCAACGCCGCTGTCGGCGCGATGCATCCGGCCCGCCGCATTGATTCTCGGCGCGAGGCGGAAGCCGATCGCCTGTTCGTCGATCGCTGCCGGATCAACCTGGGCGACTCGCATAAGCGCCCGCAGCCCGGGCCGCGCGGTGCGCGCTAGTGCCACTAGGCCTTCGCGCACGAGGCGTCGATTTTCACCCAACAACGGAACACAATCGGCGACCGTTGCCAGCGCCACTAGATCAAGATCTCGGTCGCTGTCGGCGCAGTGGCCGGCGGCGCTGCGTAGCGCTTCGGCCAGCTTTACTGCGACCGCCGTCGCGCAGAGTTCGGGGTCGGGATAGCCGCAGACTCGCGGGTGAACAACCGGAGCATCGGGCAGCAGCCCGTCGGCGCGCGGCTGGTGGTGGTCGGTGACTACGACATCGAGCCCGAGGCTGCGCGCCAGCGCCACCTCTTCAACTGCAGTGATCGCGCAGTCGACCGTGATTAGCAGCGCCGCCGGGCCTGCCGCCAAACGCTCGACCGTTGCCGCGCCGAGGCCGTACCCGTCCTCACGGCGACCAGGGATGAACCACTCGACCTCGGCCCCGAGGTCACGCAGGGTGGCAACAAGCACCACTGTCGCGCAGACGCCGTCAACGTCGTAATCGCCGTGCACGACAATCACAGAGCGCTTCTCGACGTGGGAAAGGATCAGCGCCGTTGCCTGATCGATTCGCTCGAACTGGACCGGCTCGTACCGCTCATCGGCACGAAGGAACCGCTGCCCCTCCTCAACGTCAACAATGCCGCGCCTGATCAGCAGCTCAGCGACTAGCGGGTCTACTGAGAGCGCCGCTGCCAGCTCATGAACCTGCTCAAACGGCGCTGCTGCGATCTCAACCCGGGCCGGTTCCACTACTTGACAGTAGGGCGAGGCGGCGACGGAATGCGCCCGCTAAACATGAAGCGCCGGATTGCCGCGACGGACGCCGACCGCGTAGGCGACGGCCAACCCGATTAATGCGCCAGGAATCGCCTCCAGCGCTGTGACAACCGTAATTGAGTCGTTGCCGGGTACCGTGAAGCCACTGATCGCGAAGCCGACCACAACAGCGCCGATGATTGCGCAGAGTAAAGAGCCGACGATGCCTCCCCAAAAGCGATCTGGGATGAAGACCGCGAAGTGCCAAATCGCGAGCCCCATCATCACCCATGCGATCAGCCCCATTAGCGCCTCCCATGCTTTCGGTTTCGCTTGCGGCGTGGTCCCTTCGAGGCCGACGGGTCGTCCTTTAGGACGAGGTCCTCAGGCAGCGCGTCGGCGCCGCTTGATGCCAGCGGCGGCGGCTCTGCTTCCTTCACGCCTGGGTCGGGCTCTGGGTCGGGCTCTGGCCGCGGCCGGTCAAGCTGTTCGGTCGCGGCCGGAGCCTGGTCGCTGTGTAGATCCCGAACCATCTCGTCAAATTCCTCGCCGCTGACAGCGCGCTCGGGGTCGTCCGGACTGGTCAGCCGGGCGCGCGGTCGCTTCGGCTGCTCCGGTTCAAGCTCGGTCGCAGCCCCGCCCGCCGCGGTTACGTAGGCCGGAACAACACCATTGTTGGCTTCGGCAACACGGGCACGCCGTGAGCGCCAAACAGGCTCCGCTTCCTTCCAGCGCATCACCATCGGCGTTGCGATGAAGATCGACGAATAGGTGCCGGAGATAACGCCGATCGCCAGCGCAATAGCGAAGTCCTGCAGGGTTGGCCCCCCGAGCACGAGCAGAGCAATGATCGGCAGCAGCGTGGAGAATGAGGTTGCCAGCGACCGCATCAACACTTCGCTCATTGAACGGTTGAGAATCTGCGAGAAGGCCGCTCGCGGCATCCGCGGCACGTTTTCGCGCACACGGTCGAAGACGATGATCGTGTCGTAGAGCGAATAGCCAAGAATCGTCAGTAGGGCCGCAACAGTCGACGTCGTCACCTCCAGCCCCAGTAACGCGTAGACACCGGCTGTGATCAACAGGTCGTGCATCAGCGCGACCAGTACGGGCACGGCGTAGCGCCACTCAAAGCGCAGCGCGATGTAGGCGCTGGTTACGATCAGCGAGGCGATAAGCGCGATTATTGCGCTGTCGGCAACCGTCTTGCCGAAGGTCGGGCCGATCGTCTCAAAGCTGTAGGTGCCTTGGCCGAACTTTGCATTGAGCGCCTTTTCAAGCGCGGCCCGCTCGCGCGGCGCAACGGCGTCAACCGAAACTTGAAAAGCCTGACCGCCTTTGAAGTCGGCCCCGGAAACCCGCTGAATCTTGGCGTTGCCAGCGATCGGAACAACGGCGTCGCGGACGGCCTGCTCAGTCGCTGAGGCCGGCAGTTCGGCAACGATCCGCGTACCCGAGGTGAAGTCGATACCAAGGTTGAATCCGTTCGCGCCAACGGCCAGTGCACCGACCAGCAGGATCACGCCAGAGCTCGAGAAGAACCACTTTGAAGCGCCCATGTAGTCCCAGCGGAAGCGCTGACGTTTGGAGTGTGTGCCAAGCATTGCCGGGCTGGAGACAGACCTCGAACGGGCCAGCGTGCCGAGAACCGCCTGCGTCAGCAGCACGGCCGTCAGGAAGGAGACGATCGTGCCGACGCCGAGCGTGAAGGCAAAGCCCTTGACGCCGGAGGTCGCCAGCATGAAGAGGATGAAAGCGACCATGAAGATGACGATGTTGGCGTCGATGATTGCGCTCAGTCCCTTGCGGTAGCCCTGACTGATCGCAACTGGAATCGTCCGCCCAAGGCGCACCTCTTCCTTTACGCGTTCAAAGATCACGATGTTGGCGTCGGCGGCGACACCGATCGTCAAGATCAGGCCCGCGATCCCCGGCAGCGTCAACGTAATCGGAATCAGTTTGACGAGGGCGAACAGGAATACGACATAGACGCCGAGCGCGCCGATCGCGATCAGGCCGAGCAGGCGGTAGACGACGAGCAGGAAGAGCGACACCAGCGCCAACCCGATCAAGCCGGCGATGGCCCCCTGGTTGAGGGCTTGCTTGCCGAGCGAGGCCGAGACCGACGAGGACGAAATCAGGTCGAGTTTGATCGGCAGCGCGCCGGTCTTGAGCAGGTTTGCCAGCTCCTGAGCTGTGGCGATCGTGAAGCCGCCGGAGATCTCAGAGCCGTTGGTCGCATCGATCCCGTCAGGGTTCTGTTGAAAGTCGATGAACGGAGCCGAGATCAGCTCGCCGTCGAGCACGATCGCGAAGTGTTGGAACGCGCTACGGGCATCTCCACCAAAGAAACTGTCTTGACCGCGCTGCGCTATCTCGCGCGTGATCTTCTGCCAGACCGCCTTTCCCTTGTCGGTGAAGTCAAAGGTGACGGTCGGCTGGCCATTTCCGCCGGCGCCGCTGTCGAGACGCTGTTCCGGATTGGTGATGTCGGTGCCACCGAGTGCCGGCGCATCACGCATTACGTAGTACCTGTCCGGGTTTCTGCCCTCAGCTTGGACGACAATCGTGCCCTGGTTGACGTGAACAACCGAAGTGTCGGCGTTCTGGGTGATCTTGTTGGCCGTCGCTTCCGCCTCAAGGTCGGCCTTCGTCTCCTGCGGCCCGGCCAGAACCATCTTCGTCTTGTCGTTAACGAGGTAGTACTGGCCGGTCGTCGTCTCCTTGCCGGTATTGGTTGCCGGGCACTTCGCAGCGCGCGCGACGGCGTCGAACCGCGAAACCGCGCCCGCGCCACTACCGGCCGACGCGCCGCCGGTGACCGCCGCGTCGGTCGGCTGCGGCTTACAGTTTGGCCCGAGGACGTTTGTCTCCCAGTCATAGAAGTAAAGCTGCGCCGTCTTGCCAACCTGTGCCGCCGCCTGATCGGCGTTCGTGACATTCGGTAGCGAGACGTCGATCTGATCGGTCCCGGTGCGCTGAATCTCGGGTTCGGCGACGCCCAGCGTGTCAACGCGCTGGCGCATGATGTCGATCGTGAGATCGACCGCTTCGCCCGTAACGAGCGACTGCTTAGTCGGTTTGGCCTGATAGACGAGCGAGACGCCGCCTTTCAGATCGAGCCCGAGCACGGTCGGCTTGGTCCAGATCACGAGGCCGGAAAGAACCAACAAGCCGGCCACGAAGAGCAGGACAAAGAAGTTGCGGCGGCGATCGGTCATCAGTGCAGCAGGTTACTTCGCTGGCGTCAGAACGAGCAGCAGCCCGCCGTCGTCATCGTAAGCAGGGAAGATGTCCGAGCTTGCCTGGGTTGGCAGATCGCCCTCGGCGTTGATCTGCACCGGCTTGCCGAGCGAGCGCACGCCCCACTCGAGCACGGTCGCGACCGGGTCAGTGTCGTCGCTGAACCGTAACCCCAGCACGACGCGGACCGGCCGGCCGATCACGCGTTCGTCATCTAACCCGGTGAGTTCGAATGCGCCACGGCCGCAGGCGATCACACGGGCGTCTCGATCGCAGACAAAGAACGCAGCATCGGGCGCCGGGAAGTAGTCGTCCAAAAGCTCGAAGACAAAGCCGAAACCGCACTCGCGGCAACCTTTCGCTTCCGAGCGCAACCCATTTGCCCTGTCGACTGAAGTTGAGCGGTTGCCGCATTGCGGGCAGATGAAATGATGCGCCATTGCTGCGCCCAAGGGTAGGGGTGCGCCGCCCGATCTGCGCCACGCCCTGCGACTTAGAAGAGCGCGCCGCCCGTCGGCGGTTCGATCTCGAGGTGCTGATAGGCACGCAAGGTCGCCATACGGCCGCGCGATGTGCGGCTGATCAGACCGCACTGGACGAGATACGGCTCATAGACCTCTTCGATCGTGTCGGCCTCCTCACCGACCGCGATTGAAAGCGTCGAGAGACCAACCGGCCGGCCCGAATAGGTTGTACAGAGGACGCTCAGGATCTCACGATCGAGCCGGTCACAGCCCAGCTCGTCAACCTCCAGCAGCTCCAGCGCGCTGGTCGCTGCGTCGGCCGTCACGGTGCCGCTGCCGCGCACCTGTGCCCAGTCACGAACGCGTCGCAGCAGCCGATTGGCGACGCGCGGCGTGCCGCGGCTACGGGCGGCGATTGCCAGCGCGCCATCGTCGTCGAGCGGCAGGTCGAGAATCATCGCTGACCGGCGCACGATCGACGCCAGGTCGTCGGCGCTGTAATTCTCCAGTCGGTACTGAATGCCGAAGCGGTCACGTAGCGGCGTCGTTAGTAGCCCGGCCCTTGTCGTCGCCCCGACCAATGTGAAGGCAGGCAGTTCGAGCGTGACAACGCGGGCTCCGGCCCCCTGACCGATCGTAATCGGCAGCCTGCGGTCCTCCATCGCCGGGTAGAAGGTCTCTTCCAAGGCGCGGCTTAGGCGGTGAATCTCGTCAACGAAGAAGACCGAGCCAGGCTCAAGCGCCGTCAGCAGCGCGGCGATGTCACCTTTGCGCTCAAGCGCAGGTCCGGCCGTTTGAACAAACGGCACGCCTAGCTCGGTCGCGATGATCTGAGCTAACGACGTCTTCCCTAGTCCGGGCGGGCCGGCCAGCAGCACATGGTCGAGCGGCTCGTCACGCCCGGCGGCAGCCTCTAGCGATACTGCCAGCTGATCGAGAACGGCCTCCTGACCAATGAAGTCGGCCAGCGTTTGCGGTCGCAGTGAGCGATCCAGCTCGTCTTCCTGAGCGAGGGCGCCAGGCGTCATGATCGGCGTGTCATCGGCGAATCCGTCGCTCACTGGCGGGCCGCCTTCAGCGCACTGGCGAGAAGATCTTCGGCGCTGTCGCCGTCAGCGCCGGCGACCAGCTGCTCAGCCTCCTGCATCGTGAAGCCAAGCTCAACTAGGCCGTCACGGGCGATCCGCCGCGGATCATCGCCGCGCGTGACTATGATCTCGCCGCCGTCAGCACCAACTAGGCCGGTCACCTTTTCGCGCAGCTCAACCAGGATCCGTTCAGCGGTCCGTTTGCCGATCCCTGGCACAGCCTGCAGCCGAGCCAGATCGCCGCTTGCCAGCGCGCTAGCCAGCTCGCGCGGCGGCCCGCCGCTGAGTAGCGCCAGCGCGACCTTCGGGCCAACGCCTTGAACGCCGAGCAGCATCAGGAAGAGGTCGCGCTCCTCCTCCGTCGCAAAGCCAAATAGCGCCAGCGAGTCATCTCGCGCGACAAGGTGACAGTGGAGCGAAACAGCCTGGCCGACGGCCGGGACGTGGGCCAGTGTTTCCCCGGAGACGGCCAGCCGGTAGCCGACGCCGCCGCTAGTTTGGAGGACAACGTAATCTTCGCGCCGGCCGACGACCTCGCCGCTGACGAAGGCGATCATGCGACGCGCGTGGTCGGCAGCTGCGCGCGCTGCGTAGCGCTGCGCAGCGGCGCATGGTTCGCGTGGCAGATCGCGACAGCCAAGGCGTCGGCAGCGTGGTCGGGAGTCGGCGGTTCGGCGAGTGAGAGCAGCGCCTGGACCATCCGCGTGACCTGCTCTTTCGGAGCGCGGCCGCTGCCGCAGACCGCTCCCTTGACCTGCTGAGGCGTGTAGTCCTGACAACTGATTGAGCGGCGGCCCGCCGCCAACAGCACGACGCCGCGCGCCTGACCGACAGCGAAGGCCGAGCGGACGTTCTGGCCGAAGTAAATCGCTTCGAGCGCCAGCGCATCCGGGCGGTGGCGGTCAAGTAGCTCTTCGACCTGCGCGAACAGATCAGCGAGGCGATGTTCCGGTGAACGCCCGGCCCGCGTCCGCATGACGCCACCATCGAGCGCGACCAAGCGTCCGCCCTGCCGGCGCACAACGCCAAATCCGGTATTCGCAATGCCGGGGTCGATTCCAACGACGATCATCTGTTCCCATTCTGCGCTGCGGGCCGGATGCCTCCCCGGTGCTGCGGCGCTTACTGGTCGGCGGCGGCGCGATCAGCGGCGCCGCGGGCGCGGGCAATCGACTCACCGGCTGAGACGCGCTCAAGCCCAAGCCAGCAGAACTCCATCACGCGGTCGACCACTACAGCGCGCGGAACACTTCGGTGGTCATACCACCAGTGCGCAACAGCCTGAGTGGCACCGGCCAGCAGCTGGGCGTGCAGCTCGAGGAACAACGCTCCGTCGCCTTGATCAGCCCGCGCACGCGAGATGCGATCGGGGTCTGAGGCCATCAGGGCAGCGATCACCCCAACCGCCTGCGATTGCAGATTTGCCAGTGAGGCGACGATCTCCGGTTCTGCTGCATCCCTGAAGATTGCCCGCCAAGCATCGCGGTCCTCTTCAACGAATGACAGGAAGGCGTCAACACCGAGCCGCAACCGCTCCTCCCCTGTCGCGCCGCTTTCGGCGCAGGCCTCAAGCCGGCGGAAAATCTCAGCCGCGTGCCGACCGAGCAGCTCGGCGTGCAGTTCGCGCTTAGAACCGAAGTGCTCGTAAATCAACGCTTTCGAGACGCCGGCCTCGGTCGCGATCTGTTCGAGTGAACAGCCGTCGTAACCGGAGCGCGCGAAAACGACGGCGGCGGCGTCGAGGATTTCATCGCGCCGCTGCGTTGCGGCCATCCGGCGGCGTGGAGGAGCGTTCATCGCGGCCATTGTGACAGCAGCGGCGCGAACGCCCGCGATTTGGCCGCCGAAGCCATCTAGCCGACGATCCGTTCAAGCAGCTCGGCGTCGATTTCAAAGTTGGCGTGGACATCGCCAACGTCATCATTTTCTTCGAGTGCGTCGAGCAGTCTGAAGAGCGATACCGCATCGCCCTCGTCGATCTGAACGCGGACGGTCGGACGCTGCACTATCTCGGCCGACTGAAAAGCAATCCCGGCGGCGTCGAATGCCTCGCGCACGGCCGAGAGCTGCAGCGCTGGCGTGATCACCTCGTAAACGTCATCGTCAAGCTCGATCTCTTCGGCGCCGGCGTCGATCGCGATCATCAGCTGATCCTCGCTGTGCGCTTCCCCGTCAACGACGATCAGGCCGCACTGTTTGAAGAGGTATGCGACCGACCCGGGCTCACCGAGGCTGCCGCCGTGTTTAGTCAGCGTGTGGCGAACGTCTGCGCCGGTGCGGTTGCGGTTTTCGGTCAGCGCCTCGATTAGCAACGCCACGCCGCCCGGCCCGTAACCCTCATAGACGACGGCCTCATAGGCCTCGGCGTCATCACCGGCGCCGGTGCCACGCGCAATCGCCCGCTCAATGTTCTCCTTCGGCATCGAGGCGTCCTTCGCCTTCTGCACCGCCAGCCCAAGCGATCGGTTGCCATCGATGTCGCCGCCGCCCGCTTTTGCTGCGACGGTGATCGCACGGCCGAGCTTCGTAAACAGCTTGCCGCGCTTTGCGTCGACGATCGCCTTCTTGTGTTTGATCCCCGCCCACTTGGAATGGCCAGACATAGAAGCGGATTCTAATGCCAGATTCAGCCCAGCAGGACTTCGGGATGTTGTCTGTACCAATCGAGCGTCAGAGAGAGCCCCTGCTCGAGGCCGGTCTTCGACTCCCAGCCGGTCAGCTGCTGGAGCTTGGACGAGTCGATCCAGTGGCGGCTGATCTCGCCCTCGGGAACGCCGCTGCCGCGCAGATCAACGGTGCGCTGCAGGCCGGCGATTGTGCAGAGTGTTTCGACTACGTCCAGCGCACGGCGCGGCACGCCGCTGCCGGCGTTGAAGGCCTCGCCGCAAGCCTCGCCGCTGTCAAGCAGGCCGAGGATCGCCAGGTAGGCATCGACAGCGTCGTCGATGTAAAGGAAATCGCGTTCGGGAGAGCCATCGGAACGGAGCTCAGGCGGCGTTCCCTCAAGCAGCGCGGCAATCGTTCCCGGCACCAAGCGTGAGCGGTTGCGGTCGCCGCCGCCGAACAGGTTGGCCATCCGCGCCACCGTCACCGGCAGGCCGTACGTGGACCAGTAGGAGCGGGCGATGATGTCGGCCGCCGCTTTTGAAGCGTCGTATGGGTGCGAAGCTTCGAGCGCCATCAGCTCGGTGTAAGGAAGATTGTCGCTGGGCCCGTAGGCGGTGTCCGACGATGCCACAACGACCCGCTCGACCCCGTTCAAACGCGCCGCCTCAAGCAGGTTCCAAGTGCCCAGAACGTTGGCCTCAAAGGTCGCGCGCGGCGCCAGCAACGCCGGACCAACCGTCGCCTGCGCAGCGAGGTGAATAACAGTGTCAATCTGGCGGTCGGCAATCGCTTGCTCAAGCAGCGCCGCGTCGAGCAGGTCGCCGTCAATCACGTCGCAGTGCTGTTCGACCTGCTCAATGACCAACGCGCTACGCGGCTGAGCAGCGCGCCGCAGCACGCTGACCTCGCCCCCCAGCTCAACAAGCCGCGCCGTCAGCCACGAGCCAACGAGACCGTAGGCGCCGGTGATCAACAGCTTGCGGCCGGAAACGGACGGCACCTCGGTTGCTTGTTGGTTGGACATTCGATGCGTGATGCTCGCAGGACGCAGGCAACGATGTCGCGTCAGCGCCGTCGACGCGCGGCTAGGCTGTGAAACCGTGAAAGTTCCAAGCGAGATCTTCAAGGCTTACGACATCCGCGGGCTTTACGGCGAGCAGATCGATGGCGACCTCGCTGAACAGATCGGCCGCGCCTTCGTCCGCGTGCTCAGTCAGCTAAGCGGACGCGACACAGCCGACCTTGGAATCGGCCTCGGCCATGACATGCGACTCGAGGCGCCGGAGCTGTCCGACCGCTACCTGCAAGGAATGCTGGCGGAAGGCGCTCACGTGATCGACATCGGCGAGGTCGGCAGCGAGATGCTCTATTGGCTGGTTGGCAGCCGGAAACTTGACGGCGGGCTGATGTGTACGGCCTCGCACAACCCAAAGGCCTATACCGGTGCGAAACTGGTGCGCAGCGGCGCGGTTCCTCTCTCCGGCGACAGCGGCATCACCGACATCCGCGACATGATCGAGGCGGGCCTTGGCGCCGCGCCAGGCGGCGGCACATCAGAGTCGATCAAGATCTACAACCCCTTCCGCGCTGCGGCGCTCGAGTTTGTCGACGCCGATGCGATCAAGCCGCTGAAGGTCGTCGTTGACGGCGGCAACGGGATGGCCGGCCCGATGGTCGGGCCGCTGCTGAAGTACCTCGGGTTAGAGCTGGATGAGAACTACTTCGTCCCTGATGGCGATTTCCCGGACCACGAGCCCAACCCGATGCTGCCCGAAAACCGAGCCTTCATCATGAAGCGGGTAACCGACACCGGCGCCGACCTTGGGATCGCTTGGGATGGCGACGCCGACCGCTGCTTCTTCATCGACGATAAGGGCAACTTCGTTGACGGCGATTTCCTGACCACCTTGTTGGCCGAGAGTCTGGTCGCTAAACATCCGGGATCAACCGTCCTTTACGACGTGCGCGCGTCGAGGGCGGTCAAGGACACAGTCGAGCGATTGGGCGGCCGGGCGCTTGAGAACCGTGTTGGCCACGCATTCTTCAAGACACGGATGCGCGATGAGGACGCAATCTTCGGCGGCGAGGTTTCTGGCCACTACTACTTCCGCGACTTTTACTGCGCCGACTCCGGCACGATCCCGGCGCTGCTGATGCTGGAGCTTCGTTCGCAGGCTGGTCGGCCGCTGAGCGAGATGCTGGCAGAGCTGCGCGCGAAGTACTTCATTTCGGGCGAGATCAACTCCACGGTTGACGACGCCGCCGCCAAACTCGAACAGCTCGTTGTTAGCTATGAAGCTCAGGGGGCAAGGATCTCGCGGCTCGACGGCGTCAGCGTCGACTTCGACGACTGGCACTTCAACGTCCGCGCCTCGAACACCGAACCGCTGCTGCGCCTTTGCCTTGAGTCGCTGGTCTCATACGAGGACATGGAGGCCCGCCGCGACGAGGTCCTCGAGCTGATCCGCGCGTGAGCGCTCTCTGGGATCCCGATTCAGCTGAGGCCGCGGCCGCAAGCGAGCGCGCAATCCACTGCATCCCGCTGCCGACACCGTTTGGTATCGGCCCAATCAACACCTACCTGATCGACGACGAGCCGCTGACGCTGCTCGATACCGGCCCCAACTCGGGCCTTGCGCTCGACGCGCTGGAATCTGAGCTGAAGCGGCTCGGCAAATCGATCGAGCAGATCGAACTGATCATTATCAGCCATCAGCACATGGACCATCTGGGTCTGGCTGAGATCGTCGCTCGCCGTTCCGGCGCGCCGGTCGCTGCGCTGGCATCGCTTTCCCCCTGCTTGGCCGAATACGACGCCTGGATGGAGGCCGACGACAGCTTTGCCGCAGCCGTGATGCTGCGCCACGGGATTCCCGAGGAAACCTGCCTGGCGCTGCGCAGCGTCTCCCGCTCGTTCCGCGGCTGGGGAGCGCCGACGACCGTGACAATGCCGCTCAGTGACGGCGACGAGCTGGAGCTGCGCGACCGAACGCTAAAGGTCAGCCATCGACCCGGCCACTCTCCCTCCGACACGATCTTCTTCGACGCTGAGCACGCGACACTGTTGGCCGCCGACCATCTGATCGCGAGTGTCTCGTCAAACCCGCTGATCGCGAGGCCGCTGACACCGCCGACAGAGGCGCCCGATCCGGCTTCGATAACGAGGCCGCAGTCGCTGCGGATCTACCTCGACTCGCTGGCGGCGACGCGCGAAATGGCTCCGATTGAGCTAGTCCTTCCCGGCCACGGCCCAGGATTCAGCGATCACGTGGCGTTGATCGACGAACGCCGCCGGCTGCACGAGCGCCGCGCCAACAAACTGCTCGCATTGATCGAAGAGAGCCCCCGTAGCGGCTACGAGCTGGCGCAGGCGCTGTGGGGCAATGTCGCCGTAACGCAGGCCTATCTGACGCTCTCCGAGGCGCTGGGCCACGTAGACCTGTTGATCAACGACGGGCGCGTAATTGAACGGACCGCTGACGACGGGACGATCTACTTCGAGGCAACTAGTTCGCCGACCAGTTGATCAACCCGCCGCGCCGTATTGGCCCAGCTAAACCCGGCCGCCCGGGCGATGCCAGCGCCAGCCAGCTCGCGGTCGTCGATCGCTGCGAACACGCGGTCGGCCAGCGCCAACGGATCATTCGGGTCGGCGTAGAGCACGGCATCGCCGCCGGTCTGCGGCAGCGCGCCGGCATTTGCCAGCACCGTCGGCACACCGCTGGCCATCGCTTCCAGCGCTGTCAGGCCGAACCCTTCGTGCAGCGACGGCAGGACAAACGCCGCGGCGCCAGCGTAGAGGCCGGGCAGCAGCGCATCGTCGACATAGCCGAGGAAGCGAACGCTGCCGGCCGGCGCGGCGTCGCGGAACTGCGGCCGGTCGCCGCCGGCCACGACCAACTCAATCCCCTCGGCCGCCAGCAGCCGTGCGGCCGGTTCTAACGCGCCGTGATTCTTGCGCGCCGTGCGACTGGCCACGCTCAATACGTAACGGCCTGTCAATCCGAGCGCCGCGGCGGCGCGTTCAGTGTCGGCCTGAGGCGAAAAGCGCCCGTCGACGCCGCCGGGAATTACGTGGACGCGCATCGGCTCAACGCCGAGCAGCTCGATCAGCTCGGCCCGTGAAAAGTTGCTCGGCGTGACGACGGCAACTGCTCGCTGCGCGATCCGTGGCAGCAGCTCACGCTGCCAGCGGGCATAGGCAGCCGAATACCATCCTGGCTCGCGTAGCGCCGCGGCATCGTGGATTACAACCAGGTTGCGCGGCCAGGCCAGCGGCGCAAGGTTGGCCGGATTTATTAGTAGCGGCGTGTTGGCGCGACGAGCAATCAATGGCAGCACGGCCTGCTCCCAGAGCTGCCCGGCGCGATGGGTTAGCGCTGCCGGCGGGTGAACCGTCTTGTAGTCGCGCCCAGCGGTTCCTGGCAGACGCCGTTCCAACTCGCGCGCCCAGCGCTCAACGCCGCCCAGCTCGGGGCGTGACGCGGCACGGCAATTGATCAGGACAGCAGTGATCGAGCGAGTCTAAGCGGCCGCGAGGCGCGCGTCGCTGACGGTTCGCACAAACATTGCGTGCAATCGACTGTCCTCGCCCAGCTCCGGGTGGAATGAGACGGCGAGTGTGTTGCCCTCCCGCGCAGCGACGGGATGACCGTCAACTTCGGCCAGGATTTCGACCGCGTCGCCGTACTCGGCGATCCACGGCGCGCGGATGAAGACGGCGTCGATCGGCCCGCCCGGAAGGCCGACATCAAGCGGCGCTTCGAAGCTGCGGACCTGACGCCCAAAGGCGTTGCGCTCGGCCCTGATATCCATCATCCGCAGGTGATCACGGTCGAGCATGATCAGCCCGGCGCAGGTGCCAAAGACCGGATGGCCAGAGGCCTGAAAGGCGCGCAGCGGTTCGCTGAGCGCTTCGCGTTCGACGCCGAGCGTCATCGTCGTTGACTCGCCGCCAGGGATCACCAATCCGTCGCAGCCATCCAGCTGGTCGGGCTGCCTGACTTGGCGCACCGTCACACCAAGCGACGTAAGCATCGCGCCATGCGCCTCGAAGTCGCCCTGCAGGGCGAGCACACCGATCGTCAGCGGTTCAATGCTGGCTGCCGCTGCCGGCACCGCGTTCACCAGCCGCGGTTGCTGAGCAGGTCGGCCTCGTCGAGCTTGCGGGCCTCAAGTGAGGCCATCGCGGCGCCGAGCCCTTCCGAGGCGCGCAGCACACGCTCCGGCACTTCGTAGTGGGTCGTCGCCTCGACGATTGCTGCGCCGCGCCGCGCCGGATCCTCACTCTTGAAGATCCCTGACCCAACGAAGACACCTTCAGCGCCGAGCTGCATCACAAGCGACGCGTCGGCCGGTGTTGCGATGCCGCCAGCGCAGAACATCACGACCGGCAGGCGACCCTCGGCGGCTACGGCGCGAACCAGTTCAAGCGGCGCGGCGTGTTCTTTCGCTGCTGTGGCCAACTCTGCGTCGCTAAGCGTGGCGAGCCGTTTGATCTCGCCGTTGATCGTCCGAAGGTGGCGCACCGCCTCAACGATGTCGCCGGTTCCGGCTTCGCCTTTGGAGCGAATCATCGCCGCGCCCTCGCCAATCCTGCGTAGCGCCTCCCCGAGGTTTGTTGCCCCGCAGACAAATGGCACCTTGAACGGCCACTTGTCGATGTGATTGGCCGCGTCGGCCGGCGTCAGCACCTCCGACTCGTCGATGTAATCGACTTCAAGCGCCTCAAGTACTTGGGCCTCAGCGAAGTGGCCGATCCGCGCCTTCGCCATCACCGGGATCGTGACGGCCTCTTGAATCGACTGGATCATTTCGGGGTCGGACATCCGCGCGACGCCGCCGTCGCGGCGGATATCTGATGGCACGCGCTCCAACGCCATCACGGCGCAGGCACCGGCCGCCTCGGCGATCCGTGCCTGCTCTTGATCGATCACGTCCATGATCACGCCGCCCTTGAGCATCTCTGCCAAGCCGGCCTTTACTTTGAAGGTTGCTTCGTCGCGCATCTTGTGAAGTCTACGACGCTACGGCGTGCAGCGATCGCGCGGCACGAATTTTGCCACGTCTACTTCAGCCGGAAGGCTTTGATGCGCTCTGCGTAACGCTCCGTGTCACGGCTGTAAACGCCGTAGGCAAGCGCCTGAATGACGCTCAGCAGTGCAGTGTGCGAGCGAACATAGGCAGGCGAGTTGGACGAGTAGTAGAGCTGCACCTGGGCGAGCTTTGCGACCTCCGACAGAGTTGCGTCGGTGATCGCCAGAGTGCTGCCGCCGCGATGGCGTGAGAGTTTCATCGCGCGCAGTACTAGCGGGTGCGGCCGGCCTGCGGCAAGACCGATCACGAGCGATTCCTCGTCGATCCGTCCGAGCCTGCCAAGCGCCTCCTGCGAGGGGCTGGCGACAGTCTCTGCTTCGATGTCGAGCAGCATCAGCAGATGGCGCAGGTAGCTGGCAAAGAAGGCCATCTGGTCGGTGCCGACAACCAGCACCTTCGAGGAGTTGGCGATCGACTCAACTGCCGACTCAACATCGCGGCGCGAGACTTTACGAGCGGTCTCTTCAACATTCAGGTGGTCGGCGACTAGCGCTGTCTCAAACTCGTTTTGGTCGAGCGCGAAGAGCGGCTCAGAGGCGGAACCCCCGCCCTCCTGGCCACTGGCGACGCGGCGGCGGTATTCCTCACGCGCGGCGACCTGCAGCTCGGGGAAGCCTTCAAAGCCGAGTGCCTGCGAGAAGCGGACAACGGTCGAGCTTGAAGTGTTGGCGCGGCGCGCCAGCTCCTCAGCCGTCTGGAAAGCGACCTCGTCGAGATGATCAACGATGTACTGCGCAACATCTTTTTGTGAGCGCGAAAAGTCATCGAAGCGAGCTTCGATATAGCTCGACAAGGCCTGATGGCCATTGCCCTCGCGCCGCGTGGTCGTGGAAGCACTTCCGGATCTCTTCATAGGCGAGGGTCTGTTTCGACGCACCCCGGCCAAGTTCCTGCCCGCTAACGACAGCAAGTACGCTTTGACGATGGAAGAAGCCGCCAAAGCTGAGTCTCTCAAGCGAATTGAGATGGACGGTCCGTCGATCGAAGCGCTGATCCGCAGTGCCGGATTGGAGCTACTGCGCAGCGACTCGACCGAACTTGAGCGAAATACCGCACTGAGCCGCGGTGCCACATCGCTCGACGCGCTCTGCGGCCTAAGCGACGCAGAGGGAACCGGCGCCGTCTGGGATGTCCTTTGCGAACTGGACCGTGGGCAGCTGCTGAGTTTTGCGACCTTCGCGATCAGCGAAACAGCCGAGCACACTGAATATCACTGGGCGACGCGACCCGAAGCCTAATGACTAAAACTGAGCCGGTTCCTGAAGCCACCGTCGCACTTGACGCGCAGGCACCATTTAATCTCGCGCTCTCAGACGAGCAGAAGGAAATCCGCGACTGGGCCCACGGCTTTGCCGCCGACGTGATTCGCCCCGCCGGCGAAGAGTGGGATGAGCGTGAAGAGACGCCTTGGCCAATCATTCAGGAGGCCGCAAAGATCGGTCTTTACGGCTTTGAGGGCACGGCGCAGTTCTTCGGCGACCCAACCGGCCTGTTGCTGCCGATCGTCAACGAGGAGCTTTTCTGGGGCGACGCCGGCATCGGTATGTCAATCTTCGGCACAACGCTTGCCGTCGCCTCAATCTTCGGTCAGGGGACAAACGAACAGATCGGCGAATGGATCCCGCGCTGCTTCGGCAGCGTCGATGAACCGGCCGTCGCATCGTTCTGCGTCTCCGAGCCCGACGCCGGATCTGACGTCTCAGCGCTGCGTACACGCGCCAAGTTTGATGAGAAGACAAACGAGTGGGTGCTCAACGGTCAGAAGGCCTGGGCGACCAACGGTGGCATCGCCGACGTTCACGTGATCGTCGCCTCAGTTGACCCGGAGCTGCGCTCGCGTGGCCAAGCAGCATTCCTCGTCCCCTTCGCGACGAAGGGGATGAGCCAGGGCGTCAAGGTCAAGAAGCACGGCATTCGCGCCTCGCACACGGCCGAAGTGCTGCTCGACGACGTCCGCATTCCGGCTGAGAACGTGCTCGGTGGCAAGGAGAAGCTCGACCAACGCTTGGCTCGTGCCCGTGAAGGAACAAAGGCTCACTCGCAGGCTGCGATGGCAACCTTCGAAGCGAGCCGCCCGACAGTTGGCGCGCAGGCCGTAGGGATCGCCCGCGCCGCTTACGAGTACGCCCTTGACTACTCGAAGGAGCGCGAGCAGTTCGGCCGCAAGATCATCGAGAACCAATCGATCGCATTCATGCTTGCCGATATGAAGATGGAGATCGACTGCGCGCGCCTGCTGGTCTGGCGTGCCTCATGGATGGGCCGCACTGGACAGGACTTCAACAACGCCGAGGGCTCAATGAGCAAGCTGAAGGCCGGCGAGGTAGCGGTTTGGACGACCGAGCGAGCGATGCAGATTCTCGGCGGCAACGGCTACGCGCGCGAGTACCCGGTTGAACGCTGGCACCGCGACGCCAAGATCTACACGATCTTTGAAGGCACCTCAGAGATTCAGCGTCTGGTGATCAGCCGCGCGATCTCCGGCATGCACCTCAGCTAAGCCGTCGGCGAGGCAGCGCAGGCAGAGCTAACCGTCGGCAGGCGCCGTCAGCCGCCGGCTTTAGCGACTGCTGCGCGCAACTCGGAGAGCGAGAAGGCGCCTTCGATCCGTTCGACGACCTTGCCCTGGTCGTTGAGCACAAAGAGCCACGGCTCGGTCGGTAGCCCGTAAGCTGCTGGCTGGCTGCGTAGGCCGCGATCGACGCGGTTCTCCTTGTAAATCTCATTTGTGATGTAGGCCGTCTTGCCGCTCGAATCGGTTGCGCGGGCCTCTTCCAGAACGTCGACGACAGGGCCACAGACGCGGCTCTGGCAGAGCGCCGGCGTGGCAAACAGCAGAGCCACTGGCTTCTTGCCATAGACGTCAAACAGGTCGGTCGTCAGCAGACCCTCGGCGGCCGGCTCGCGGGTACTGATCTGGGCAGCATCGCCGGCAACCGAGTCCAGCGTCGGCGTATGGACCTTCGGCGCTGCTTCGCCGACCTTTGGCGGACCGCCTGGTTGACCAACCTTCGCCGTGAACGGTGAGCTGGAGACGACACGCCCATCAAGCTTGGTGAGTGCGATCACCTGATAGCTGCCGCCCTTTGGAAATGGCAGATCGGCGACGTAGACGCTGCGCGCGGCGTCGCTGTCCTGCGAGCTTGTCTTGCTCGCATACTGCGGACGGACGGCCAATGATTGGCTGCGCGCGATAAACGGCCCGCGAAGCTTCGCGCCAGCTTGAGTTGCGACGTAGACGGCGACGTCGGCGCCTGTAGTCTGCTTCTGCGCGACGTCAAACAGCGCAAAGCCGTAACGGTTGGTCCCCGGCTCTAGCACCGAGACGCTCGGTGCCAGGATCAACGATTCGGGATAACTCTGCTGCAGCGCACTGAGCGTCGTTGAGGAGGCCTTCGGAAAGCTGCTCGCGGCATCGGCGGCGGAGATACCAGCAACCGTTCCGGATTGGCCCTGGGAGGGCGAGCTGTCACCGCAGGCGGCCAGAAGCAATGTGGCGCCAACCGCGGCCAATGTCGAGAAGATACGCAGCACAGCCCTGCACTCTATGACGGCCGAGCGCAGAGCGAGCCGGTCAGCGTCGCAGCACGGCAATGTGATCAAATGGCAGCAGCAGGATCATTCACCGATCGAGGAGCAGTAGATGAGTCAGCGCTCAGCAATCGTCACAGGAGCATCGAGCGGCATCGGCCTAGCAACCGCCCAGATGCTCGGCGAGGCAGGTTGGGGTATCACGATCGCCGCGCGTCGCCCGGAAAAACTGGAAGCGGCTGCCAAGACGCTGACCGATCAGGGCTTCGATCTGCTTTCAATTGCCGCCGACCTTGGCGACGAGGAGGCGATCAAGAACGTCGTTGCCAGCCACGAGCAACGCTTTGGCGGCCTTGACTTGCTGGTCAACAACGCCGGCGTTGGCTTTGGTGAGCTGGCCGACAACTTCACAACGAAGAAGATCGACTTGCAGCTGAACCTCAACCTGCGGGCGATCTTCCTCTTTTACCGTGAGTCAATGCCAATGCTGCGCAAGGCTGCTGAAGCGCATAAGGAGGCAATGGTCGTCAATCTCGCCTCAATCGCCGGCATCCGCGGCGAGGCGCTGCTCGGCATCTACTCTGCGACAAAGGCTGGCGTGATCGGCTTTACCAAAGCGATGAATAAGGAGCTTGGGCCGGCCGGGATCCGCAGCACGGCGCTCTGCCCAGGCTTTGTCGACACGCCGATGAGCGACCCGTTCGGCCAGTTCTTCCCGAAGGAGCAAATGATTCGCCCGGAAGATATCGCCGGCGCCGTCAAGTACCTGCTGTCGGTCAGCCCCGGCTGCGTGATTCCCGAGATCCGTTTTGAGCAGCCTGGCGGAATTTCGATCCTCGAGATCAACTAGGTGGCAGCGATGAAACTTGGAGTCCACATCGGTTACTGGGGCCTTGGCCTTAGTAGTGACGATCAACTTGAGATTGTGCAAGAGGCGGAACGGCTCGGTTACGACTCGGTCTGGGCAGCCGAGGCTTACGGCTCCGACACGGCAACGGTGCTCGGCTGGCTTGCAGGCCAGACAACGACGATCCGGCTTGGCTCAGGAATCTTTCAAATGCCGGGCCGTTCCGCTGCGATGACGGCAATGACGGCCGCAACGATCGACCAGATCTCAAATGGGCGGATGATCTTGGGGATCGGCTCGTCCGGCCCGCAGGTCAGCGAAGGTTGGCACGGCGTTCGCTTCGGCAAGCAGCTGGCCCGCACGCGCGATTACGTGGCGGTGCTGCGGATGGCACTGGCGCGCGAGCGGCTGGAGTACCAGGGTGAGACGCTGGAGCTACCGCTGCCGGATGGGCCCGGCAAAGCGCTGAAGCTGACGATCGGAACGGTTCAGCAGCAGATCCCGATCTACATTGCCGCGATCGGCCCAAAGAACACGCAGCTGGCTGGCGAGATCGCTGACGGCGTTATCCCGACACTGTTCTCGCCTGAGCATGTCGCAGTTATGCGCGATCAGCTGCAGATCGGCGTTGAGCGCGCCGGCGGCGGCAAGACGCTCGCCGACATCGACATTGCGCCGACCGTGCAGGTCTACGTCGGTGACGACATCGAATCGGCGCGTGACCTGATGCGTCCGTTCATCGGCCTCTACGTCGGCGGCATGGGCTCGCGCAAGCAAAACTTCTACAACCAGCTGGTGCGCCGCTACGGCTTTGAAGATGCCGCTCAGGAAGTACAGGATCTTTACCTCGAAGGGAAGAAAGATGAGGCCTGCGCAGCGCTGCCGGACGAGCTGATCGACATGGTCTCAATCCACGGGCCAGCCGAGCATGTGCGAGAGCGACTTGCCGCCTTCCGCGAGGCCGGTGTCGGCACGCTTGGCGTTAGTCCGGTGGCCTTCACGCGCGAAGAGCGGATCAATCAGCTGCGGCTGATCGCCGAGCTAAGCGGCTGACGCTGCGATGCGGCTGCTGCTCGGCGCCTTCGGTGATCCGGGCCACGCCTTCCCGATGATCGCACTGGGCCGCACGCTGCGCGCGCGAGGCCACGAAGTGACATTGCAGACCGGGCAGCAGTGGCGTGAGCTGGTAGTTGGCGAAGGGATCGACTTCGCGCCGGCGCCGGAATACCCGATCTTTCCAACCCAGCAGCAACCGCTTAAGCCCTACCAGGCGGTACTGCGAGCGACCGAGCAGACACAGCCGCTGGTTGAGCAGCTGCGCCCCGAGATCGTCGTCAACGACATTCTGACCTTGGCGCCAGCGCTTGCGGCGGAGCGCAGCGGCGTGAAGGTCGCGACGCTTGTCCCCCACGTCGATCCGCGCACCGCGCCCGGTGCGCCGCCCTACTCAATCGGCGCCCTGCCGCCGCGGACAGCGCTCGGTCGCCGGCTCTGGCGCACGCTGCTCCCGGCCACCAACCGTGGCCTCGTCCAGGGCCGCGATGAGCTGAACGAGACGCGCCGCCGGCTCGGCCTACCGCCGCAAGCGCACCTGCACAGCGGCCTTTCGCGCCGGCTAACGCTCGTCGCCAGCTTTCCGGCGCTGGGATATCCGAGGCCGGCCGAGCCAGCGACCGAGATCATCGGTCCGCTGATCTGGGAGCCGCCGTCCGACCCGGTTGCGCTGCCGCCGGGAGATGGGCCGCTGATCCTTGTTGCACCGTCGACCGCTCAGGACCTCGACCACCGCCTGCTGCGCAACAGCATCAAAGGGCTCGGAGGGCTTGACGGTGTGCGCGTACTGGCAACCTGGAACCGTCGCCCGTTAGCGCAGCCGATTGAGCTGCCCAGCAACGTCACGCTGGTCGAGTGGCTGAGCTACGCGCAGGTGATGGATCACTGCGACGTTGTCATCAACCATGGTGGCCATGGCACGCTCGTGCGAACACTGGCCAGCGGCGCCGTTCCGGTCGTCGTGCCAGCCGGCGGCGACCAGGCCGAGAACGCGGCCCGCGTTGCTTGGGCCGGCGCCGGGCTGCGGATTGCGCCGCGCCTGGCATCACCGCGGGCGATCCGCGCAACCGTCCAGCAGGCACTCGACCGTGAGTCGCTGCGCAGCGCAGCGGCAGGCTTTGCGCAGTGGTTTGACAACCATGACCCCGGCGCCCGCGCCGCCGAGCTGCTCGAACAGCTGGCAGCCGACTAGTCGCGGCCAGCAGCGCCGCGCAGCGGTGTCGTACCATGCAGCACGCTGCGGCAACAATTGGCGTCCGCGATCCGGGGTAGCTCAATGGCAGAGCGAACGACTGTTAATCGTTAGGTTGTGGGTTCGAGTCCCACCCCCGGAGCTCAGAAACCCCGCGTAGGCAGCGGGGTTTCTGCGTTTTGTGTACCTCGCCATGTACTTCCGCAAAGAGGGGCAGGCCAGCGAGGGGCCACTGACGGGGGCTGCCTGGGGTGCTACCGCGGGTCCCAAAGTCGGTAGTACACCCGATAGAACCCTGGCCAGCGCTTCTCGGCCGCTATCCGGTAGCCGCTTGCGAATTGTGCTGGCGGCCTCGCCAGCGCGCTGTAACGATCCTTGAGGCTGGCAGGCGGCACCCATACGTAGGCCACGGGCAGATGCAGGCGGGCAGCCTCCGTCCATGCCGCTTGCGACTGACTCAGTGGAAACTGGCGCCCGGCGTCGTGCTGATAGAGGCGTAAGACCTGGCCGGGCGGGCCGAACGACGGCTCACTCTGCGCATTGATCAGGATCGTGCCCTCCCGCAGGTTGCGGTCCAGATAGCGCGCCACGTCAGCGACCGGTGGCCGCTGGGCGTCATCAGACAGCGCTTGGACGGTACCGACGGTCATCGCGGCCAACGCGACGACTGGCAGGACGACCGCCAGCGCCCCGCGTGGCCTCGTAAGGGCCCCCGCGGCGAGGACGAACGCCACGGGAACCGAGGCACTGAAGTTGCGTGGCAACAGCAGGTTCTTCTGCGCCAGAACGGAATAGACTACGAGTCCCACGGGCGTGGCGAGGGCGACGACCACCAGCAACCAGACGTCGGCGGACCCCCTTCCCCCTGGCGCTTTGACCTGCGAGCTGCCACGTCGGATCCAGCCGACGACGGCGCCCGCGACGACGGCGCCCAAGAGTGCCACCACCGCGATCACTCCGACGGTACCGCTGGCGGAGACGAAGGGGTGTCCGGGGATGACCTGCAGAAACGTCGACGGAAGCTCGCCCAAACGAACCGGCCCGTAGATGAAGAGGTTGCCCTTGCCGCTCACCTGCCCCACCCATGGCAGGTAGAGCAGCGCCGCGACGGCGGCCGATCCGAGCACGGGGAGGGCGCGGCGCCGGTACACCACCAACGCCCAGGCCGTCTGCGCCACAACAACGAAGATGCCCGCGTAGTGCGTGTAGACCACCGCTGCGATGGCGATCGTGAACGCAATCCACCAGACCAACCGTCTTTGCTCGATTGCCACGAGCAGCAGCCAAGTCGACAGGAGACTCGCCAACGCGAGGAAGGCATACGGACGCGCCTCCGTTGAGAAGAAGATGAGAAATGGTGACAAGGCCACCAACCCGGCAGCGAGCAAGCCGGCGCGGGCGTCGAAGACGCGCCGTCCGAGCGCCAACGCGACCGGCACCATCGCCACCCCGCTGAGCAGCGAAGGAACGCGGATCGCTTCAAGGGCATCACTGACCCGGGTCATCAACCAGGCCAGCGCGACGTACAGCGGCGGCGTCATCTCCGGCGAGGACTTGATCGCGTCCACCAACCCGCCGAAGCCGCGGCCGACGACCTGATCCCGGGTGAACAACTCATCGCCGAACAGACTCTGCCCAAAAGCACTCAATCGCAGAGCCAGGGCGAGGCCGGTCAGACCGACCCCGGCCACCAACAACCAGTGTGAGTCCCGCCCCAACCACGAACGCATCGGGGCACTGTAGCTACGTACGTACCTAACCGCGCCGATCGCCGCCCACGCGATCAGGCCCGGACCCCAGCGACCGAACACAACGCCCACCCCCGGAGTGGACGGCGCTAACTCTGTGTTTCGCGCGTCTGCTCGAGGCTTGCCTCGACCTGGCGCTCGACCTTGTCGCGCAGAGTTTCGCGCTCGCCTACGAGCCGAACGAGCTGCGCCGTATCGCGCCGGGGTGCACGTTCAGCGGCCTGAATCTCGCGCTCTACGCGGGCCAGTTGCAGGCGCAGCCGCTCCGCCGTCAACGCCGCGAATGAACTGGCGTTCTGGACGGCGCGGACCTGCAGCTCAGCGATGATTCGACCAAGCTCCTCGTCTTCGGGCGGGGCGTGGAGCTCACTACCTGGCGGCAGCGCTAATACCAGCGCGGCGGCGCGGCGGAAGACCGGCGTGATGAGGTCGGCCTCAAGGTCGAGCTCGTCCAGTGCCTCGCGACCCTCCTGCGGCTGGGCTAGGCACTGGACGAGGAAGGCCCGCTCAATCCGCGCCCCCGGGTCGATAATCGTCGTCACCGGCGGTGCCGAGGGCTGCTCGACGCGCTGCTCACTGAGCTGCGTCTGAGCCTGCGGTGCTCGTGCCCTTCCGATCCATTCAGTGAACTTTGCGGCGTTGACACCAAGCGCCGCGGCGGCAAGCTCGGTCAGCTCGTCGCGCATCGCGCTGGCCGGCAGCGGGGTGATGATCGGCGCAAGTTCGGCAACGGCGTTGTCTTTGCCTTCGGCGCTCTCAAGATCGGCCAGTTTCAGCACGCGGTCAACACGGAAGCGCACGAACGGCACGGACCCTTGAACCAGCGCCGTTATCTTTTCGGCCCCTTCAGCCTGAACAATGTCGGCTGGGTCAGTGCCGGCGGGCAGCGGCACAACGCGCAGCTCCAACTTACGTCCGGCGGCAACCTTCGCGGCGCGGACCATCGCCTCCTGACCGGCACTGTCAGCGTCGAGCGCCAACGTGACGACCGGCGCCATTCGTGCCAGCTCGGCGACCTGACCCTCGGTCAGTGCGGTGCCCATCAGGCCGACCGTGTTGCGCAGGCCGGCCTGGTGAAGCGCGATCACATCGGTGTAGCCCTCGCAAAGGATTACCTCGCCGCTCTTTGCAGCAGCGCTGCGAGCGAGGTCGGCTCCATAGACCTGGCGGCCCTTGTGGAAGATCACGTTCTCGGAACTGTTGAGGTATTTAGGTTGCTGGTCGGCGCCGACGGCGCGGGCACCGAAGCCAAGTACGCGGCCGCGGCTATCGCAGAGCGGGAAGGTGATGCGGCGGCGGAAGCGGTCGTAAACCTTGCCTTTCTGGTTCTTCGCTGTTAGTCCCGCATCCGACAGCTCCGCCTCGCTGTAGCCGGCCTGACGCGAGGCAGCGAGGACCGTGCCCCATGCGCTCGGCGCATAACCGACCCGGAACTCGCGCAGCAGCTGCTCGTCAAGGCCGCGCCCGGCAAGGTATTGGCGTGACCCCTCGGCCTCTGGCGACTCCCAAAGGTTGCGAACATAAAATGCCGCGGTGCGCTCCAGCAGCTCCAACAGGCGATCACGCTTTTCGCGGCGCTGCGCGGCCTGTGGGTCCTCCTTGGTCAGTTCCATCTGCACGCCGTAGCGGTCGGACAGCGTCTCGACTGATTCGCGGAAGTTCAGCCCCTCTGTCAGCTGAACGAACTTGAAGAGGTCTCCCCCTTCGCCGCAGCCAAAGCAGTGGAACACCTTGCGGTCCGGGTCGACACTGAACGACGGGCTGCGTTCGTCATGGAATGGGCAGAGCCCCATCAGCTGCTGGCCGGAGCGTTTGAGCTCGGTCTTTGCGCCAACCAGCTCTGCCATATCGACCGTCTGCCGTAGCCGTTCGATCGAGTCGTCGGTGTAAAGGGCCATCGCGAGCAGCCTACGCGGCGAAAGACTCCGGCACGGTTAGCTGCTCAAAGACACGGATGCAGTAGCGGTCGGTCATCCCGGCGAGGTAATCGGTAACGCGGCGATCAAGCCCTGCGCCGGGCGCGCCGCCGCCGTCAGGGATTCGCGCCGGATCGGCGGCGTAATGATTAAACAGAGTCGTGATCACGCGTTCGATCCGGCTGTGCTCAGCCCTGGCGCTTTCGCCGAGGTAAACGTTGTCGAACATCCAGGTCCGCAGCTCATCCATCGCCGCGCCGGCCGCCTCTCCCTGCACAATCGCTCCAGCGAGCGCCGAGTGCTCAACCAGATCGTGCACCAGTGCGTCGATCCGGTCGGACCCGGTCCGGCCAAGCTCACCGATTGGACCTTCGGGCAGGTCGGCCTCAATGACAACGCCGGCGCGGATTGCGTCATCGATGTCATGGTTGATGTAAGCGATCCGATCGACGAGGCGGACGATTGCTCCTTCCAGCGTGCGCGGCTGCGGCGCGCGCCCTGAGTGGCAGGCAATTCCGTCGCGCACATCGTCCGTGAGGTTGAGGCCCTTGCCGTCGCGCTCGATTACGTCAACGACGCGCAGCGACTGTTCGTAGTGGCGGAAGCCGCCATCAAAGCGTTCCTTCAGGCACTGGTCGAGAACGGCTTCGCCGATGTGGCCAAAGGGCGGGTGGCCAAGGTCATGGCCGAGCCCGATTGCTTCGGTCAGGTCCTCGTTTAGCGCCAGCGCGCGGGCGACTGTGCGGGCAATCTGCGTGACCTCAATCGTGTGCGTCAGCCGGGTTCGGTAATGGTCGCCTTCAGGTGAAACAAAGACCTGCGTTTTGTGCTTAAGCCGCCGGAAGGCCTTGCAGTGAACGATCCGGTCGCGGTCGCGCTGCAATGGCGAGCGCAGGCCGCAGTCAGGTTCGGCCGTTACGCGGCGGGCCGGCCACGAGCGCGCCGCGAGCGGCGAGAGCAGCTGCTCTTCAAGCGCCTGCCGGCGCTCGGCGAAGTTGGCGGCGACGGCGCCCGGCTGAAGGTGATGGTCCATCTTCGCCATTCTCGCAGCACCGGGCGGACTCGTGTTAATGGCGTTCAGGAGATTGCCTTCAGACGGACCTGACCGTGATGCGCAGCGGTTTCGCTGATCGCGCGGTCGGCTAGCGCGATCACCGCAGCGTCGGCCGCTGGCGTGTCGGATAATGGCCGGCCGAGCGCGTCGGTCAGAAAGCGGTGAGTCTGCGCGTCAAGCCCGAACGAACCGGCCTCGCAGGCGGCGCAGACAACACCGCCGGCGGCGGGCGAGAAGCCCACCAAGGCCTCTGCTTCGCCGCAGCTGGCGCAGGCCCCAAGTTGCGGCGCAAAGCCAGCTGCCAGCAGCAGCTTGATCCGGAAGGCCACCTGAAACTCGTCGTTCGCGGCTGCTGGCCGTTCGTCAAGTAGTGCCAGTGCGCTGCACAGTAGGTTGAAGACCTCTGGGTGCGGTTCGCCGGAGTCGAAGACTCGTCCCAGCGCGTCACAGGCCCGCGCCGCCCCGTTCAGCGCCCGCTCATCAGCGCGCAGCACCGGATAGGCGTCGACTGTTTCGGCGCCGGTCACGGTCATCAGATCGCTGCGCCCTTCGTGCAGCTCGAGCTGCAACCTGAAGAACGGCTCCAGCCGTCCACCGAACCGGCTCTTCGTCCGACGCACTCCTTTTGCGATCGCGCTCAGCTTGCCTCTCATCGGCGTGTAGAGGTGCAGGATGCGATCAGCTTCGCCGTAACGGATCGAGCGCAGCACGACCGCTTCGGTCTTGACCGGGCCGGGCATCAGTCAACCGCTTTCAGCTTCGCTACCTTTATCGCTATGCCAAATGTCGTCATGTACTCCTCGACTCGCTGCCCGCTCTGCTGGCAGGCCAAGGCGCTGCTCAAGAAGCGCGGGATTCCGTTTGAAGAGATTAACCTCGGCATGGACGCCGATGGCCGCACAGCGCTGAACGAGCGGACCGGCATGATGACTTTCCCACAGATCCTCGTCGACGATGAGTTAGTCGGCGGCCTTCGTGAGCTCATGACCGCCGACCAGGACGGGACGCTGGCGCAACTGCTCGGGACGAGCTGAGCTGCCGCGGGCGCTTTTGGCAGCGCTCGCAGACGTACGTGCCGCGCCCAGCAACAACTATCTTGCGTACCTCGTTACCGCAGCGTGGGCATGGCTCGCCGGCCCTCCGGTGAACGAGGAACTGATCTTGGAAGCTGCCGTAAAGACCGTCGGCGTGGCGGAAGTCGTCGATCGTCGCGCCGCCCGCGTCAAGGCCGGCCTGCAGCGCATCGCGAATCGAGCGGGCGAGCGCGTCGTACTGGGCCGCCTTTAGCGACCCGGCCTGGCGCAGCGGATGAACTCCGGCCCGGAAGAGTGCTTCGTCGGCGTAAATATTGCCGATCCCGGCAACGTGTCGCTGGTCGAGCAGGAAGGCCTTTACTGTGCCACGGCGCCCGCTAGCGGCGCGGCGCAGAAGCTTCCCGTCAAGCTGATCTGAAAGTGGCTCGAGGCCAACCCGCTGCGCAAAGAAGTTATCTAACGCATCGCCACCGATCGCCAGCTGCGCCGTACCGAAGCGGCGCGGATCGGTAAAGCGCAGCGTGTGCCCGCCGCTCAGATCGAAAACGGCGCGCTGGTAGAGCACCTCAGCCGGCGCGTCGTATAGAAAGTTGCCGGTCATCCGCAGATGGCAGATCAATGAAAAGTCATCGCCCAGATCGAAGATCAGCCACTTACCGCGACGGCTGAGCCGGTGAAACGTTCGCCCTTCAAGCATCTCGCTCAGATCTTCCGGCGCCAGTGGGTTACCCCACTTGGCATCGAGCACCGTCAGCGCCGTAATCTGCTGGCCACGCAGCCGCGGCTCCAGCTGAGCACGAATCGTTTCAACCTCTGGCAGCTCCGGCATCATCGCCGAGGATAGGCGCGCCACCCGTCAATAGTCCCCCGCTTAGTTCCCCCCGCTCAAACGGCCGGCGTAATCGTTGCCCGCGGATGGGCGTCGAAGTACTGATCTTTGAGCCGCTCGGCCGACAGGTGCGTGTAGATCTGAGTCGTCGCGATGTCGGCGTGGCCGAGCATCTCCTGCAGCGCGCGCAGATCGCAGCCGCCGGCCAGCAGATGCGTCGCAAAGCTGTGACGCAATGTGTGCGGACTCATCAGGCCCGCCAAGCCGACGCTGCGCGCGTGGCCTTGAATGATCTTGTAGAGCCCTTGACGGCTTAGCGCACCGCCGCGCTGGTTGACGAACAGGTGGTCCTCTTCTCCCAACCCAACCAGCTTCGGCCGGGCGTCCGCCAGGTACGTCGTTAGCGCCCTCACAGCTGCGCTGCCGACCGGTATCAACCGCTCCTTTGAGCCCTTGCCGCGCGCCCGCATCACTCCGTCCTCAAGGTCAACGTCGCCGATCAGCAGCCCGGTCGCCTCGGATGCGCGCAGACCACAGGCGTAGATCAACTCCAGCAGCGCCCGGTCGCGCTGAGCGGCCGGAGTGCTTCCTTGCGGCGCAGCCAGCAGCAGCGTTACCTGGTCGCGGCTGAGCACCTTCGGCAGGCGCCGGCTCTTACGTGGCGCGCGCAGGTCGGCGGTCGGGTCATGACTAATCAGCTCGTCGCGGCGAAGATGCCGGTAGAAGGACCTAAGGCAGGCGGTTTTGCGCTGCAGGGTTGCCGGCGCGGCCGGCGCGTGGTCGGTATCGCCTTGCGCAAGCCGATCGAGAAAGCCGGCCAGCTCGCTGTGACCGGCAGCCAGCACCGGCGTACCAGTCTCTTCCAGATATACGCCGAACTGCATCAGGTCAGTTCGGTAGGCGCTGAGCGTGTTGCGCGACAGCCCTCGTTCCAACTCCAAGTAGGCGAGAAAGTCGAGAACGTGATGCTGAAAGGTGCGCTGCGCGGGCGCGGCCGAGATCGCCATCGCAGTGTTGTTCGCCGTGAGCGGTCTGCTTCCTTATCGTTGCAACGTGCGCTGCGCGCGAAGCACCGGCCGGTGCCCTACTCGGCGGCAGCGACTTGGGCCGCAAGCAGCGTCCCGGCCGCCAACGCGGCCTCGAAGAAGATTGGGTCCTGATCGATTGAGCGACCCATCGTCGTCGACGGCAGACTGCTGGCGCGGTAACCATCAAGATCAACTTCCGTCTCGCTCACTAAATGGCCGCAGCCAGATGGGATCTGGCCAGCGCTGCCGACAGGCACGCCAACGCTGACCGGTGCCAGCAGCAGGTTCAACACGGTAAGCGTGTGGTGTGAAGCTCCTTGGTGGCGCTCGCGCTCGTCACCGGCCGACATCCGCGGCGCGACGACGACCGGACAGCCGAGCGCAAGCGCCGTGTGCGCCGCGTCGAGCGCCGCCATCCCGCCGTGACCAAGCTTTGAGCCAGACCCAATGATCCCCGGCCCTGGCGCGCAGACAACCGCCTCCCAGCCAAGCTCAGCGATCCCGTATGCGATTGCGCCGGCCAACGTGATCGCCTCATGCTCGCCGCCGTAGCAGGCGCCGGCCGTGATGAAGCCGCCCAGCAGCTGCCGCTCACGCAGGTCGCCGACGGTCCGCGAGTGACTGCCGGGAAGTGCGCCGCCAGCCCCCTGCACGTAACCGAGCCGCGTGCCGGGCCGGGCCTGGCCGACCGCCCAGGCCAGCGGCGCAAGCTGGCCGTGCAGCAGACAGACGCCGACCGGCCGGCCAGCAGGCAGCTGCTCGCTGCGCGACTCCACCGGCAGAACAGCGTGCTGCAGCGAGCTGTAGTTGAGCTTCATCACGTGAGCTCCTGGCGTTCCGTCGCCGCTGAGGCCACGCGTCAGATTGACGTGAACGACATCGAAGCCACCGGAGCCAAGCTCAAGATCGCCGGCCTGCGTGTTGACGATCACGCTGTCGCCGACCTCGCTAAGACCAACAGTTCCGCTGTCGGCGATCGCGGCACGCGGGCCGCGGCCCGCGACGTCAACGATCAGCTGCTGCTCGCCGGTCACGCCGTCCCTGACCTCGGTCACAACAGCTTCGCGTAATACAAGCATCGATCAATCCTGCCCGAACTGATCGAGCAGTGCGAAGCTGACGTTGAGCATCGCTTCCAGTTCGCGATCGGCGACGCGCTCCGTTGGCTCGTGCGGGTTCTCGGTGCCGTTCGCAAGATTGACGGCGGTAAAGCCGCGGGCGCGCAGCTGATTGACGTCTGAGCCGCCGCCGCTCGTCACCAGCTGTGGCTTGTAGCCGCACTGCGTCAACGCCGCTGCCGCGCCGGCCACAGCGGCCTCCTGCGGATCAAGTTGGTAGCCAACAAACGAGCGTTCGATTGTCAGATCGAGGTCGCACTGGCAGTCGGGCCGGTTAGCGGCGTCCTGGAAGATCTCAGCGACGGCCTCGACCAGCAGTTCGGCGCGGCCATCTTCGAGCGAACGGACCTCGCCGTCGACCACGCACCGCTCCGGCACAACATTGGTACCGGCGACGCCGCCACTGATCCGCGCCACGTTGGCGGTGCTGTCCTTGTCGAGCCGTCCATCAGCCAACTGTGCAACTGCCCTCGCCGCGGCCGTGATTGCGCTGCGGCCGTCCTCCGGACGAAGGCCGGCGTGAGCAGCGCGACCGCGCAGCTCGGCTCGCCAACGGATCTGGGTTGGTGAGCCAACGATGATCTCGCCGATCGGGCTGGCGTGGTCATAGACAAAGCCGACCTCTGCGCTCAGCTGCGAAAGATCAAGCTGTGCGGCGCCGAGTAGCCCCGGCTCCTCCGCCACCGTGAATGCCAGCTCGATCGCTACCGGTGAGCCCTCAACTTGGGCGCGGCGCGCCAGCTCCAGCAGCACGGCGACGGCAGCCTTATTGTCGGCGCCAAGGATTGTCTCGCCTTCGCTCTGCCAGTAACCGTCAACCAGCACCGGCACAATTGGCACCGTGTGTGGAACGGTGTCGAGATGGGCGCAGAACAGCACCGTGCTGTCACTGCGGCCTGCAATGCGGGTCAGCAGATTGCCGCACTCGCCACCGATCTGTTGGCCAGCGTCGTCCTGCTCGACCGTCAGGCCGATCTGTTCCAGCTCGTCCCGTAGCCAGCCAGCGACTGCGGCTTCGCGGCGTGAGCCGCTTGAGATCGAGCAGAGCGCCGCAAAGCTCTCGCTTAGCCGTTTCTTTTCCAGCTCAGAGGCGGGCCGCATCGCGCGGCCGTCAGGCCGGGCGGCGGCTGGCCTGCACGTCACCCACGTCGGCTGAGGCGGTTACGCCGCTACGGCCCGCGACGGCGGCAGCGACAAATTCGCGGAACAGCGGCGCCGGGCGCTCTGGGCGTGACTTAAACTCGGGGTGATACTGCACGGCGACAAAGAAGGGGTGCTCGTCGCGCGGCAGCTCAACCGCTTCGACCAGACGCTCGTCGGGCGAAGTACCGCTGACAATAAGTCCAGCCTGCTCAAGTCGCTTACGCAGCGCGATCGAGACCTCATAGCGGTGGCGATGGCGTTCATAGACGACGGCTTCGCCGTAACAGTCGCGCACGATCGTGCCGCTGTGCAGCTTGATCGGGTCGGCGCCGAGCCGCATCGTTCCGCCGAGGTTAGAGACCTCCTTCTGCTCGGGCAGCAGGTCGATTACCGGCCACTCCGTTTCAAGATCGAACTCGGTCGAGTTGGCACCGTCCATGCCGGCAACCGAGCGGGCAAACTCGCAGACCGCCATCTGCATTCCGAGGCAGATACCCAGATAGGGGATCTGCTGCTCGCGGGCGACGCGCACAGCGCGGATCTTGCCTTCGATGCCGCGACCGCCAAACCCGCCCGGCACGAGGATTCCGTCGGCGCCGCCGAGCCGCTCCAGCGCGACGGCGTCATCGGTGAGGTCCTCCGAATCAACCCAGTCAACTTCGACATTCGCGCCAGCGAGATTGCCACTATGAGCCAGCGCCTCGGTGACCGACTTGTAAGCGTCGGCTAGCGAGATGTACTTGCCAACCAGCGCAATCTTGACTGGGTCGGTCGCCGCCGCCGCGCGCCTGACGATCGCATCCCACTCGCTCAGATCTGCGGGTGCTGCATCAAGGCCCAATGTTTCGCAGATGAACTCGTCAACCTTCTGCTCCCGGTACCAAAGCGGTACCTCATAGATGTCATCGACATCCTTGGCCGAGATGACCGCCTCAACCGGCAGCGATGCGAACAGCGCAATCTTCTTTCGGATGTCGACTGACAGCTCACCTTCGCTGCGACAGAGCAACATGTCGGGCTGAATACCGATCCGGCGGAGCTCATTGACGGAGTGCTGGGTTGGCTTGGTCTTCAACTCGCCGGCGTGGCCGATGTAAGGCACCAGCGTCAGGTGGATGAACATGCAGTTGCGCCGCCCGACGTCGACCGGGAACTGGCGAATCGCCTCAAGGAACGGCAGCGACTCAATATCGCCAACGGTGCCACCTACCTCGGTGATCACAACGTCAACGTCGCTGGTTTCGGCGATCAGCCTGATCCGTTGCTTGATCTCGTCAGTGATGTGCGGAACGACTTGGACGGTCGCGCCGAGGTAGTCGCCGCGGCGCTCGCGCCTGATAACAGCGTCGTAGATGCCGCCGGCTGTGACATTTGACGCGCGTGTCGTGTTGGAGTCGGTGTAGCGCTCGTAGTGGCCAAGGTCAAGGTCGGTCTCGGCGCCGTCCTCGGTGACAAAGACCTCGCCGTGCTGGTACGGCGACATCGTCCCGGGATCAACGTTGATGTAAGGGTCAAACTTCTGCAGCCCGACCGTCAGGCCCCTAGCCACCAGCAGCCGGCCAATCGAGGCAGAGGCGATACCTTTTCCGAGCGACGAGACAACTCCGCCGGTGACGAAAATGTGACGGGGCTTGCGTTGAGCATCAGGCACGGTTGGTAACTCTCCCTACTGAGTCTAGGTGGCGGAGTCCAGGAGTTGCTTCGACCGTCAAGTTGATCGACCGAAGTTCTCCGTAGATCGTTATTAGAACGAGTACGGCCGCGGCAATTGCTAGGCCCGTGGTGTCGAGCACGAGAACCAGCCAGACGCCAGCGACAACACCGATCAAGTTTGAGCCGCTATCGCCGAGCAGGCCGCGCTCGCGCAGATCGAGCGCACCACAGACGAGTATTGGACCGACCCAAAGGCCGAGCGCAAAGAGCGAGTCAAAACTCCAGGCTCCGAGCGTGCAGCCAAGTCCGACCAGCAGAAAGGCCTTGACCGAGCGCCCGGGCCGCAAGTCGAGAAGATTGAAGAGGTTGGTCGATAGCACGATCACAAGCGCCGCCAGCAGAAACCTCGACACGCCGTCCTGCGTCGCGGCCGACCAAGCTAACGCCAGCCCCAACGTGCCGACCGCCTTCAGCGCGCCGGTTGAAAAGGCGCCGCTCAGCGCCTCGCCGCCATGTCCGCGCCAACCGCGCGACGCGCCGGCAAAGGCGTCATCGGCAATTCCCAGCGCAGCAACGCCGAGGATCAGCGGCAGGCCTACTTGGCTGAGCGTCTGCAGGTCAAACAGGCCAGCAAGCAAAGCCAGTGGAATCAGCGCGCTCAGTGCAGAGGCAGTGATCAGCAAACCGATTGGGCAGGGGAGCATCGCGTCCCGGTAGTTCGACCGAAGGTGGCCTCCTGCGGTCAGGAAGCTGATCAGCGAGGGTGCGAGGGCCAGAGCGAAGAGGAAAGCGAAGATCAGTGGAAGCGCCCGCACGTGAGCAACCTAGCGAGGCTCGCGGACAAGCATTCTCCGCGCCGGAGATGCTCTACGTTAACGTTGATCGAAGTCAAGACAGAGGAGCAGCGATGGCTAGCGAGCAGAGCCCCGATCCGCAGCAGAAGAGCGACAAAGAGTGGCGCCAACAGCTCGATCCTTTGGCCTACAAGGTGCTGCGCCAAGCGGCAACCGAGCGGCCGTTCAGCGGCGCCTTTATCGACTCAAAGGACAGCGGCATGTACCGCTGCCGTGGATGCAACGCGGAGCTGTTTGCCTCCGATACAAAGTTTGACTCCGGTACCGGCTGGCCAAGCTTCACCGACCCGGTTGCTTCGCATGCCGTGACACTTGTTGACGACAGCTCTCACCGCGCCCGCCGGACCGAAGCGCTCTGCGCCCAGTGCGGCGGGCACCTAGGACACGTCTTCGATGACGGGCCCCAGTCCAGTGGTCAGCGCTGGTGCATCAACTCGGCAGCGCTCGACTTTGAAGAGCGCGAATAGCGGCTAGCGGATGGCGACTTCAGGGCCGGGAAGCAGCGCGCCGGCGTCAGGACCGCCGCCGAAGCTGCCCGATGTGCCGGCCAAGGCAAGCACCAGCGCCGCTTGACCCGCGGTCTGCTCAAGGTTGTCAACGCTTGACAGGCCGTGCCGGCGATACCAGACGATCTGCGTTGGCTGCAGGTCGCTGCTCTGAACGCCGACGACGGCGACCTGAGTCTTGGTCAGGCCGCTCATTATGCCGTTCTCCAGCAGATCGGTCTGCGCCGCGGCATCAGCGGTCAGCGTCCGCGGCCGGCGCGCCACAACGACAACGTCGAACGGGCCCAGCTGCCCCGCCCGGCTGGTGAACAGTGCGCCAGCCTCGCGGCGCAGGAGTTTGCCGCCAATGATCAGCTGGCGTCCGATCGACGCGCCGAACGGCCTCAGCAGCTGCGGGCTGCTGCCGAGCTGCTCGTAGCGACTGCCGGAAGCGCTCGCGGCGAGCGCGGCAGTGTCGGGTGGCTCTCTCAGTGCCAACGTCCCGATCAGCTGCCCGCCGCTTCCTTCCAGTGCGCTGCGCACGTCGGCCGCCAGCGCCTCATCGGGCTCGCCGAGGAACAGCAAACCGACGCGAACACCTTGCAGGCGGCGCGCAACGACGAACGGATACGAGGCGCGCACGTAACGCTGGGCGTCGGCCAGCCGCGACTCGGCGAGCTGCTGCTTCTGCTGGGCGGTACGGACGTCATTGCGCAGACTGCCGCGCAGCTGCTTCTCGGCCGATGAGACAAGCCCAGCGTCACCGATTGCGACGCCAAGCAGCACGCCGACGGCCAGTGCAACCAGCACGGCGGCAAGCGAAACGGCGTGGTAGCGAAAGTCAAACACCGCCGCGACCCTAGAGGTTCCCGCCGAGCAGTACTCGAAGTTTGAGCCACAGCAGGTCAGCGACATCGCGCAGCCCCGGCGTTACCAAGACGATCGTGACGAATGCGACCACTCCTGCGGCCAGCACGATCAGCGCCGGCGAACTACCGGGCGACGGCCGGTAGAGCCGACTGACGCCCTTGGCATCAATGATCTTCTCGCCCAGACGCAGTCGCGTTAGAAAGGTGGACGACATGCCGCGGCGGTCCTTGTCAAGGAACTCGACCAGATTGAACTGTGATCCGACCGAGATGATTAGCGATGCGCCCTTCTCGCCGGCAATCAGCATCGCCACGTCCTGACTGGTCGCTGGAGCGGGCACAGTCTTGTGCTCAAGCCCTAACCGGTCGAGCAGCTCGCGGCCCGGGGCGCGTCCATCCGGGTAAGCGTGAACCACCAGCTCGGCGCCGCAGCGCAGCGTCGACTCCGATGCCGAGTCCATATCACCGACGATCATGTCGGGCTTGAAGCCTTCCTCGAGAATCGCGTTGGCACCGCCATCGACGCCGACCAGCACCGGCCGTGTGTCGCGGATGTAAGGACGCAGCGCCTGCAGGTCGGCCTGATGGTTGACGCCGCGGACAACTATTAGCACCGGCCGATCGCGGAAGTCGGTGTCAAAGCGCGGCAGCGCGATCTTCCCTGACAGCAGGTCCTGCTCTTCCACCATGTGCTCGACCGTGTTGCGCGCGAAGGCCTCCAGCGCGCCGCCGATCTCTCGCCGGCGCTGCGCGTTTTCAGAGCGGACCATCTGCGGCTCCTGCAGCGCTCCGGCGCTAACCAGAGTGCCACTGCGCCAGACCTCACCGCCGCGCAGCTCCAGCGCATCACCGTCACGGCAGAGGTCAAAGAGCTTGTCATCGGGAAGGTCAACCAGCGTGATGCCGGCCTCAATCAACAGCAGCGGCCCCATGTTCGGATACTCCTCGGAGCGTGACGGTTGACAGTTGAGCACTGCCACAACTTCGGCGCTGATCAGATCTTCGGCTGAAACGCGGTCCAGGTCGTCGTGGTCGATCAGCGCGATCTCACCCGGACGGATGCTCCGTACCAGTTTCTTCGTCCGCCGGCCGCTGCGTACTGGGCCGCGAACGATCGGCAGTGCGGCACCGGGTCCCTGAGCAGGCAGCGTCATCTATGCGAGTTTAGGCGGGCTCGGCTTGCGCGGCTAGGCGGCGTTGCGCAGCTCACGCGCGTGACGCAGCGCTGCACTGTCGTCTTCGTCGGCGCCAAGCATCCGAACCAACTCGCCAACGATCTGCGGCTCACCCAGCTCGGTAACCGTGGTCAGCACCGGATCGGTCGAGGAATCCTTCTCGATTGAGAAGTGCCGATCGGCCAGCGAAGCGATCTGCGGCAGGTGCGTAATGCAGAGCACTTGGCGGCCGGCAGCGAGGCTGCGCAGCCGCTCACCGACGACGCGTGCCGTCTTGCCGCCGATCCCGGCGTCGATCTCATCGAAGACCAGCGTGGTCGAGGCACGATCGTTCGCAACGCCGAGCAGCGCCAGCATCACGCGCGACAGCTCACCGCCCGAGCCGACATCGCGCAGCGGCGCTGGCGGCACGCCGGGGTTTGCGGCAATCATAAACTCGGCGCTGTCGACGCCGCTCGGGCCAACATCACGTTCGCCCAGCTCAACCGAGAAGCTCGCCCCGGGCATTGCCAACTCGTCGAGCCGGCCGCGCACCTCGTCGGCAAGCTTCGGGGCCGCTGCAGCCCGAGCCTCGTGGAGCTGCTGGGCGATCCGTTTGCTTGTTGCCGCGGCCTCGACCAGCTCGGCTTCAGCCAGCTCAAGTGAGGCTTCAGCGTCGTTCAGCAGAGCCAGTCGCCGGCGCGACTGCTCGGCGTATTCGAGCACGCTGGAGATCGAACCGCCGTGCTTTCGCTTCAGGCGGTCGAGTAGCGCCAGCCGCTCCTCCGTCTTCTCCAAGAGCCCCGGCTCGACGCCAAGCTGCTCGCAGTAGCTACGCAAGTCGCGGCCGATGTCATCGGCCTCCAGCCCAAGCGAGTGCCAGCGGGCCGTAATCTGATCGAGCTGCGGATCGATGCCGCTGACGCCATCAAGCGCGCCGCCTGCGCCGGCAAGCAGCGAGTTGACGCCCTCGCCGTCGTCCGGCGCCAGCACCTCGCTGGCACCGAAGGCCGCGATCCGCAGGCCCTCCACGTGGGCTAGGCGGCCACGGACAGCAAGCAGTTCCTGCTGCTCACTCTCGCTCGGAGCAACCTCATCGATCTCTGCCAGTTCAAACTGCAGCAGGTCCAATTCGCGCTCGCGTGCGCCGTCCAGTTCGCGCAGCTCATCAAGCCGGGCACGGCGCTGCGAAACGGCAGCTTGAGCGGCCGCCATCTCGGCCCTACGGGCAATCTGCTCGGCGCCGCAGAAGCCGTCGAGAATGTCTAACTGGGCGGAAGCAACAGTCAGCTTGCGATGCTCATGCTGGCCGTAGAAGACAAGCATCGTGGTGGCGACATCACGCAGCTCGCCGACAGTGGCGGCGCGCCCGTTAATCATCGCCTTGGTCCGCCCTTCGGCTGCGACGCGCCGCGCCAGCACAAGCTCCTCGGCGTCAGCCGCGATCCGCTCGCCCAGCTCGGCCCGCAGCTCGTCGTTCAGGTCGAAGACGCCTTCGACGTACGCCTCCTCTGCCCCAGGCCGCACGATCCCGGCCTTCGGCCGCCCACCCAGCAGCAGGTCGAGCGCATGTGCAAGCACCGTCTTGCCGGCGCCGGTCTCGCCGGTAAGGACGTTTAGCCCTGGCACCAGCCGCAGCTCAGCGCGCTCGATCAACAAAAGATTTTCAACCCGCAGTTCGTGCAGCACTCGTTTGGTTTACCAGCGCGCGAGGACAGATCGGGGGCCCGATCGCGTCGCTGGGCCCAGTTCACGGCGCGCGCTGTAACGGACCGCTGTAGTGCTACGACGAAGCCAGCCGACCGAATGTTTCACGCAGCCGCCGGTAGAAGCTTGAGTCGGCCGGAAGCGCGAGCACTGCGACGTTGGGGCGAAAGCGCGCCGTGATCTGCGCCGCCGGAGCGATCTCAACGAGCGGGCGGCCGTCGATCGCCAACTCAACCGGGTCATGCGAGTCATTGCAGACCGTCAGCTCGTCTTCCGGCGCGATCACAAGTGCCCGCGCCGTCAGCGAGTGTGGTGCGATGAATGAGATCACGTAACCCTCAACCCCCCACGCCATCACCGGGCCACCGTTAGCCAAGTTGTAGCCGGTTGAGCCGGCCGCTGTTGCGACGACAACGCCGTCGCAGCGCACGCTGCCAGCCTCCTCCCCGTTGACCGCGTAGGCCAGCTGGGCAACACGGTCACCGGCCCGCCTCGTGATCGCGATGTCGTTGATCGCCACGGCACTGCCGCCGTCAAACTCAACTTCGATTGCTGGCAGCGTCAGCCGCTCAAAGTCACCTTCGACCGCCCGCTCAAGGCCTGCCGCCACGTCATCACGACCGATCGCGGCAAGGAACCCGACCTCGCCGAAGTTCACGCCGATCACCGGGACGCTGGTGCCGGCGTAGGCACGCAGCGCGCGCAGCACCGTGCCGTCGCCACCAAGCGCGACCGCAAGGCAGGCATCGCGGTCGATCGCGGCGTTAAGCTCAACCCCCGGTCCCTCGGCAATCGAGGGATGCTTGGCCGTCTCGTCGGCGTCCAGCCTGACAGTTAGTCCGCGGCTCTGCGCGAGGCCAATCAGGTGGCGCAGCGCGTCGTCGGTTTCCCCCGGACGGGCGTGCGAAAAGAGCGTTATCGGGCCGTTGAGCGCAGCGCCGCTCATAGCGCTGCCGCCTCAATCGCAGCTCCGAAGCTGCTGAGCGCGCCATCGCGGCCGCTCTCAGCGAGATGAATAAAGCTTTCAATATTTCCCTTCGGGCCCGGCAGCCCTGAGGGCGCGAAGCCGAGCACGGCGACGCCGCAACGCTCACGCGCAAACTTGGCGACCGCCGCAACCGCCTCGCGCCGCAGCTCGGGATCGCGCACGACGCCGC
>JBCJUC010000002.1:0-105299 GCA_039744075.1 Solirubrobacteraceae bacterium
GGGTATCGCTCTGGGCCTTTCGAGCGATCACGCAGCCACGCGTGCTGGTTTGTTCCAGGCTGCGGGGTCGAGGTTGTTTCGGCAGGGTGGCGGGATGCCACACATCTCCCTTGCTCCATCGTCGGGCCGGTATCTCTCTTTCGCAGAACGCGAAGAGATCGCTCTGTTGAGAGCCGGCGGGGCCGGGATCCGTGAGGTCGCAAGGAAGCTGGGTCGCTCACCGTCAACGATCTCGAGGGAGCTGCGTCGCAATGCGGCAACGCGTTCGGGGAAGTCGGTCTACCTGGAACTCCCCCGCTTTCGACGACACTTTGCTAACGGTCGGAGCATCCTAGCCTAAGGCTGTTCCGGTGAGGGCTGGGCATGGCCGGCCCTCGAATTCGACCGGTGATAGCCAGCCGAGATAGCTGTGTCTTCTGCGGCGGTTGTAGAAGCCCTCAATGAACTCGAAGACTTCGGCGCGAAGTTCCTGCTTGTTCGGCCAGGAGCGCCGGTGGATCAGCTCCTTTTTGAGTGTCGCAAAGAAGGTCTCGGCGACCGCGTTGTCGTAGGCCGATCCAACGTGGCCGATCGACTGGCTGATGTTGTTGGCCCGGGCAAGTTGGCCAACGGCCAGCGATACGAACTGAGAGCCCTGATCTGAGTGGAAGGTCACTTCCGGACCAGAAATCACACTTGCCGCGGGCTTACTGGGAAATCGAGGTTAGACACCTCCAGCATCCAAGGTTCACCCGGGTTTATGGAACAACGTGGTTAGGAACTACAGCTAGCGAACTAGGCCCAGCACTCGCGCGTGGCTCGCCGCTTCGGTGCGGTTCCGCACACCCAGCTTCCGATAGACCGCACTCGTGTGTTGCTTAACGGTATGGGTCGAGAGGTACAGGGCCGCGCCGATCTCGGCGTTACTGGCTCCGTAAACCAGGTGCTGGAGCACGTCGGTTTCCCGCTTCGAGAGGCGTGTAGGCGGCGCCTTGTCCTCTGATTTCGCAAACGCAGTCCGGCCGAGGCTCACCCGCCGGATGACGTACACTACAGTGGCGGCCGACCAGTGCTTCGGCATGAAGCCATGGGCACCCGCCGCCTGCGCGACGGCTTTGGAGACACAACCCACGCTGGACATCAGGATCACCCGCATGCCCGGGTGCTCCTCTCGAAGCATGCGGCACACGTCGATGCCGGACTCCTCCCCTACCAACAGATCGACTAGCGCGACGTGCGGTTCGTGAGCCCTGACCAGGTCGCGTGCGGCCCCACCACTGCTCGCGCCCACACAGCGGGAGACCCAGTTCTGCCGGTCGAGCAGAGCGCGGATCCCGGCTTGGATCATCTCGTGGTCGTCCACGACCAGGATTCGACGGTTGGCGACGCCGAGCATCGCCGGATCGCTCAACGCGCCGGGTTCAGGGGCAATGCCAGTTGCAGAAGCCAGTGCGCTTCCTCCTTCCAATGTTGCCTGCTTGAACACTTTCCTCCATCCTTCTGAGTGAGCGGGTCTGACTAAGCGCTCAGTAAGCATACGCAACCCGGCCAATCCTTGTCAGCACCGCCGCCGCCCGGTTGGCCCCTTCCCTCCCCCGACTGGGTCATTCCGGGTCGTAGAACGCCAGAATGACGCCGTCGAGGCCATCATGCATGGAAGATGATGCGGGCTCCGGCCTCGGAACGAGACTACGATGACCCAATCCGGACCGACCAACAAACCCGGCCCTGTGCGAGCGGCTGGCGAACCAGACCAAGGGGATGGGCACGATGAGCGCTCCTGAACAGGCGCCGGCAACCGACCGGCTGTTCTACGGCCCGCGAGACGGCCACGTGGAGTACGACACGGACCTGGGCGACCCAGGCGAATACCCCTACACGCGAGGATCCCGGCCGCCTCGGCCCAAGCGGGAGGGGGATCCCAGCGAGCAGATCGTCCGTCAGCTCTCAGGCGAGGGACGTGCTGAGCGGTCCAACCAGCAGTTTCGCTACCTCCTCAAGCACGGTGCCACCGGGCTCGACGTCATCGGCGACGCTCCGACTGCGCCCTACGATCCCCTGAACGGCGCGGAGCGGCCCCGTTGAGCGAGCAGAAGACTCGCGCTTTGGTCGCCGTTCTCGGGCTCGACCAGCACGAGGCTGGCGCGCTGGCGGTGTCGCGCATACTGCGCGATGCAGGGTTTGAGGTGGTTTACACGGGGCGCTTCACGCAGCCGGCGACGATCGCAGAGACGGCGATGCAGGAGGATGTCGACGTGATTGGCATCAGCGTCCATTCGTGGGAGTTCCTTTATTACGCGCCCGAGCTCCTGCAGCTCCTCCGCGACGCGGACCCTCCGATCCCCGTCGTGGTCGGTGGGTTGATCATCACCGAGGCGGATCGTCAGCAGGCGCTGGACGCAGGCGTCACCGAGGTCGTGCGACGCGGCGCGAGCGAGAGCGAGATCGTGAACGTGTTTCGCCGTCTGGCCGCTCCGGAGTTCCGATCCGGGATGCGCGCTTCCGCGTCCTAGGTGTCCTGCCCGGAGACGTCATGAACACGACTGATAGGCGACCGGCCACCGAGGGCTGAGTGTGGTCGCTGCTCGTTGTAGTAGGCCAGCCAGTATGGCAAGGCCCGTTGGCGATGCTCAGAGGAGGCATAGAGGAGCCCGTAGCCCCACTCCCGGGCGATGGTCTGGTGGAAGCGCTCGACCTTGCCGTTGGTTTGCGGCCGCCGGGGTTTGATCAGCACGTGCTTGATCTTCTTCTTTCGTAAGAGCCGGGCCAGCTTGCGCGAGCGGGTGTAGGCCCAGGCGTTGTCGGTCATAAGGCGCTTGACGGTGATCGCTCGGGCTTCAAAGAACTCCAGGGGCCGCTCGGTGAAGCCGAGAACCGCCTCGGCGTCCTGGCTGTCGAGAATCTCCGCATAGGCCAGGCGTGAGTGATCGTCGACAATCGAATGCGAGTACTCCCAGCCGGCTCCGCGGGATTTCACTGAACGGTCCCCGGTCAGCGCGTGGCCGGGAACCTCAAAGCGCGCGTAGCGCTTGATGTCCATGTGGAGAAGATCTCCCGGGCAGGGCCATTCGTAGCGGTTGGCGGGCTCCCGGGCGAGACTTGGCTTGCGTGAGAGGCTGGCGCGCTGGAGGGTGCGCGAGACGGTCGAGTGTGGTCGGCCGACCACCCCGGCGATCAGCCGCGGCCCCCAGCCGGTCTTCTCCGGGACCTCGCAGATCCGGGCCTGCTCATCGGCGGCAAGCTCCCTCGGCGAGCGCCTGGGTTTCGAAGAGCGGTCGAAAAGACAGGTGAGCGTGCTTCGGTCGGCTTCGGCTGCTGCCTGCCAGCGCGAAAACCACTTGTTAGCCGTCGCAGGTGAGACGCCAAAGTGCCGCGCTGCGGCCCTTTGGCCGACGGCCTGGCAGGCTCTGACCAGCTCGTGGCGACCGGCCAGTCCAAGTCGGGCATTACGGTGAGTATTCATCCGGGTCCTCCTTGGTTGTGAGCTCGACACCCACAGCCTGTCGGCGGACCCGGATGGTCCTTTCGGTCTGAGCCCCGGTCCCGCGGGACCGGGGCTCAATCGCCTCTCAGGTGTTCACAACGTCTCTGGGCACGTCACCTAGGTCGCGACAGCCTCTCCAAGTAACCTGTGCGTCGTCAAGGATCTCTCGGTCCATGCCAGCCTCTGGGGTCGTAAGTGCAAGCGTGCGCTTGCTTTTCGCGCGACGGCCGGAACTCGAGGAAGAAGGGACTTCTCAACCCGATTCCCGACCCTCGGTTTCCGCCTCCGCGTCCCACGCGGTCGCCGAGATGCCGCGCTCACGAACCTTCCTCTTCTCGATGCGTTCGGATGGGGTCTTGGGAAACGCGTCGACGAACTCGATGTAGCGGGGAACCGCGAAGCGCGGCAGGTCCGGGGCCGCGAACTCGCGTAGCGCCGCCGGCTCGAGCTCAGCTTCGGGGCGCAGGACCGCGAGAACGGCGACGTCCTCCTCTCCCAGCGACGAGGGAACGCCGATCGCCGCCGCCTCGAGTACATCGGGATGCGCCGTGACCGCCTGCTCGACCTCCCACGCCGAGACGTTCTCCCCACGGTGCCGGATCGCGTCGTTCTTGCGCCCGACGTACTCGAATTGGCCGTCGGATGCCACGCGCAGGAAATCTCCGGTGTGGAACCAGAGGTTGCGCCACGCCTCGACGGTCTCCGATTCCTTCTGCCAGTAGCCCTGCGTCATGTAGGATGGCACGCGCGGCCGGAGGCACAGCTCGCCGACCTCTCCCGGGGCCACTGGGACCTCGTGGTCATCGACGAGCTGGACCTCGGCTTCGGGAATCGGCACGCCCACGCCGCCAGGCCGCCCACTGCCGCGCAGGCTGTTGACGATGTAGGGCATCTCCGTCATCCCGTATCCCTCCAGCAGCTCCACGCCGAACCGCTGCTCGAATGCCCGATGGATCTCCGGCGGCGCGGCCGACCCCACCCCTATACGCGCCGGATGATCGTCGTCACCGGGCGAGGCCGGCGCCTTGTACAGCAACCACAGCATCGTGCCCACGTAGAAGAACACGTTCGCTTCGAAACCACGCACGTCGTCCCAGAAGCCTCTCACGCTGAAGCGCCTCGCGAGCGCCGACGCCCCGCCGGCGTCCAGCGCGAGCCCGATGCATGCCCGGGCATCCATGTGAGCCAGCGAGACGGCACAGTAGGCGGTCTCCCCCGCTCCCATTCCGATGATCCGCGCGTGACGGGAGGCGCCAACGACGTAGGTCCCGTGCGGGATCATTACGCCCTTTGATGGCCCGGTCGTCCCCGACGTGTACATGATCGTCGCGACATCTCCAGGACCGACATCTGCCACGTGCCGGGCGGATCCCCTGTCCAGCAGCTCACCGAAGGAGAGGTGCCGGGCTTTCGCACCGAATGCACGGTCGGAGCCGTCACCATCAACGCTGACCACCCACTCGGGCGCGGTCTCCACAGCCTGGGCAAGCGTCTGGAGGTGCTCCTCCGTTCCGATGATCACCCGCGGGGTTGCGTCCGCCACCAGATAGGCGAGAAAGCCGCCGCGCGCCTTGGGGTTGAAGGGCACGTCGATCGCGCCGGCGGCGTTGCTTCCCAACCAGGACCAGACCGCCTCCGGGCAGTTGTCGGCGATGATGCCGACGCGGTCCCCTCTCCGGATACCTAGCGATTCGAGCCCTGAGGCCACACGCGCCACGAGATCAAACGCCTGCCCGTAGCTGAAGGCACCGTCGTCCATGCGCAGGAACAGCCTCTCCCCGATCTCGTCCGCAGCCTTTCTCAGTCGCCCGATGAGCGTGCCATCCACCTCCATATCGGTATGACAATACGCTCGGCGTTAGGCTGCCACCGTGCGACGGATGGAAAGGCCCGGTCGGGGGATGCCAGACCGCTCAGGGAGCGTATGCGGGGCCATCACACGGCGATCCCCCAGCCGGGTGTCATCGGCGACGAGCGACTCGTACGCGAAGGCAGCCACGCATAGAATCGGGCCGACGATGCGTATCAGCACGGCTGCCATCCACCGTAACCGACGTCCTTTAGGCGAGCCGCTCGCCGTCGCCTGGCACACGGAGCGGGTGCGTAACGCCCCATGCTGTGGCTGAAGACCGGCGAGGACCGCTCACGGTAGAGGCAGCTGCTCAGGCCACGGCGCTCCGGGTCGACGGCCTCGTGAAGTCCTTTGGTGGCCAGCGGGCCCTTGACGAGGTTTCGTTCAAACTTGAACGTGGGACGGTTCACGCGCTGCTGGGGGGCAACGGATCCGGCAAGTCAACCACGATCAAGATCTTGGCTGGTGTGTATGAGGCAGACGCTGGAAGCATCGAACTTGGCGAGAGCCGCTACGACGCACGGTCCTTTACCCCCCAGCTGGCCAAGGCCTCGAATCTTCGCTTCGTTCATCAGCAACAGTCGACGTTCCATGACCTGACGATCGCCGAGAACCTCGCGATCGGCCACGGCTTCGAGACCGTGGGCGGGCGAATCCGGTGGCGGGAGACGTACCGGCACGCCGGTGAGGTCCTGGCGCGCTTCGGGATCGATACCGACCCCCGTATGCAACTCGGGCAGGTCGGGGTCGCAACACAGACCATGGTCACCATTGCCCGCGCGCTCCAAGACATCGAGGAGCAGGACGCAGGCGTGTTGGTTCTCGATGAGCCCACCGCAGCACTGCCTCCGGGTGAGGTCAAGATCCTGTTCGACACCATCCGACGTTGCGTGCGCGATGGCCATACCGTCCTGTACATCACGCACCGACTGGAGGAGGTGCTTGAGTTGGCTGACCGAGCGACGATCCTCAGGGACGGTCGCGTTGTCGCGACCATCGAGTCGACGGACTTCAGCCACGACTCGCTGGTCGAGTCGATCATGGGCCACAGCGTTGTGGAGGAGTTATCGAGCCTGCCTGGCGGCTCTGGCGGCGAGACGCGGGTCGAGTGTGAGGGCCTTACGGGTGGTCCCGTCCGCAACGTGAGCTTCTCCGTGGCCGCCGGGGAGATCGTCGGTGTGGCTGGACTGCTCGGCTCGGGCCGCTCAACGCTTCTGCAGCTCCTTTCGGGGAACGCGACTCGGGAAGCGGGGCGGGTGCTGATCGACGGCGAACCAACTCGCTTCAACAATCCACGCGAAGCGACGCGCGCTGGAGTCGCCTATGCGCCGGAGGATCGACTGGCCGCCGCCGCCTTCCTCGACCTCTCGGTACGAGCAAACTTGGGAATCGTATCCATGGGCGAGTACGTCCGAGGTGGTCTGTTGCGCCATCGCGCTGAACGGCGAGACGCCCGTCGGCTGCTAAACGACTACATGATCAAGGCCCCCTCGTCAGAGGTCCCGCTGGCCACCTTGTCTGGCGGCAACCAGCAGAAAACGCTGCTAGCTCGTTGGTTTCGGCTCAACCCGCGTCTGTTGCTGCTCGACGAGCCCACCCAGGGGGTCGACGTAGGCGCAAGGGCCGAGATATGGCGGCTTGTGCGCAGCGCCGTTGACGCAGGGGCGGCGGCACTCACCGTCCTTTCCGACTTCGACGAGCTCGTCAAGGTGTGCGATCGCGTGATCGTCCTGAACAAAGGAAGCGTCGTGAGGGAGTTCGACTCCGACGGCCTTACCGAAAGCATTCTTGAACATGCAGTTCTATCGTCAGGAAAGGCGACAGCGACATGATGGATTCCTCGACGCTTCAAGACCCACCCCCGCTCCCAACAAATGTTGGGGCCGCATCCGCGCGGGATCGTCGACCGATAGCCGAGTTCCTAGAGGCGTACGCGCTCCTGGGGTGTCTCGTGCTCATCGGTATTTTCTTCAGCATCTACGGCAAGACTTCAGACACCTTTCTCACGCCCGAAAACCTGCGAGTGCTGGTCGCCGGGCAGGCGGTCATCGCGGTGGTAGGCCTGGCGATTCTGGTGCCGATGGCCAGCAACGAATGGGACCTATCTGTGGGAGCGGTCGCGGGGCTCGCCGCGGTGTTCTCCGCATCGGTGATGTCGGGCGGAAGCCTCGTCCTCGGAATCCTGGTCGGATTAGGAGTTGGGGCCCTCGTCGGCGTAGCCAATGCATTGATCATCACCCGGTTCCACGTACACGCAGTGATCGCCACGCTGGGCATGGGCACAGTCGTCGCTGGCGTCATCTATCAGAAGACCAGAGGCGTCTCGGTGGTCAGCCAAATTCCAACCACCCTGACAGACCTGACCTCGGAGACGTGGCTGGGCATTCCGCGTATCGCATTCGTGCTCCTCGCCGTGGCGCTGGTGACGCACGTTATCTTGGAGTACACACCGTTCGGCCGTTACCTCTTCGCCATCGGCGCAAACCCACAGGCAGCGCATCTCGTCGGTCTGCGGATTCCTTTGTTGATCGGCGCGGCGTTTGTCATCTCGGCGCTCCTAGCGAGCATCGGTGGAATCCTTGCGGTGGCCCAGGCTGGCGGAGCCGATCCGCGGCTGGGCGACGCCCTATTGCTGCCTGCGTTCGCCGCGGCATTCCTGAGCGCCGCCTCGGTCAAGCCTGGCCGCTTTAACGTCGGCGGTCTCCTCGTCGCGGTGTTCTTCCTCGCGGTGCTGAACAACGGCCTGAACCTGGCGGGAGCGCAGCTCTACGTGAACCTCTATGTCAACGGAGGGGCGCTGATCATCGGACTCGCACTCGCGGCGCGCTTGGGAAGGAAGCGTCGCGGCGAAACTGGGGCGTCGAGCTTCTGAGATGCCTCTGACCAGCACTACGCTGCGTTGCTGCCGAGCTTTGATCCCCCGACCGGGTGCTATCCACCGGTAAACCATCGTATCGCCAGCCATATCATCGAGAGTGTCGCTACGGCGATTTCTATGCGAATGCATGGGCTTCCTTTTACCTGACCACGATAGAGAAGGAGATCAACATGAAGGAGATCAAGTTGCGGCAATCACGACTCTTGTTGGGGGTGCTTGTGGCAGGCGCATTGGCGCTCGGCGTCGCCGCCTGTGGGGGAGGCGACGACAGCGGTACCACCACCGCTGCATCCGGGAACGTGACCCCTGAGGCTCAGGACGCGATCGACGCCGGTTTCAAGGGCACTTTCGAGCCGCCTCCTACCGAGTCGCCAAAGCCAGAGGCCGGCAAGAACGTCTGGGTGATCCAGCTTGGTAATTACATAGACCTGACCCAGCCTGGAGGCGTGATCCATACCGCCAAGAAGATCGGCTGGAAGCCGACCCTGTGCGACGGCAAGTTCAGCACGGCGACCACGTCGAACTGCATCGGCCAAGCAATCGCCGATAAGGCCGACGGCATCGCGCTGTTCGTGATCGACTGCACCGTTGTCAAGTCGAGCCTCCAGCAGGCAAAGGCCGCGGGGATTCCAGTCGTTGCCAGCGTAGGTGTTGACTGCAACGAGGTAAAGGAGGGCGAGCCGCCCCTCTTCGCCGCGCAGACGACGTACACAGATCCGACCGGCGGGATTGGCCTGTCATGGTTCCAGTTCATGGATAAAAGCTACGGGCCGATACAGGCCGCCGCGCTCATCAACGGCACGGAGGGGAAGCTCAAACTCCTCAACCTTGTCCAGACCGATGCCCCGGCGACCGTCGCAATGGACGTGGGTGTCAGGAAGGCGCTAGAGGAACTCTGCCCCGACTGCGAGATCGTCAAGACACTGAACCACGCCGGTACCGATATTGGGGCTGGCCTGCAGCAAAAGGTCGCGCAGGCCCTAGTGCAACATCCTGAGGCCAACGGAGTCGTCACTCAGTCCGCCGTGGCGAGCGAGAATGTGGGGGCCGCAATTAAGGCGGCGGGACGCACGGACACGATGTACAGCGTGACCGCAGAGGGACTGTCCAGCACGATCGAGAGGATCAGGTCGAACGGTGGCATCAATGCGGGAGCAGGACTCGCTCTCGACGCGGGAATGCTCGCGCTGCTCGATGCGCTGAATCGACTGTTCCACGGTGAGACGGTGCCAGAGGGCGGGGTTGGCTTCCCCGATGGAAACGGTACGCAGATTTACGACGAAGAGAACAACCTGCCTCCGGAAGGTGGGCAGTACGAGCCGCCCATCGACTATCTCGCCGCTTATCTGAAGGCGTGGGGCATCAGCGACTGACTGGACGTCCAGCCGGTAGTGCACCGGGGTCTCCTTGGGGATTGGTGGTTGAGAAGCCCCAGTTCTCACAGGAGGCCCGGGATGAACGTCCCCAAGCGAATGGATCACGAGGATTTACGACGAGAGTGACACTGCATGAGAGTGAAGGTCGACGAGGTGAAATGCACAGGGCATGGACGCTGCTACACGGTGGCGCCCGAGGTCTACGAGTCCGATGAGAACGGGTTCAACAGCCAGCGAGGCGAAGTGATCGAGGTACCGAAACGAGACAGAGATGCTGCACTCCTCGGTGTCGAGAGCTGTCCAGAAGGAGCAATCCTCGTGATCGAGCACGACGGCTGAACCGTCTTTAGCTCTGCAGTCCGGGGGTCCATCAGTGTCATGACTCCCGCTCTATCGTGTCTCGCTGAGTCAGCAACGCCGATCTCCACATGCCGAACTTTTCGCACTTGACCTTTGATCTTGAGCCATCCCTTCCCGATCCGGCCATACCGTTTCGGGATTGGTCCCTCGAGTCGCAGTGCCGCCTGGGTGCCGGCTATTACAACGCCCTCCACAATCAGAACGCCGTCAGCTTGATTCGCACCTTCGGCCACGATGCCGCCTACGCTGCTCACCAAGCGTCGGCGCGCCACCATCAGCAGTCTCTATTCTTGCCCGGGCTGGAGAAGCTGGGACTTGATGGCGAGCCCTCCGATGCCGTTCGGTGCGCCAAGTACCACTGCTTTTCCAATGCCCTTGGGGGCGTCGTGACGCGGTACGCGATCGAGAGCCCGAAGAAGGCGTAGCTGTTCTACTACCCGCAGAGTGCCGAGAGTCTTTGGCCTGGTCAAGGTCAGGTTATCCACAAAGAGGGAGTTCAGGTCTGCGACTACATCGGATGGCACGGAAACAACGGGGTCATGCTGGGGAACGAGGGTCTAGTGTTCGTGATGACGCACCACCTCGCCCATGACGACCCGTACGATGCTGGCTATTTTCTCGACACGGCGTGATCGCGGCGACGACGCCCATAGGCTGGCGGACGAGCTCGACGTCGAGACCCCCTGCGATGCCTCGAGGTTCTCGCCCTTGAGCAGATGGGGTACCGCGGCGGCGGCCTCGACCGACTCAATACCGCGCCAGACCTCGGCCCGCGCATCGGCCCCGGTCTTGCCCATGTCACGGGTGACGAGGTCCGCGAGTTCCGGCGCGCTCTCGACCAACGTATTCCGCAACTCGATCACCGCTCGGGATCTGACAAGGGGGGAGGTCGCGCGCTAGGCTGGGAAGGCAGCCCGTGCCGATTCAACAGCCTCATGGACTTCGGCGGCACCGGAGAGCGGCAGCCACCCGAGTGGTTCACCGCTGGCGGGGTCCCGAGTCTGCAGATCAGCTAGCCCGCCAGGCGGGCGCCACCTGCCGCCGACGTAGTTGCCGATCGCCCCTTCGGTCACCGCAGTCATGTTCCGCCCATCGTCTTAGATGGGATCTTCGCGTTTGTTGAACGTGTGGAAAAGAGCCCCGCCGGTGCACTCAGGATGGACGAAGAACTCCGCGTGACCATCGTGGTCTCGGTTCTCCCCAATGATCGGCAAAGAGCACTTGCGGACGTGAGACAGTGCGTCGTCCAGGCTTCGTGGCCGAAATGAGAGGTGATGCAGGCCAGGACCCCGCTCGCGAATGTGACGCGCGATGGGGCCAGCGTCGTCTGTCGGCATCAAGAGCTCGATGATGGGGCTGCCAAGCGCCTTGATCCAAACCCAAGACACCGCGAGCTTGTCGTCGCCTCCGCTGTCGATCACCCGGCCGTCGAGCAGTGCGCAGATGCTCGCCGCAGGCTCCGCGATGTCCGGAACAGCGATCCCGATGTGGTGAAAGTAACCGAACGCGCCCGCCTTCACTGCGCCGTCCAGCCCCCGTCCACCACGAGAACCTGCCCTGTCATGAAGTCGGACGCCGGTGAAGCGAGGAACACTGCGGGGCCGACGATCTCCTCGGGTTGTGCCCACCGGCCGGCCGGCGTCCGACTGAGGATCCACTTCGAGATGCCCTCGTCCTGGAGCGCGTCTGTGGTCATCTGGGTCTCGACGAATCCGGGGGCGAGGGCATTCACCTGGACGTTCCTTCTCGCCCACTCGAGGGCGAGACCCCGAGTCAGCCCGATCAGGCCGTGCTTCGCGGCAACGTATGCGCTGTTGTTGCGGACCCCAACGACCCCGAGCATCGACGCCATGTTGATGACCTTGCCGCCGTCGCCCTCGCGCAGGTGAGGGGACGCTGCCTTGACCATTAGAAAGCAGGCTTGAAGGTTCAGTTCAAAGACCCGCTGCCAGGTAGCGAGGTCGGTCTCATCCACGGGCGAGTCATGATCATCGGCGGCGTTGTTCACCAGGATGTCCAACCCCCCCAACAACTCCACGCCGGCGTTCACGCACTTCTCGATCGACGGCTCCGTCCGCAGGTCCGCGACCAGCAGCTCGATCTTGCCGGGGGCACTAGCGCCCTGCTGGACGGTTTCCTCTAGTTGATCGGCGCTGCGCGCGACCGCCAGTACGTCGGCTCCTCGCTTGGCAAAGCCCAGGGCAATCGCTCGACCGATACCTCGGCTCGCGCCAGTGACCAGGGCACGCCGACCAGTGAGATCAAAATGGTCCTCGGTACCCGCGTTAGTCGTGTGCGGTGTCGTCTCGCTCATGCTTGAAGGCTCCGATTGGTGGGCAGCCCATAGTCTCTGACCACCCACCCTAAATACAGCCAACACCCTGCAGATCCGCCCGGTCGGGTGATGCGGCTCCAGGCGTACAGGCATATATGATCTGCGCCCTCCCTCGGGAAGCCAGCCACCAACCCCGCGCCGCGCGAAGCCTTTAGTCCGTAGTTCCCCCCAGTAACCGCCCGCTGGTCGGCCACGGTTCCGCTGCCCGTGGGGGATCGCGGCCTCTTGTTACCGGCTTGGTGTCGTCACCAATACAATCGGGATGCCGTCCGGTGGGTGCGATAGGTTGTTGTTATGGGCCGTAAGCCCCGCAAGAGCGGTGCTGTTCACGTCGTCACCAACAGGCGTCAGGGAAAGCACCGCGAGTACGTCACCCACCTGCTCCGGCGCTCCTACCGCGAGGACGGCAAGGTCAAGAACGAGACCGTCGGCAACATCTCCCATCTGCCCGAGGGGGTCGTCGAGCTGGTCCGCCGGGCGCTGCGCGGCGAAACCCTCCTCGCCGCCGGTGAGGCGTTCGAGATCGAGCGGTCGCTGCCGGCCGGCCACGTCGCCGCGGCGCTCGCGATGGCGCGACGGCTCGATCTGGCGCGGCTGTTGGAGCGCTCGCCCTCGCGCGAGCGCGACCTCTGCCTAGCGATGATCTGCCAGCGGGTGATCGAGCCCGGCTCGAAGCTTGCGACCGTGCGCGCGCTCGGGCGCTCGACCCTGGCCACGGAGCTCGGCGTCGAGGGTGCCGACTCCGACGATCTCTACGCGGCGATGGACTGGCTCTCAGAGCGCCAGGGGCGAATCGAGGACCGGCTCGCCCGCCGCCACCTCAAAGACGGCGAGCTGGTTCTCTACGACGTCTCCTCCTCCTACTTCGAGGGCCGCTGCTGCCCGCTGGCGCGGCGCGGCTACTCGTGCGATGGCAAGCGCGGGACGCCACAGATCATCTACGGGCTGCTCTGCGACAAGCCCGGGCGCCCGGTCGCGGTCGAGGTCTTCTCCGGCGAGCTTCACGACGACAAGACGCTGCCCTCCCAGATCGGCAAGCTCAAGCAGCGCTTCGGGCTCGCCACGGTGATCGTCGTCGCCGATCGCGGCATGGTCACCAAGGCCAACATCGAGGCGCTCGGCGAGGCCGAGGGGGTCGGCTGGATCACCGCCCTGAAGGCGCCCCAGATCAAGAAGCTGGTCGCCTCGGGGGCGCTGCAGCTCTCGCTCTTCGACGAGGTGAACCTGGCCGAGATCAGCGCCCCCGAGAACTACCCGGGCGAGCGGCTGGTCGTCTGCCGAAACCCGCTGGTCGGGGCCGAGCGGACCCGCAAGCGCTCAGAGCTGCTCGCGGCGACCGAGGCTGAGCTGGCCGAGATCGCCGAGCGGGTCAAAGGCGGCAGCCTCGCGGGTGCGGCCGAGATCGGCCTCGCGGTCGGGCCTGCGCTCAAGCGCTACCGGATGAAGAAGCACTTCGAGCTCGAGATCACCGAGACCACCTTCAGCTTCGAGCGCAAGGAGGCCAAGATCGCCGCCGAGGCGGCGCTGGACGGGATCTACATCCTCCGAACCAACCTCGAGGCCGAGACGATGGCGGCCGCCGAGGTCGTCCGCTCCTACAAGGGCCTCGAGCAGGTCGAGCGCGCCTTCAAGACCTTCAAGGGCCCCGAGCTTGAGATCCGCCCGATCCACCACCACCTCGAAGACCGGGTCCGCGCCCACGTCTTTGTCTGCATGCTCGCCTACTACCTGACCTGGCACCTACGCGAGGCCTGGGCTCCGCTTCTGTTCAAGGACGAGGAGCCGCCGATCGTCGCCGACCCGGTCGCCAAGGCGAGGCGCTCGGCCGCCGCCGATCGCAAGGCGCAGACCAAGCGGACCGCCGCCGGCGAGCCCTGCCACAGCTTCGGCAGCCTGCTGGCCGAGCTCGGCACCCAGACCCGCAACACGATCCGGCTTACCGAGGGCGGCGCGAGCTTCGAGCAGCTCTCGGAGCCGACCGAGACCCAGGCGCGGGCGCTCGAGCTTGTCGCGCAGGTCCCGATCGTCGCGTAGTCACCAACCAGACAGTCCGTTCGGCAGGCAAGCTCAGGGGTTGAGCCAGACTCGTGGGCTCATGGCGGGGAACTACGGTTTAGTCGGGGCGCTCCCCGCCCAGCGAAATCGGATTCGACGACGACCCGCCGTCGATAACGATTCCCTGATCGGGGATGTGACCGCCTGATCGGAGGCCACGACCCCATAGTCGCCACCCCTCAACCGCTCGGTAGGGCGCACACCGAACTCTCCGTTGGAGCCAGCCACCGGCGCGTCGGCCACGTTAGACTCGGCGGTTCTACCGGACTTCGTCGGTCGCGTGTGCCCGCCCAAGGAATCCTCGGACGCCCATGAGGAGAGGACACCAGCGTCCCTGGTAGCCCGCTCGACAGGCTGGGCGCTGGCAAGCTGCAGAGCCAAGTCGGCGTAAATGTCGGCGACCTCCCGTGCGGAGAGCCTTCCATCTCTCTTGAACCAGATGAAGACGTACTCGCACGCCGACAGGATGGCGAACGCGGAGACGGTGACGTCGGGAACGGAGAAGGAGCCCTCACGCTCGCCCTGCTCGAGGATGTCCCGAAGAGAGTCGAGGTACTGGCGCTGCACCGCCGCCAGCTTCTGCCGGCTCTCATCCGAGAGCGACGCTGCGACTTGGTCATATCCGTGTCTGTTCGTCTGCGGACCGTCGCGCAGCTGCAGGTACACGTAGGTCCTGACAAACGAGCGGAGGAGTTCGTCCGCGGGGCCGTCGTCGGCTACGCTCTCGAGCAAGTCCGCCAAGAACTGGCAGTACCACCGGTCGATAAGCGTGTAATAGAGCTCCTCCTTGGAACGGAAGTGATAGTAGACCGCCGCGGTAGTCACACCCACCACCTTCGCAATCTGACTTACTGGCGTGCCGGCGTAGCCTTGGTCCAGAACCAGGTTGGTAGCGACCTCGAGGATCCGATCACGCGTGGGTTGCCCCCCATCCACCCGGACGTCCGAGATGGACGCCTGGCTCCTGTTCGGGCTCCTGTTCGCAGCTGACATGCCTGAGGAGCCTAAGCTGTGTTCCTCGGGTGTTCCACCAAATGGGCCTGAATATCCCCCGGCCGGGTCTTCTCCGGCAAGCTACGAGGTTCCCAAACCATTAGCCCCGATCGTGCAGCAAGCCGCATGAAGTAATTCCCAACGGCTGCTGGGGCTGATAATCGATGATGTGCACCGGTTCGCGCTGCGGAAGGACGTCGAGGCGGGCCGCGAGGCCGCGAAATGCTCGATTCAGACCAGCCGCGGGCAGGCTTCGCCGGGGGCGGGGCGCCAGCGGACGATCGAGATGGCTGAAGCGACGGTCGGAGCTCAGCCGGCCGGCGCCGGCAGCGCCTCGAGCCGCGCGAACGCAGCCGCAAGCTCACCCGCCCAGGGCCAGCTCGCCTGCAGCCGCAGCTTCGCCCGCCGGCCGGAGAAGGCGAGTCGGGCGGCGACGTGGAAGAGCCGATGCCGCAGTCGCTTGGGCTCCGAGCGCTGAAGCTCGCCGCTGAGCGCCAGCGCCTTGGTCCAGGCGATCATGTCGTGGGCGATCCCGACGAGCTCGAGCCAGACCGCGTTCATCTCGAAGCTGCGGAAGAGCAGCTTGCGTAGGCCGGTGTCCTTGTCGTCGCGGATCTGGTCCTCGACCCGGGCACGAGCCCGGTGGCGGCGCTCCAGGGTGGCGATCTCGCTGGTTTGGTCGGTGAGGAGCGCCTGGAAGCGATGGCCTTCGTGGTCGGTGAAGGAGAGCTGGGCGCCGGGGTGGGGCCGCTCGCGGCGGACGATCAGCCGCGAGCCCTCTGGCCAGGTGCCGAGCTCGAGCAGATCGGTGATCTCGGCGACCTCGCCGTTGGGGCGCTCTGTGCCGTCTTGGCTCTGTGCCGCGCTCCAGGCGCTCTCGGGCAGAGCTTCGAGCGCCGCGCGGACCGCCTCGTTGAGCGCGTAGCCAACGCTGAAGCGGATGTTGGCGTCGTGGGCCCAGTCCAAGAGCTCGTGGCTCGCTCCGGCGGAGTCGACCCGCAAGAGCAGCTCGATCTCAGCGGCCAGCTCCGCCGGGATCTGCTCGAGCGCCGCCTCTGAGACCTCGATCTGATCGGCGGCGGTGTTCGCACCGGCGTTGCCGGGGCGCAGCTTCCCTGCCGCGGCCTCAGCGGGCTCGTCGAAGTAGGCGAGCAGCGGGTGAAAGCCGTAGCCGCCCTTGAAGTTGCCGGCGGCGCCCTGCTTTTCGGAGTGGCTGCCGATCAAGGTCGCGTCGAGGTCGATCGTCAGATACTCGGGAGCGGTCCCGAGCGCCCAGGCGCGCGCTCGGGCTTTCGCGTGAGCCGCCCGCAGGGCATCGAGCAGCTCGGGCTCTCGGGCGATCTGATCGATCAGCCGGTAGGCGGTCGAGCCGGAGGCGACCGCTCCGAACAGCGGTGCCTGCTCGCGGACCGCGCCGAGGTCACTGAGCGCCTCGCCGCCGTCGGCCAGCATCACCGCGAGGTCGCGGACGACGCGGCCGGGGTCATGAGCGCCGCGGCGCTCACGCATGCTCGAAAGACCTCGCGAGAGCGCCTTGGTCAGGCCGCTCTTGTCGGCGACCTGACTGAGCAGGGCGCTGCCCGCGTGGGAGACCAATCCCGCTCCGTCCGCGCTGACTTCTACTGTGAATTGGCGGCCATCGCGCTGCACCTTCAAGGTGATCCTCTTGGGCTCGGTCTTTGACTCTCGACAAGCCGAAGAATTGCTGCTCAGGCGGACGAAACCAACGACATCGCGCCCCGGAGACCCCGGGGCGCGGGTCGTTCATGCAGGATCGGGGCTAGTCTGCCGCAAGCGGTCAACGGATCAGGCGTACCGGTGGCGCGCCGCTGCCAGGCGTGGCGCCAGCGCCGCGCGAGATCGCAACGATTCGCGCCACATAAGCCTGCGTTTCAGGAAACGCGGGCACGCACCAGCAGGCCGCGACGCGGCCGGCGCCAGCGTTGTAGGCGGCCAGTGCCAGCGGCACCGAAGCAAAGCGGCGCAGCAGGTCGTGCATCAGGTGGGCCTGAGCGTTAATCGCGGCGGCGGCGTTGAACGGGTCACTGAGGCCGTAGCTGCGCGCCGTCTGGGGCATGAACTGGGCGATCCCCTTGGCTCCGGCGCTGGAGACCAACTTTGGATTGAAGCCCGACTCCTGCTGCAGCTGCGCTGCCAGCAGCGCAGCGCCGACGCTCCAGCGAGTGGCAGCGCGGCGCAGCGCTTCACGGTATCGCGCCGGCACAAACTGCGGCACGGCGCTTGCCGCGCCCGCGCCCGGCGGCGCAAAGCCAACCGAGGCGCTGCCAGGGTTCGCTCGAAGGCCGTAGTGCCAAGGCTCCCACGAATAACGCTTGATGAAACCGAAGCGGCCGGCGTGGGCTGCCAACCAGCCGTAGGCGGCCGCTGGCCCCAGGTCGAGCTCAGTCCCAAGCCGGTGCAGCGATTGACCTGGCGGCGCAACCCACTTTGGGTCGGGGTGGGCTGCGAACAGCCGTGCCTGTTCGGCGTTTGTGCGGTAGCCGCTGACGACTGTCAGGCCGAGCCCGCCGCGCCGCGCCGCCGCTGCCAGTCGGTCGAATGCCAGCGCCGTGTCGGGCCGCATCGGCTTGCCCTGCCGGTAGGCGTAAGGCCCCGGGTATTCACCATCGCCGATCGGCGTCGCGAACGCTGCGAGCTGCGCTTCGGCGCTGACACTGACGGCGACCGAGCCGGCCCCAGGGACGCTGATCGGGTCGCTGACGACGACCGTCACGCGGTCCGGCAGCGGCCCTGGCGCGAGGCGGACGGTTACGCGCCTCGCGCCATTGCGCCGCGCCGTCGCCGCGCCGATGCTGCGGGCAAGTTCAAGGTAGGCGGCTCCGCTCAGCCGCCGGGCCGCGCCGGGCGCCGCGAATGCTCGCGGCGCAGCGTCGACCAGCGCCCGCGCCGCTGCCAGCGCGGCCAGGTCGGCGGCGCGTTGATGGTCGGCGCGGGCGCCAAGGCCGCGCGCCAACATTCCAAGGCCGCTGGCGCCGACCAGCAGCGCCACGATCGCTCCAACCATCAGGATCAGCGCCTGGCCGTGATCGTCGCCGATCCTCATGCCGGCGGCCCGGCGTCGGCGCGCGCCGTGACAGCCAGCAACGACGCCAGCCCCGGCACCAGCGTCGGCGGCGAGGCGCTGACCTCGATCTGGCGTCCGCGGCGCGTCACCTTCAGCTTGCTGTGCGACCAGCCGGGCATCGTCTGGCGCGCTGCCTGCTGTGGGCTGCGGTCCTGAAGGATTGCCGCGGCGCCGGCGCCGGCCGCCTCAGCCGCCAGTTCGCGGCAGAGGCCGCTGGCAAGCAGCTGCGCTGCCGCTAGTGCGACTGCCAGCAGCAGCGGCGTAACTGCCAGCAGCTCAACCGTCGCCTGGCCGCCATTGGTGCCAAGCGGCGGCCAACGCAGCCCGGCCAGCGCCCAGACCGCGCGCAGCCCGGTCGGCGGCTCGGCCAGCCGAACAGCGGTGCCAAGTTCGCCAATCTCGCTTGCGGCAAGCTGAGCGACCACTGCATCTGCCGGTGCCGCCAGGCATACCCGCTCGGCGCTGATGAGCAACCGATCGATTCGATCGTCGCGCGGCTGACGGCAGAGCACGACGACCGGCGGCTGCGCGTCTGCGATCAGCCGCTCAGCCGCCGCGGCAGCTCCCTCGCCGCCGCAGTCGACGACGACAAGCGCGCCGCGTGCCTGCGCTTCGAAGCCTTGCTCAGTCAGCAGCTCGGCCTGCCGTGCAGCGCTGCGCCCGGCCGGCGCCGCCCAGCCACGGCGCGGCGGCAATCCGCCACCCAGCTCAATCAGCAGCGCCACGCCACCGGCGCCAGCGGCAAGCTCCAGCGCCGCCTGCGCCGCGATGGCAGCCGCCGAGCGCTCGTCGCCAAAGACAATCAACGCTGCGCCATCGCCGATAGCCGACCGACCATCGCCGATAGCCGACCGACCATCGCTCATCGCCGACCGACCGTTGCCGTTACGCCGCCCAGCGTCGCTGCACCGATGACAGCAGGAATCGCCAGCCGCACTTCAAGCTCACCACCGGCCCGCCTGACGACGCGCACCCGTGCGCGGGCGCCGCGCGGCAGTGCACTGCGGGCGGCGCGCTGCGGGTCGGCGCCGACCAACTGTGCGCGTGTAGCGGCGCGCGCCGCTACGCCGACCAGCCACCACGACTGGCCGACGATCACAGCCTGCCAAGCGCCGATTAGCAGCGCCGCGAAAAGCGGCAGCAGGGCGACCAGCTCAACACTGCTTTGGCCGTCGCTGGCGCGAAGATCGGGCACGCAGCCAGCGTCACTGCGTCGCCGTTACGCCGCTACGACGAGGCTGTCACGCGCCAGCGTCACAGCCCCCCGCCGCAGCGTCGCCGTTTATCGCCTGAGCGGGCCGTCAGACGACGGCGCGGTACCGCTGCCAGACGGCAAACAGGGTCGCCCCTGCCGCCGCTAGCAGCGCCAGCGCCAACAGCAGGCCACCAGCGCCGTTGACCAGCTGCGCCCAACCGGCAAAGATCAACACCAGCGCACCAACGGCGCCAAGACCAAGCGCCCGGTAGCCAGCCCCGAGCCGCTCAAAGTCAGAGCCAAACCGCCGGTACGCCAGTCCAAAGCCGAGCGCGAAGACGAGGATGAAGGCCAGCGAAAGAGTCCGACCTGCGAGCGCCCCCAGCTGGCTGCCTGCTGGCAGAAAGGCGATCGCCGCCGCGATCAGCAGCACGACTGCGACGTTCACGACGTTACGCATCAACGAACCGCTCAGGCCCGTAGCTCGACGCCGTCGGCGGCCGGCTCCGCGACGAAGTCGGCTGGCGGCGCGTCCGGCACCGTCACGGCGCCCTCGCGCAGCTCAGCGGCGAAGCGATATCCGACACCAAAGTGGGTGTGGATGTACTGCCAGTCAGGCGATGCCTGCTCAAGCTTGTGGCGCAGCTTGCGGACGAAGACGTCAACTGAGCGGTCGCCGCGAACCATCGCGTAACCCCAAACGCGCTGGTAGATGTCCTCGCGCTCGAGCACGCGGCCGCCGACCGCTGCTAGCAGTTCAATCAGCTCAAACTCGCGTCGCGTCAATGCGACCGAACGGTCATCAACGAAGGCTTGGAAGTGGTCGCTACGAATCACCAGCTCGCCGGCCTCCACCGGCGCCTCGGCGTTGCGTGCGTCAAGCTGACGGCGGCGGCGCACAACCGACTCGATCCGGGCGATCAGCTCCTCCGGGTGACACGGCTTAGTCAGCCAATCGTCGGCGCCAAGCCGCAGGCCGCGAACGCGCTGCGCAACGCTTGAGCGGCCGGTACAGACGACAACGCCGAGGCCGGGCATCGCCTGGCAGAGCCGCTCGAGGTATTCCCAAGCCTGCGACCCAAGGATCGCCAAGTCGATCACGATTGCGCTGAGCCGCATTGCGACGACTTCGTCAACCGGTGCTGGACCAGCCATCGTGCGGTGCTCCCAGCCAAGCCGGTCGAGCCGCTTGTCGAGCACTTGTAGGAAGCCGGAGTCGTTGTCGATTACAGCGATCCGCAACGCGACCGGGGCGGCCCCCTGTGAATCGGTTTCAGGACGGGCTGTCGGGAGCTCGTTCATCTGCGCTGAAGAGTAGGGACTCAGTAGGGCGGAAGCGCGCGAAACAAACCCTTGGTCGCAACATTTTGACAACTACTCGCCAGGAAACTCCTTGAAAAACCCGGTTTCAACGAAAACAACCTGCTCGCCGATCCCGACCGCGTTATCGCCGATTCGTTCGATTGCCCGCGCCATCATCGTCAGACTCATCGCCCATTCCCGTCGATCGACCTGATCGCCGACCTCAACAGCTAGGCGGAAAGCCTCCTTGTTGAGCCGGTTGATTTCGCGGTCCTGGCGAAACAAGTCGTTCGCTAGGCCAACATCGCGCGAGCTGAAAGCGAGCTTCGCCTCAACCACCTCAACCCGCGCAGCAACGCCCATCCGCAGCACCATCTGCAGCAGCTCCGGCACGACCGGCGGCTCGCTTCCAACTATCGGGATCAGCTTCGCGATATTGACGCACTGATCGCCCATCCGTTCGGCGTGTTTGATCAGGTGCAGCAGCGCAGCAACAACGCGCAGGTCGGTGGCGACCGGAGACTGCAGCGCCAACAGCGACAGAATCCCCTGATGGACTTCGAGGTAGCGGCCGTCAATCCGGTCGTCGTCGGCAATCACAAAGGTTGCCAATTCGATGTCCTGGCGCTCCAGCGCCTCGAGCACCCGGTCGATCTGCTCGATCACTAGATCAAGCGCGCCGAGCGCCTGCTGTTCAAGCATTGCCAGCTGATCATGAAATTGCGGCCGCGCCGTCGATCGCTCCACAGCGGTCAGCCGAACTTCCCGGAGACGTACTCTTCGGTCCGCGTGTCGTGCGGGTTGGTGAAGATCCGGTCGGTTGGGCCGTACTCAACCAAGCGCCCGATCCGTGCCTCGTCCGACGAGCCCATGTCGACAATGAAGAAGGCCGTGCGGTCGGAGACACGTGCCGCCTGCTGCATGTTGTGCGTGACGATCACAATCGAGACGGTCTCTTTCAGCTCATGCATCAGATCTTCGATCCGCCCGGTCGATATTGGGTCAAGCGCCGAGCAGGGCTCATCCATCAGCAGCACGTCGGGGTTCGTCGCCAGCGCGCGGGCAATACAGAGTCGCTGTTGCTGACCGCCGGACATGCCGAAGGCGTTGTCCTTCAGGCGATCCTTCACGTCGTCCCACAGTGATGCGCGGCGCAGTGCCTGTTCGACGATCTGATCCATCGAACCCTTCATCCCCAGCACCTTCGGGCCGAAGGCGACGTTGTCGTAGATCGACTTCGGGAATGGGTTGGGCTTCTGGAAGACCATCCCGATCCGCTTGCGCACCTGAACAGAGTCGATCTGATCGCCGTAAAGGTCAACGCCGTGGTAGCTGACTAAGCCTTCGACCCGGGCCGCGGGGATCAGGTCGTTCATCCGGTTGAAGCAGCGGATGAGTGTCGACTTACCGCAGCCTGACGGCCCGATGAAGGCGGTGATCTGCTTCTCCGGCACGCGCAGCGAAACGTCGATGATGGCCGGCGACGATCCGTAGCTGACCGACAGCCCTTTCGTGACGAAGACGGGGTTCTCGATCGCATCGTCGATCACGTCGTGGTGGCCGACCGCTGGTACCGGCGCGTGCAACTGACCGGTGGCGACCGCCGGAGGCTGACCGGGGATCGCCGGCAAGCGCGGCTCGCTACGCGGGTCAAAGGCGGGGTCAGCGTCACTCACTTCGCCAACAATAGCCCCAATCCGCTGTTCATCGTCAGACACCCTTACCACCTCTGTTGGTAGCGATTGCGCAGCCGAATCGCGACCGCATTGAGAATGATCAGAATCACCAGCAGGACGATGATTGCTGCTGCCGCCAGCATCCGGAACTGATCGTTGGGCTGCGATATCCAAGAGAAGATCTGCAGCGGCAGCGCCGTGAACGGGGAATCGAGCCCGGTCGGGTTGAAGGCCACGAAGGTTGCCGCGCCCACCAGAATCAGCGGCGCTGTCTCGCCGATTGCGCGTGAGATCGAGAGGATCACGCCGGTCGCGATGCCGGGGATCGAGCCCGGCAGGGTTTGGCGCCAGATTGCCTGCCAGCGGGTCGCGCCGAGTGCCAGTGCACCTTCCTTGATCGACGGCGGCACGGCGCGGAGCGCCTCACGGCCGGTGATGATCACAACCGGCAGCACAACCAGCGCCAGCGTTAAGCCGCCGGCTAGCACGGTGCGGCCGAGCGACAATGGCCCGCGGACGATGTAAGCGAGGCCGAGGATGCCGTAAACGATTGATGGAACGGCCGCGAGGTTCTGAATGTTGACCTCGATCAGCCGGTTCCACCAACGGTTGCGATCGGCGTACTCCTCGAGGTAGATCGCGCTGGCAACGCCGAGCGGGACGATCACAAAGCTGACAACGGCCATCAGCCAGAGCGTGCCGGTGATTGCTGACTCGATCCCGGCCTTCTCGGGAAAGGCCGAAGGGAAGCTCGTCAGGAACGACCAGCTGAGCTGCGGAATCCCGTCGATCCCAGTGTCGATCAGTAGCACTGCGAGAACGATCAGCGCAACGCTCGTCAGGGCGACCAGAATCAGGAGAAAGAGGCTGTCGCGCAGCCTCTGGCCAGCCGGCGGAACGCCGAGTACCTCGATCACCGGCTTTGCCTGCGCCGTTGTCATTCGTAGACCTGGCGGTAGCGACGGACGAAGCGGACCGAGATCATGTTGAGAATTAGCGTCATCAGAAAGAGCGCAAAGCCAACGGCAAAGATCGCCTTGTAGCCGGTCGAGCCGGTCGGCACGTCGCCTTTGCCGGTCGCGCCGATAAAGGCCGTCATTGTCTCCATCGGATTACGCGGATCAAACGATGTCGTCGGCACTTGACCGGCGGCGATCAGCACGACCATTGTCTCGCCGACGGCGCGCGATGCGCCAAGCACGATCCCGGCGGTGATGCCCGAGAGCGCTGCCGGCACGACAACTCTTACTGTCACCTGACGACGGCTGGCACCGAGCCCATAGGCGCCCTCGCGCAGCGACTGCGGCACGGCCGACATCGCGTCCTCGGCGACCGAGGCGATCGTTGGCACGATCAGCACGCCGACGATGATGCCGCCGGCCAGCCCATTGAAGACGGCGACGTCAAGCCCCAGAATGCCGTTCAGAACTGTCGGCGTGAAGTAGGTCAACGCGAAGTAACCAAAGACGACGGTCGGCACGCCGGCCAGTAGCTCCAGCGTCGGTTTCAACGCGTTGCGCAGCCGCGGGCTGGCGTACTCGCTGAGGAAAGCCGCGGTGGCGATCCCGAGCGGAATCGCGACAATCAGCGCGATCCCGCTGATGATCAGCGTCCCTTGAACCAGCGGGCGGATCCCGAACTGCGGGTCCGAGAAGAGCGGCGTCCACTGGCCTTCTGTCAGAAAACCGCCGACAGTGACCTCCTTGTCGGCAAAGAAGGTCAGCGTCTCGCCGGCCAGCGAGACGACGATTCCAACGGTGATCAGGACAGACGTTGCCGCCGCGCAGAACAACGCCACGGCGATCACCCGCTCACCGATCCGACGGCGCGGCGGACCGAACACTGATTCGGCGTTCGGTCCACCTCCACCGGCGGTTAGGGGGTCGGTCGCCACGGGCGATGCAGCCTTAGCCGGCTTCAGCCTTCTTCAGCGCGGCCTTGGCCTCCGTAAGCTGTGCGGGTGTCAGCGGCACGACGTTCGCAGTCGTCGCCGAGCTGTCGGCGTTGGCGATCACGTAATCAACGAATGCCTTGACCTGCGGCTTGTCGGTAAGCGCCTTTGAGTTGACATACATGTAGAGCGGGCGCGACAGCGGCTTGTAGGTACCGTCCTGGATCGCCGCGATCGACGGCTTGACGCAGCCGTCACCGCCATCGACGCCGACGAGGTTCAGCTTGTCGGCGTTGCTCTCGAAGTACGAGAAGCCGAAATACCCCAGCGCCGTCTTGTCGCCTTCGACGCCCTGCACGAGCACGTTGTCGTCCTCTGACGGCTGGTAGTCGGTGCGCGAGTTGCCCTTCTCGCCATTGATCGTCTCGGTAAAGAAATCGAACGTTCCTGAGTCGGTGCCCGGTCCGTAGAGCGCGACCTTGCCAGCCGGGCTTCCTGAACCAAGCTGGCTGTAATCGGTAACCGTTGAGCCCTTCTCCCAAAGCGATTTGAGTTGAGCAGTCGTCAGGCAGGTGATCTTCAGGCCCGGGTTGGTGGCGATCGCGATCCCGTCATTGGCAACCTGGATTTCGCTGTAGCTGACGTTGTTCTTCTTGCAGAGCGGAACCTCGTCCTTTGCGTCAATCGGCCGCGAGGCGTCAGCGATGTCGGTCTCGCCGGCGCAGAACTTCTGGAAGCCGCCGCCGGTACCGGACTCGCCGACCGTGATCTTGGCATCGGGGTTTTCACTCTGAAAGCCCTCAGCTGCAGCCTGGGCGAACGGGAAGACGGTGCTTGAGCCGTCAACGGTAATCGATCCGGACGTAGTGCCTGTGCCGGAGTCACTGCCGCCGCAGGCTGCTAGGCCAACGGCGAGTCCGCCAACGGCGGCGAACGTTACGAGTCGTTTCAACATCTGGGGATCAACCCTCTCTCAGTCGTTGCTAATTCACGCTGCCGGACACAGTCTGAGGCTCCAGCACCGCAACGATGTGAAGAAGCGGTTACTTATCCAGCTATTGAACGCTGCCACTGGTGGCCTCGTAGGCTTTCAGCGCTTTCAGCCAAGCAATCCGCTCGCTCGTAATCTGCTCTGGCGTTAGTCCGACAACATAGTTTCGCTTCGCGAATGTCGCGGCGTTCGCGAGCGTCACCTGCAGGAAGGTCGCCACAGCCGAGTCCGGCGTCTTTGGGTCGGCATCCTTGACCAACTGTTTTAGATCAAAGTAGAAGTAGAAACGCCGTGACAGCGGTGCGTAACTGCCATCCTGAACGGTCTGGGCCGTCGGCTTGACGCAGCCGCTGCCGCCGTCAACGGCGACCACACTGAGCTGCCTGAGGTTTGCCGCGACCCAGGCGTAGTCGAAGTAGCCAAAGCCCGCTTTGTCGTTTGCGACGGCACTGGCAAACCGAGCTGCCTTGGGATAAACGAATGGCCCGTAGTCGCTGCGTGAGTTGCCGGCGCGGCGATTGATCTCGGCCGTAAAGAAAGAGAAGATCGACGAGCTTGCGGTCGGTCCGTAAAGCGACACCGCCCGGGCGGGCAGTGAACTTCCAAGCTGGCTGTAGTTGTCCACGCGGGAACCGCTCTGCCAAAGCGCTCGCAGCTGCGCGGTCGTCAAACAGTCAATCGCGAGCGCCTTGTTGGCAACGACGACCGCCGCCTGATGGGCCACGGCGAGCCGGTGGTAGGCGATCCCGTTCTGCCTGCACAGCCGACCCTCGGCTGCGGGCATGCTCGACTGCGTGACAGCCGCAACATCAATCTGCCCGCGGCAGAAGCGATTTAGCGCAGCGCTGTCCTCGGCGCGGCGGAAGCTCGTCTGCTTGTCGCCGGTTAGGTCGTTGAAGGCCTTCTCAGCCTTGAGCGTGAACGGCTGCAAGGCGGGCGAGCCCTCTACTGCAACGCGGCCACGAACCTTGCTTGGACCGGCCGTCCCAGAGTTGCCACAAGAGGCCGCGCCGAGCGCCATCGTGCAGCAAACCCCGGCAACCATCAACCGCTTCAGCACCCGCTTCTCCTTGATCGCGTCACCGACGAACAGTATGGGAGCAGCAGCGGCGGCGACCCCTCGCAGCAACCGATAGCCGCGACTCGCTAAGTTGGCGCCGATGGGAATCCTGACGAAGAACGGAGAAGACGCAGTCCTCGCCCTGCTCGAGGAATCGGGCCGCAATATTGAGCGCACCGCGCTAGTGCTGCGCGACCTGATGGCCGATTACCCAAGCCACTCTGAGCTGGCGCGTGAGCTGGTCGTTCTGGAACATGAAGGTGACCGCATCACTCACGACCTGATCGTGCAACTCGGCGCCCAGCGCCGCAATGCCTCGCTGACCTCGGAGGACGGTTACGCGCTGGCGACAACGCTCGACGACATCGTCGACTACGCCGAACAGACCGGCGACATGATGGGCGTCTACGGCGTTGAGGCGCCGATGGAGCAGGCAGTCGAGATGTGCGAAGTACTGGTTGGTTCCTGCGAGCAGGTCGCTGTCGCGCTGCGCTCGCTGCGCTCGGGAACCGACATGAACCCAGCTTTAGTCGAGATTCACAGGCTTGAGAACGAGGGCGACAGACTGCACCGTGAAGCGCTGGCGGCGCTCTTCACCGGCGGCATCGACCCGATGGTCGTGATCCGCTGGAAGGACATCTTCAGCTGGCTTGAAGCGAGCATTGATTCATGCGAGCAGGCCGCCCACCGGCTCGAGGGGATCATTCTGCGCGGCCGACGCGGCTGAGGTTGGTCTTCTCGGATGTCGTGAACCGAACAAGATGTTCACAGCAAAACGGCCCATTCCGGCGCTACTTGCCGTATAACTAGAGCTAGTGGGCCGCTCGACCAACGCAGCGACAGTATCCGCAGCCGCAATCGCGGTCGCCGCTGCGATCGCCGGGCCGGTTGCAGCCGACGGCCAGAGCTCTACCGACACAACCTCTACGCCGTCAACGCCGACGACAACGACGCCAACTACAACGCCGGGTACAACAACCCCCGGCGACCTTGGCACGGTTGACGTAATCGTCCAGAAGCCGCCGAAGAAGCCGACGGCAAAGCAGCTCGCCGAACAGAAGCGTCGCGAAGCCGCGCGGCGCTTCCTTGCAGAGCGACGCCGCGCCAGCCAGCGGCTTCAGGAGCAGACCAAACTTGATGTCGCCGGCTCGCCCTTTGCCGGGCTCAGCTCGCCGCTAATGTCAGCGCCGCTGACGACTGTCTCCAACTCGGTTATCGACAGCTTCCGCGTGCCGCCGTTCCTGCTGCCGATCTACCAGGCCGCTGGCGTTGAGTACGGCGTCCGCTGGGAAATCCTTGCGGCGATCAACGAGATCGAAACCGACTACGGCCGCAACCTGTCGGTCTCAAGCGCCGGCGCGCTGGGCTGGATGCAGTTCATGCCAGGAACTTGGGAAGCCTACGGCGTTGACGCCAACCGTGACGGGGTAAAAGACCCCTCCAACCCGGTTGACGCAATTTTCGCCGCGGCCCGCTACCTGAAGGCTTCGGGCGCCCAGACCAGCATTGAGCGCGCACTCTTCTCTTACAACCGCGCCGACTGGTACGTCGCCGACGTGATCAAGCGTGCCAAGGCGCTGGCGGCAATCCCCTCCGACCTGATCGGCGCGCTGACCGGCCTCACGATGGGCCGCTCACCGATCAGCGGCGTCAATAGCTACTCAAAGAGCGCCGGTGGCGGCGTCGCGATCTATGGCCAGCCGGGCGCCGGCGCGATCGCCGTCCAGGATGGCCAGATCGAGGCGATCGGCCGCAGCAAGAAGCTCGGCAACTTCATCCGCCTGCGCGACGTTTACGGCAACCTCTACACCTACGGACAGCTCGACTCAATTGCCAGCCAACACGTCGTGCCGCGCAACGATTCAACAACGACAGTGGTGAACAATGAGCAGGGCACGGCTACGACGGCCGCCACTCCGCCGCCCGCGCCGACCACTGCAGCGACGAGCGGTTCGCAGCGAGCGAGCTCCGGCAAGGAGCGACTATTCGCCGAGCCGCAACGCCCTGCCTCATACAACGCTGGCGGCTCGCGGCAGGTCGCAGCAACCGGCGCCGCGGTAGCGGCCGGCCCGGCCGCCAGCATCGGCGCCGGCGAGCTTGGCAGCTACCTCGCAACCCCGTACTCGCTGCGCCGCGATCAGGTGGCACTGCGGCCGCTGCGCAAAGGCTCGCAGGTGATCGCCGGCACAATCCTCGGTCGGATCGGTCCGGCATCGCTGGCCTTCAACAAGAATGGCAAGGCCAGCCGGGCCGCCGCGAAGAAGCTCGGCATCGCCCGGCCGCCGCACCTGCGCTTTGAGATTCGCCCGGCCGGCGCCGGCGCGCCGCGGATCAACCCGACGCCGATCCTCGACGGCTGGAAGCTGCTGGCGACGAGCGACGTTTACCGCACCTCCAGCCCGATGCTTGCGGGAAGTGCTGGCAAGGCAACAATCGGTCAGATCCTGCTGATGAGCAAGGAGATGCTGGAACGCCGCGTGCTCGCCAATCCTAAGCTCGACATCTACACCTGCGGCCGCCAAGACATTCAGGCCGGCGCGATCGACCGCCGCGTGCTGGCAGCGATGGAGTTCCTCGCCTCCAGCGGCGACAAGCTGCAGATCACGAGCCTGCGCTGCGGCCACGGCTTCTACACGTCCAGCGGCAATGTCTCTGACCACTCCTCCGGCAATGCGATCGACATCGCCACCGTCAACGGCACGCCAATCATGGGTAATCAGGGAGCCGGCTCGATCACCGACATCACGGTGCGCAAACTGCTGACGCTGCAGGGCACGATGAAGCCGAGCCAGATCATCACGCTGATGCAGTATGCAGGGACCGATAACACGCTCGCGATGGGCGACCATGACGACCACATTCACGTTGGTTTCCAGCCGGGTGGGGCCAGCGGGGCCACCGGCTCAGCTGCGGTCCTCGCACCCTCACAGTGGAGCCGCCTCGTTGGCCAGCTCGACCAGATCGAAAATCCCGACGTATCGGTCGCCCCCAGCCGCTACTCGATCAAGCTGCGCGTCAAGGTCCGTCCGCGCTAGTCGCGGTGGCCTGCGACTCAAACGCCTCAAGCGCCGCGTAGGCGGCCTCGACCGCCCGCGTCGCGGCAGTGTGTTTGGCCTGCGACTTGGCTGACTCGTACTCAGTTGCCCAGGCCGCCGGCGCAGCAAGCTCGTCCTCAACTGCCGCGAGTCCTTGATCGGCGGCGGCGACCGCTGCTTCAAGCCCCAGCAACTCGCGACGTCGGTTCTTCGACAGCGATGGCGCAGCCTCGGGCTCGGCAGCTGGCTGCTCCAGCTTGCTGTCAGTGCCGGCGGCAAATGGTACCTGCGGCGAGCCGAGCGGCGGCGGCGGCGGGGTTGTCGGCACCGGACCACCGCGCTCCTCGCGCAGTCGCGCATACTCGGCCCAGCCACCGGAGTAGGAGCGCAGCGTGTGCTCCTCAACTGCAACGGTGCGAGTGCCGACAGCGTCAAGTAGCGCACGATCGTGAGTCACAAGCAGCAGTGAACCCTGATAGCTGAGCAGCGCGTCCTCCAGCGACTCGCGGCTTTCAAGATCGAGGTGGTTGGTCGGCTCGTCAAGGATCAGCACATTCGACTTGCCGGCGACCAGCACCGCTAGGCCGAGCCGCTTGCGCTCACCACCGCTTAAACCGTCGAGCGGCTTCTGCGCATCCTCGCCAGAGAAGAGAAAGCGGCCGAGTAGCGCCCGCGCCTCGTTTGGCGTTAGCCCGGTCCGTTTGACGGCAGCCTCAAGCACCGTGCGTGCTCCGCCCCACTCCAGTTCCTCGCCGTGCTGGCTGAGGTACCCAACCGTCACCTTGTGCCCGATCCGCAGCTGCCCGGCGGTCAGCTGCTGCTCGCCCGTCAGCGCCCTGACGAGCGTCGTCTTGCCGGAGCCGTTGGGGCCAACGAGCGAGACATGCTCACCGCGCTCCAGCCACAACGCGGCGTCGTGCAGCAGCGTTCGTCCGGGGACCTCAATCCGCCCATTCTCAAGCTCAAAGACGACTCGAGCCGAGCGCTCCGGCGCGGCGAACTTGAAACCCATCTCGCGCCGATCGCGCGGGTCTTCTGTCACGACCTCCATCTTGTCGAGCGCTTTGAGCCGTGACTGGGCCTGCTTAGCCTTCGATGCTTTGTAACGGAACCGCTCGACAAACTTCTCGATCCGCTCGATCTCAAGCTTCTGCTTCGTGATCGAACGGCCGAGCGCGATCTCACGCGCCGCCTGCTCGGTCCGCCAGGCGTGCCAAGGGCCACTGAAGAAGCGTGACTTGCCAGCCTCCAGCTCCAGCACGCAGGTTCCGACTGCTTCAAGGAACCAGCGGTCGTGGGCGACGAGAATGATCGCTGCGTCGAGGCCGATCAGCGTCTGCTCAAGCCATTCCAACGATTCGATGTCGAGATGGTTGGTCGGCTCGTCGAGCAGCAGCACATCCGGCGACCCGGCCAGCGCGCGGGCCAGTGAGCAGCGCGTCATCTCGCCGCCGGAGAAGCTGGCCAGCGAGCGGTCAAGGTCGCGGTCGTGAAAGCCAAGCCCGTAGACGATGTCGGTGACGCGGTCGCGCCAGTTGTAACCGCCGGCCAACTCAAAGCGCGCCTGAGCGTCGGCGTAGGCATCGACGGCGCGCAGGTCGCCATCGGCCATCTTCCCTTCCAGCTCCGTTAATCGCGCCTCCAGCGCGACAGCCTCGGTGCAACCGCTCAGCACATAGTCGCGTAGTGACAGCGAGCGCTCGCGCGGCGGCCGCTGATCGTGCAGCGCGAGGCGAGTTCCCTTTGCCAGCGACAGCTCGCCTGAGTCGATCGGCGTCTCGCCAGCAAGCATCCGCAGCAGCGTTGTTTTGCCGGCACCGTTACGTCCGGCGATCGTCATCCGGTCACGGCGCTCCAGCCTGAATGAGACGCCGCGCAACAGCGGCCTGCCGGCGATCTCCTTGCCCAGTTCTGAAGCGGTGATAGTGGCCACGCAGAGATGGTACGGTCGCAGGCGAATGCGCAGCCTCAAGCCCCTGCTCACGCTCACGACAGCTGCCCTCAGCCTGATGATCGCTGGCTCAGCCAGCGCCGCCGGATCGACCGTCGTCAAGGTCGGCTCGCTGCCAGGAACGCCAGCGAAATACAACAAGGTCTTCATCACCAAGTACGGGCCATCACGCGCCAAGAAGGTGCTGCTGCTGATCCCGGGCACCAACGGTGGCGCCGAGAACTTTTCGCTGGTAGGTCCTGAGCTGGCAAAGCAGGTCCCCGGCTTGCAGGTCTGGGCGATGGATCGCCGCGAACAGGCACTTGAGGACAACTCGATGATGATCAAGGCGCTGGCCGGAAAGGCGACGCCGCAGCAGGCGCTCGACTACTACCTCGGCTGGGTGCTGAACTCGGAGCTGACGCCGAGGTTCACTCCGCTGGAGGCGCAGAACTTTACCTTCATGAAGAACTGGGGCATGAAGATGCAGCTCGAAGATGCCCGCGCCGTAATCAGGCAGGCGAGGAAGGCTGGCAAGACGGTAATCCTCGGCGGTCACTCGCTCGGCGGTTCAATGGCCGCCGCCTACGCAGCGTGGGACTTCAACGGCAAGCCCGGCTACAAGGAGATCGCCGGAGTTGTCGCAATCGATGGTGGCCTGACCGGCACCTTTGACGCCACCGACACGGCCGAAGGCGCCCGGGCGGCGCTCGCCAAGCTCGACGTGACGACGGCCAACCCGGACGGGCCGTGGCTCAATCTGCTCGGCCTGCCGGGTTTCGCCTGGGCGAGCGGGCCGTTTGCCCAGATTGGCGCACTGGCGGCGCTGAAGGATCCGAACGGGCTGTCGGTGCTGGGCGGTTTCGCCCTGCTCCCCTCTTACCTGAAGGCAAGCTTTCCGACCACCAACGAGGGCGCACTCGGTTACGCCTTTGATAACGACACTTCGCCGAAGCTGCTTTCGCTGATTCAGGTTCGGGCCGGCCAGTTGGCCGCCAGCGGCAGCCCGCGCGGCTGGCAGAACGGCGAAGTGACGCCGATCCAAAACGTCGCCAAAGGCTTCGCCGGCCTGCCGGACGGCACCAACGGCGTCGACTGGTACTACCCGGCACGGCTCAACGTTGATACCAACGGCGCCAGCTCAATGGACCCAGCCAACCCGGCCGCCAAGGTGCTGGGCCTGCGCCTCTGGCACCTGAGGGACGTCAACATCCCCTACTACGCCTTCCAGACTTCGCTGACCGGCAGCCGCGACGGCGTCGTCAACGGCGCAAAGACTTTCGCCGCCCGTTCGAAGGTGCCGAAGAATGGCCTCGTGATCTTCAACGCCAAAGCGACAACCAGCCACCTCGATCCGCTCTTCGCAGCGCCGAAGACGAACGACTTCCTGAAGAGCGTCGTGCCGTTCCTGCGTAACAAGATCAAGACTCGCTAGGCGGCCACCGAGCCGCCGCTGTCTAACGGTTGCCATTCCGACAGGTTCGGTACGCTCTAATTAGATGTTCCGAATCATTGCAGCCCTGCCGATCACCGCAGCCACCGTGCTGCTCGCAGCGCCTGCAGCGCTGGCCGGTACGCAGGAGCCGATCAGCGGTGAAGGAAGCTACGGACCAGCCGACGACCGTGTCATCACGATGACCGGCTTCATCGTGATCGCCTTCTTCCCGCTCTTCATTCTCGTAATGAGCCTTATCCAGTGGCGGCTTGAGAAGCGCAAGGATGCACGTAAGTTGGCGTCGAAGCGGCTTGAGAGCGCCGCCGGCGATCACTGGCGCCCCGGCTGGTAGTTGATGGCTGATAACGCAGATACGACCAACAACGGCGCAGCTCCGACGACCTATCTGGTCACTGGAGCAACCGGTTTTATCGGCCGCAACCTGGTAGAACGGTTGCTCGCCAGCGGCGGCGAAGTCCACGCGATCGTCCGCGGCGGCTCGGGCGAGCGGCTCGAGGCGATCGCCGACCACTGGACCAACGCCGAAAATCTGCACGCCGTAAAGGGCGACCTGATTGAGCCGATGATGGGCGTTGACCCGCAGTGGATTGAGGCGCACCGCGGCAAGATTGATCACGTCTTCCACCTCGCGGCGATCTACGACATGACCGCATCAGAGGCTCGCAACGAGCAGCTCAACACCGGCGGCACCGCCCATCTGCTCGAACTGGTTGAGGCGCTCCAGCCGGGAACGCTGCACCACGTCTCCTCGGTCGCCGTCGCCGGCTCCTATCAGGGCGTCTTCACGGAGCAGATGTTCGACGAAGGGCAGCCGCTGCCCTCGCCCTACCACCGAACAAAGTTTGAGTCGGAGAAGCTCGTTCGCCAGTACAGCGCCGTGCCGTGGCGGATCTACCGACCGGCAGTCGTAATCGGCGATTCACGGACCGGCAAGATCGACAAAGTTGACGGCCCCTACTACTTCTTCAGCGCGATCCGCCGATCACGCAAGCTGTTGCCGTCCTGGCTGCCACTGATCGGCCCTGAGATCGGCGAGACCAACATCGTTCCAGTTGACTTCGTTGCCGACGCGATCGTCAGGATCGCGCAGACTGAGGGCCTCGACGGCCAGACCTTCCATCTCGCATCGCCGCAGATGATCTCCTCGGCCGAAGCACTTAACCAGTTTGCGAAGGCGGCCGGCGCGCCGCAGATGATGCTGCGCCTGCCGGCGGCGGCGCTCAGCCCGCTGAGCGGCGCGACGAATTCTGTTGTTCGCTCGCTGCCAGGCGTCACGACGGTCGCCGAGACGATCCTCGACGAGTTTGGCATTCCGCCGCAGGTCGTTGAGCACACCGGGTTCAGTTGCTCATTTGACACGACCGAAACGGACGCTGTCCTCGCCGGCAGCGGGATTGAGGTTCCGCCGCTGGCCGATTACGCGCAGGTGATCTGGGATTACTGGGAGAAGCATCTTGACGCCGGCGGTTTCGCCAGCAGTTCGCTACGCGCCGCACTGAACGGGCGCACAGTGATAATCACCGGCGGCTCCAGCGGGATCGGCCGCTCCGCCGCGATTGAGATCGCGGCGGCCGGCGGCACGCCGCTACTAGTTGCCCGCAGCCTCGACAAGCTCGAAGCGGTCCGCGATGAGATTGCGCTGGCAGGCGGCACGGCCTATTGCTACCCAGCCGACCTCTCTGATCTTGAGTCGATCGACGCGCTGGTCGCAACAATCCTCGCCGAGCACGCCGCCGTTGACATGATCGTCAACAACGCTGGCCGTTCGATCCGCCGTTCGCTCAGCCACAGCCTCGACCGCTTCCACGACTACGAGCGCACGATGCAGCTCAACTACTTCGGCGCGATCCGCCTCGTGATGGGTTTCCTGCCGCACATGCAGGAGCGCCGCTTCGGCCACATCGTCAACATCTCGTCGATCGGGGTGCAAACCAACCCGCCGCGCTTCAGCGCCTACGTCGCCTCAAAGTCGGCGCTCGACGCTTGGACGCGGGTCGTCAGCTCAGAGCTGGTCGGCGACAACATCACCTTCACGACGATCCACATGCCTTTGGTTCGCACGCCGATGATTGCCCCGACCAAGATGTACGACCACTTCCCGGCAATCTCGCCCGACGAGGCCGGATCGATGGTCTGCGACGCGCTGCGTCACAAGCCGAAGCAGATCAACACGAAGCTCGGCACGGTGGTTGAGGTTGGCTATGCGCTGGCACCGAAGGTAATCGACCAGATACTCAACGCCGCGTTCCGCATCTTCCCCGAATCGGCTGCGTCGTCCGGGCAGGCCGCAGCGCCAGAGAAGAAGGCCAGCGTCGAGCAGTTGGCGATGGCCAACCTGATGCGCGGCGTGCACTGGTAAGGCAACCGTTTCCGCAGCCATCCTGACTTTGTGGTCAGCCGCCTAAGCTGGTAGTTTGTCGCCGCTCAGTAGCCGCCGGCAACACCGTCGCCGCTGCGGACACGCTGGGCGACCGTGGCGGCTGAGTCGGTGCCGTTGACGCGGATCCGTGGCAGCGCGTAGGGATCGTCGCTCTTCGACGCAATCCCCGGGGCGACGGTCGTCGCCGCTTCGTAGCCGGCCGCCGCTACGGCAGCGCGCACGCGGGCATCGTTCATCCCCGACGGGTAGCAGAAGAAGTCGACCGGGATGCTGAACTTCTCCTGCAGCAGCTTGCGTGAGTCGACCAGTTCGGTGCGGAGCGTGGCGTCATCGACGGTCGTCAGGTCAGGGTGGTTAAGCGTGTGCGAGCCGATCTCCCAGCCGGCAGCGATCAGCGCCTTGACCTGACGGATCGTAAGGTCACCGGGTCCGATGTTCTTTCCTTCAAGATTGAGCACTCCGGGCCAGCCGACTGCCCGCAGGATCGGCAACGCGCTGACGTAGTGGCTGAGGTACCCATCATCGAAGCTGACGACGACAGGCTTTTTCGGCAGCCCCGGGCCGCCGTGCCAAGCCTTCCAGACCTGACCCAATGTGACGCCGGAGTAGCCGCTCGACTTCAGCAGCTCAACTGTCGCCTTGAACGTCTGCGGCGGTGTCCACAGCGCGGCCAGCGGTGTGCTGGCCGACGGCGCCTTGATCACGTGATACATCAGAATCGGGACCGGGCCGCGGTAGCTGCCCGTCGCCGGCGCCGGCGCAGTCGTTGCGGGCGCGGTATCGCCCTGCGTCGGCGCGACCGGCGCGGCGAGCGTTTTCGGCGTCGACGAGCTCGTCGCGTCTGACTTCAGCGGACCGGTAACGAGAACCAATGCGACAGCAGCAACAACAAGCGCCGCGACGATTACCGTCAGCCAACGTCGGCGAACAGCCTCCCGATCGCCGCTCACAGGCGGAATACCGAAACGAGTCGCTTCTCGTGCTCGCCTTCGATCCGCGCGACGACCTCGATGTGCTCCTCCAATGGCGTGCCGCGAAGCTTCGTGCCGAGCCCCTCATCAACCTGGAAGATGCCGGCGCTGTTGCTCATCTCAATCTCAACCCGCACCGCGGTGTCGCGCCCTGGGCTGATCTTGACATCCTCGATCGCGTAGGCGGAGAGCGAGTGAATGTTTGTTTCGCCCGCCTCAAACGGCAGTCGGGCACGACCCTTCGCCATGTCAAGCGCGTCGGCGACGCGGACGATCGCCGCCTCGATTGTTGCCGGCTGACCCTTCGAGCGGTGCGAGATGATCGCGTGCATTGCTTCGCTGGCGATAACTGAGCGCACCGGCTCGTCGTAAATCCCCGCAAGCAGCTCGGGCAGCAGGTCGGCGGCGAGAAACAGCGAGTAGGTCTCATGGTCGGCGCGGTTGATCGAAAGTCCAAGGTCATGCAGCAGCGCTCCAGCAGCGATCACTACTTCGCCGTCCCGCTCCGTCAGCCCATGATCGGCAACGATTCCGGTCTCAATGCCGCGCTTGGCGAGCAGCCGTGTTAGGCGCAGCGCGATATTCGTGACGATCTGGATGTGCACCCAGGAGTGATCGGACATCCCCAACCGGTTGGCGTTAAGCCCGGCCATGTACCAGATGCCCTTGACCCGGTCGCTGGCGTTGACGGCCGCGATCAGTTGCGCCAGCTTGCGGTTACCGCGGGTCGGAACACTGATCTCGGCTTCGAGAATCCGCTCGCGCAACGTGCCTTCGGCGTCGTCTTCGGCCACAGCAGCTAGGGAGCGATGTCGGAGCCGCGCGCCGCAGCGAGTGCCAGCAGCTCACGCTGGGCGCTGCGCGGCTCATCGTCAGGGCCGGCGACGACCACTTGCCACTTGCCGTCGCTGTGCAGCTGCCAGGCGTTGACGTTGTCGACCAGGCAGCGCTCCAGTGCGTCGAGCACTTCGGCCCGGCAGGTTGGGTCGTGAACCGGCGTCAGCAGCTCAACGCGATTATCAAGGTTACGCGGCATCAGGTCGGCCGAGCCCATGTAAACCTCGACCTCGTCGCCGTACTCAAAGCTGTAGACCCGTGAATGCTCAAGGAACCTGCCGACGACCGAAACGACGCGGATGTTCTCCGACATCCCGGCGACACCGGGGATTAGGCAGCAGATGCCGCGAACGTTCAGCTCAATCGTCACACCGGCCTGTGATGCGCGGTAGAGCGCCTCAATCACCTGCGGGTGGACCAGTGCGTTCATCTTCATCCGGATACGCGCATGGAGCCCTTCGGCCTCGGCGCTGATAACGCGGTCAATCCGCTGAAGAATCCCTTCGAGCATGAAGCGCGGCGCCGCCAGTACCTCGCAGTAAGCGTGGGGGCGGCCGTAGCCGGTAAGGAAGTTGAACATCTCGGCGACGTCCTCGCCGATCTTTTCATCGCAGGTAAAGAGGCCGAAGTCCGTGTACAGGCGGGCCGTAGTTGGGTGGTAGTTGCCGGTGCCGACGTGAACGTAACGGCGCACGCCGTCGCCTTCGCGGCGGACGATCAGCACGCACTTGGCGTGGATCTTGATCCCTGGCATGCCGTAGACAACGTGCACGCCGGCGCGTTCCAGCTTGCGCGCCCAAGAGATGTTGGCCCGCTCATCGAAGCGTGCCTTCAGCTCCACCAGGCAGACCGCCTGCTTGCCCTTCTGCGTCGCCCGGATCAGCGACGGAACGAGCGGCGAATCGTCGGATGTGCGGTAGACGGTCTGTTTGATCGCCAACACGTCGGGGTCCTCAACTGCCTCCTCGACGAACCGCTCGACCGAAGTTGAAAACGACTCGTAGGGATGATGAACGAGCAGGTCGCGTTCGCGGATTACGGAGAAGATCGAGCGCTCCTCTGCCTCCGCTTCAGCCAGCCGCGGCTGCGTGATCGGCGTCCACGGCTCCTCGCGCAGCTCAGCGTGACCGGGCAGCTTCACTAGCTGCCACAGGTCGGTCATATCGAGCAGGCCGGGCACCGAGTAGATCTGGCGCTCATCGACCAACAGTGCCTGCACTAGCTGCTCGCGAATCGCCGCACTTACGCCGGCCTCAACTTCGAGCCGTACAACCTCGCCGAACGGGCGCTGGCGCAGCTCGGCCTCGATCGCCTTCAGCAGATCGTCGGCCTCATCTGAGATGTCGAAGTCGGCATCGCGCGTAACGCGGAAGCAGGCGTGGTCGACGATTTCCATCTCTGGGAACAGCTCGGGCAGGTTGGCGGCGATCAACTCTTCGAGCAGAACGAAGCGGCTTTCGCCATCACGGATCGGGAAGAAGCGCGGGATCAGCCCCTTCGGAACCTTGATGCGGGCAAAGATCATCTGGTCGGTCTGCGGGTCGCGGATCAGGACGGCAAGGCTGAGCGAAAGGTTGGAGATGTACGGGAATGGCCGGCCAAGGCCGACAGCGAGCGGCGTCAGCACGGGCAGCACCTGACGCTTGAAGCTCTCAGCCAGCTCGGCCCGTTCGCTGTCGGAGACTGAATCGAGCGCGATCACCTCAATCCCCTGCGCCGCCAACTCAGGCAGCAGCGTCTCAGCGACGAGCCTCGCCTGCCGCTCAACCTGCGGCACGAGCTCGAGGTGTAGCTCGTCGATTGTCTGTGATGGCGTGTAACCGCCGCGGACGCGGTCGATCCCAGCGTCAACCTGATCGAGCAGGCCGGCGACGCGGATCATGAAAAACTCGTCGAGGTTCGACGAGTAGATTGCCGAGAACTTGACGCGCTCCAGCAGCGGCTGGTCGGAGCGCTCCGACAGCTGCAGCACACGGTCGTTGAAATCGGCCCATGAAAGTTCGCGATTCAGCGATACGGATCGGTCAGCGAGGTCGAGTGACTCGCGCGGCGCGGGGAACGGGTCCTCGGCCGTCGGCCGGGCATCAAACGGTGCTTCCAAGCCCAGCGCGTGACCGCTCGCTTCGGTCTCGCGTGGGTTGGTTTCGGTATCGCTCATTGGTCTGCGGCCACGATCTGCGCGCCATCGGCAGGTCGCTCGGCTATCGCATACTCTAGGCGCGCCCGCATCGCCGAGCGTTCGATGTCCTGCCAGATATCGGTGAAGCGCCGATAAAGCAGTGCGCGGCGCACCGCTAGGTACTGCTCAAGTGCCGCCAGCCCGGCCCAGTCCTCAGTGTGCGGCAGCCCCGACGCCAGCGCCGGGTCAAGGTCAACCGCCTCGCCGGCCCGCCGGCTCAACTCAGCTGTAGCTTCAGCACTCAGGCCGCTGGCCATCTTCTGCAGCCGTGGCAGCTGGATGTCGCAGTCGTGGATCTCGCCCAGCAGGTCCTGCAGCTCCCGCACCCGCTTGCTTGCCGTCAGCGCGTAGGGGCCAAAGCAGTCCTTTGCCGTCACTTCAAGCACGTAGCGCAGCCGCTTGGCGGCGATCCGCATCGCGTGCAGCTTTTTCACGGCCTTCGGGTCGAGCACCGCTGGCACAAAGTCGTAGAGCTCATCGAGCCGAACTTGAACGACGCGCTGGGCGTTGTCGGCCAGCGTGCCGTCGGGGTCGACATGTTTGACCTTGCGCGCTTTCATCGCCGCCTCAGCCAGCCGCCACGGGCCGGCTGCTCGGAATCATCGGGCGCCGCCGCTGCCGGATCGCTGATCGGCCCGGCGGCCGGTTCGGCCACCGTCTCCGGCTCCGCTGCGGGCGGCTCGATCAAGCCGGCCAGTCGCTCGCGCAGTCCGTCCTGCTCAATCTGCGCAAGGATCGCCGCAAGCTCCGTGTTGGCCTGCTGCTGCTGCTCGCGCGTGCGCTCGATAAAACGCTCAATCCCCGGCCTTTCAGAATCAGTTGCGCCGGCAGCAAACTGCGTCAACGCGAGGATCTCAACGTCAGGGTCGCGCCGCTGCCCAAGCGCATCGGCCAGGTCGCATACTTGGCCGAGTACCGGGCGCAGCTGCTCGCGGTCAAGGCACGGCTCGTAGAACTCAAGCACCGCCCGCAGGCGGCGCGTCGCGACCCGCATCGCGTGGACAGCTTCGATGTTGTCAACGTCAAGAACACCGGCTGCGTGTTCGAACAGCTCGGCGCTACGGACCTCGATAGTTCGCACAGCGGCCTCTGAATAACTCAGCTCGGCGCTTAGTCCGGGTATTGGGCGGGCCTTAGCCATCGCCTCAGTATCGCGCCCCGGCAGCCGATCTGCGTCGCCGATAACGATCTTTCAGCAACCGCCTGCGATCATGACGCCGTGCCAACCGTGCAGCCCGCAATAGTCGTCAACGATCTGAGCAAGCTCTACAACGAGCATCAGGCCGTCGACGGGATCAGCTTTGAGGTCGCCGTAGGTGAGGTATTTGGCTTGCTGGGCCCAAACGGCGCCGGCAAAACGACAACGGTTGAGATCCTCGAGGGCTACCGCGAGCGCAGCGCCGGCAGCGTCGCGGTACTCGGCTTTGACCCGCAGCAGCGGCCGCGGGCGCTACGCGAGCGGGTCGGCATCGTCCTGCAGAGCTGCGGCATGTACCGACACATCCGCGTGCGCGAGGCGGTAGCCCACTGGGCCGGCCTGTACCCCCACCCCCGCGACGTGGACGAGGTGTTGGGACTGGTCGGGCTTGACCAGCCGGCGCAGGCAAATGCCTTGGTTCGCACAATCTCAGGCGGCCAGCAGCGCAGGCTTGATCTGGCACTGGCGCTGATCGGCGACCCCGATCTGATCTTCCTTGACGAGCCGACGACAGGTTTTGATCCAGCCGCACGCCGCGCCGCCTGGACAACAATCGAGCGGCTTAAAGAGCTCGGCAAGACGGTCCTGCTGACAACCCATTACCTCGACGAGGCGCAGCAGCTCTGCGACCGCGTGGCGATCATGAAGAACGGCCGGATCCTTGCCGAAGGGCCGCCGGCGACGCTCAGCGAAGCCTCAGCTCGTTACCGCGTCAGCTGGCGCGACCAGCAGGGAGAGCTGCTCAGCCGTGAGGTCGACGATCCGACTGAGCTGCTGCACCAGCTGACCGGCGACGCACTGGCGCGCGGCGAAACGCTAACCGACTGCTCTGTCGTGCGGCCTTCGCTTGAGGATGTCTACCTCGAACTGACCGCCGACCAGAGCAGCGAGGTACCGCAGTGAGCACCGCGACGCTGGCATGGCGCCAGTACCGGCTGGAGCGCAAGATGTTCTGGCGCAACCCGACCGCTGCCTTCTTCAGCTTCGTGCTGCCGCTGATCTTCCTCTTTCTCTTCGGGGCGGTCTTCAGTGGCAACCAGGCAAGCCTCAACGTGCTGGTGCCAGGGATCGCTGGCCTTAGCGTGATGGCGACGACCTTCAACGCGCTAGCGACGCAGATGACCTTCCTGCGTGAGCAGGGTGTGCTGAAGCGGATCCGCGGCACGCCGCTGCCTGGAAACGCCTACCTCAGCGGCATCATCGGCAACGCCGCGACCAACGCCGTCGTCCAGATCCTGATCATCATCGTCGCCGGCAAGCTGTTCTTCGGCCTCGGCTGGCCAAAAGACTGGGCGGAGCTTGCGATCTTCACAGTGCTCGGCGTCACCTGCTTCGCGGCGATGGGGGTCGCCTTCTCCCACGTGATCCCGAACTTCGAAGCGGCTCCGGCCTACACCAACCTCGTCTTCCTGCCGATGATCTTCATCTCCGGCGTCTTCTACGACGTTGACAACGTGCCGACCTTCCTGCGCAACATCGCTGAGGCATTGCCGCTGGTCCATGTGATCAACGGCATCAGCGCCGCGCTGGTCACCGGCGCGCCGCTCAGCGACCACCTTTCCGATCTTGGCGTGGTTGCGGTCTGGACGCTGGCCTGCGTGATCTTCGCGGTACGCGGCTTCAGCTGGAGCGCGCGCGACTAGCCGGCCGGCAGGAAGGCGGCGGGCGGACTGCCTTCCACTTTCAGCTCGATCGCAGCTTGGTCACTGCCCAGCCAGTCGTTACGCAGCAGGCCGAAGATGTTGACGTCGAGGAAGTTCTGATCGTGGCGGTGCCACTGGCGCAGCACGCCTTCGCGGCGGTAGCCGACGGCTTCCAGGGCGCTCGTTGAGCGCTCGTTCTCGGGGTTTGAGTAGGAGCTGATCCGGTTGAGCTCAAGCAGCTCAAAGCCCAGCTTCGCGATCAACGCCTTTGATTCGCGGTTGACCTGCGTGCCTTGAAAATCGACGCCAAGCCAGGTGCCGACGACGGCGCGCCTGTCGCGGCGACTGAACTCGCTTAGGCCGGTGATTCCGGCAGGGCCGCGCTCACCGTCGATGATCAGCAGATCGAGCCGCTCGCCGCTCTCGCGTTGGGCGGCGCAGCGCTCAATGTAGGCGAGTGGCTGCTCAATCGCTGTGTACGGACCCCACGAGAACCAGCGCGTCACCTCGGCCTCGCTGGCCAGCGCCAGCAGCGCCTCTGCGTCGTCCGGCTCGGGCGGGCGCAGCGTCAACGTTGGTCCTGTTAGTGAGAATCCCACCGCTACAGGTTCGCAGGCCGACCCGCGGCACGTCCACTGGTAGCGTCGGACCGGTGGAAGAGCCCGCGCCCCCCGAGGTCGAGACCGTCTCAACAGTCGGCGAACTTGACTTCGCCGTCGTAACGCTGCGCGAGTTCCTGCACCGTTCCAACGCTTACCGCGCCGTCGCAATCGTTGAGCGCGAGGCTGGGGTCGGCCCGGCGGAGGTCGATTGCGAGCGCTTTCGCGCGATCGAAGTGAACCTCGGCGACCGCGTCGTACTGCTCGACCACAACGTCGATCTGGCAGTTCAGCCGCCGCCGTTGCCGACGATCAAACCGCTGCCGGCCTTCCAGGTCAACGCTGTACTGGGCGAAGTGACCGGAACGATCGGCGGCCTTAAGCACCTCGTCGATGGCGTTAGCGCGCTGGCCGCGGCGCTCGGTGGCCGCAACGTAGCGATGGCGCTTTTCGAGAGCGATGATCCAGACAGCCCCCTGACAATCACGGCGCGCGCCGATGGCAGCGAAGCGCCGGTCATCACGATCGCTGACGAAAGCTTCACGCTGCCCGCAGCTCCCGCCGCGTAAGCTCCAGCGATGCGCCTGGTCCGAGCACTCTGCGGTCCGTTTTTCGTCTTTGCCGGAGCGATGCACTTCGTGCGTCCTGGCTTCTACCGGCCGATAATGCCGGAAGTATTGCCGGCTCACGACGAGCTGATCTACGCCAGCGGCGCCGCCGAGATCGCCGCCGGCCTGGCATTGATCTGCCCTGACAGCCGCGTGCGGCGCGGCGGCGGCCTGCTGGCAATCCTGACGCTGATCGGCGTCTTCCCGGCCAACCTCAACATGGCGCTCAACGCCGACCGCTTTCCTGACATTCCGCGCCCGGCGCTCTGGGCGCGACTTCCTTTCCAGCTGGTCTTACTCGCCTGGGTACTGGCGGCGATGAAGCCAACGCAGCGCGGCTAATTCAACGCCAGCCTGTCGCCGGGCGCGAGGATCTTCACTTCGCTGCCCGGGGCCAGATCGGCGGCGTAGCGTTTAAAGAGGTGCGGCGGATCGCTCAATGCTTTCGGACGAAGCCGTTCCAAGCCGAATGGGTAGAGAGTTCCCCAGTGGATCGGTACGGCTGATTGCGCTCCGAGCAGCCGCAGCGCCTCGGCCGCGGCCCGCGGGTCAAGGTGGCCGCTGCCGAGCGTCGGGCCCCAGCCCCAAACCGGCAGCAGCGCCAGATCGAGCCGCGGCTGCCCAATCTGCTCCATCGCATCAAAGATGTCGGTGTCGCCGGCAAAGTAAATCCGGCGGCTGGCTTCGGTGACGTAGCCGACCGGTTGTGCCTGATGGCCGCCAGCTTGACCGCGGCCGGGCCGGGCCGGGTGGTGGTCGGCGTGGACGACGGCCAAAGAGAGCCCGCCGACCGTCAGTCGGTCGCCGTCACGTACCTCGTCAACGCTGCTGAAGCCGAGGCCGCGCGTCAGCGCGCCGCCGCCGACCGGAACAATCATCCGGGTCGAGCGGTCGAGCAGCTCCAGTGAGCGACGGTCGAAGTGATCGTGGTGGAGGTGTGAGATCAAAACCGCATCGAGCCGACTGTGCAAGACGGCCGCTACCGGCGCGCCGTGACGGCGCAGATGGCCAATACGGCCGCGCAGCACCGGATCGGTAAGCAGCCGCACGCCACTGTCCTCGATCAGCACGGTTGAGTGACCGATGAAACTGACGGCGGCGGCGCTCAGCACGTCAGCTTGCGCAGCGCGGCGCGGTACTTGCGCATCGAGCTGGTAGGAAAGTCGTCGTGCGTCTGGCCGCGCAGGCGGCCGATCCGTTCACGGTGGTAGGGCGACTTAAGACTCTCGTTGTGGCCGATCACGTTGTTGACGGAGATCCCTTCGCGGCATCGCAGCCAGTTTGTCAGCCGCAGCGAGGCGGCCAGCACCTTGCGGCGCCCAAGCACATCGTTCGGTTTGAAGCCAACGTGCTCGATCCCGATTGCCGTCCAGTTAAGTCCGACCGTGTGGCGGCACATCAGGCTGATCGGCACCAGCTGATGGATCTTGCCGTTCTGATCGATGATGAAGTGCGAACAGACACCCGGTAGCTCGTTCAGCTCGTTGTCGGGGACGTCCTCGGCAAACATTCTCCAGATCGGGCGGTAGGTCGATGATTGGGTCAGGTGCTGGACGATCACCTTTGGGTTGTGCAGTCCGAAGCGGCTAAGGCCGTAGTGCCGCAGCGAATAGGACCGCATCTCGGCCTTTCGCTTCGCCGGGTAGGGAATTGGGTTCCAGACGATCGTTGGCCGCTGCGCAACGGCTCCGTCGACGGTGAATGCGAAAACGAAGCTGGCGATTGCGGTTGCGAACACGTCGAACACGATACGCGCCGACGACACGAGTGGTAGCTTTCGCGAGTCGTCGGCGGTTGGCGTCGGCTTTCACTGGGGAGTGACGATGACCAAGCAGCGTCTTTCAATTGCCACGATCGTGATCGGTGCCGTTCTGCTGATCCCGGCAGCAAGCGCCGGCGCTGCTGGCTGCGATCCGCTCGACGCACGCCAGTGTCTGCTCCCGTTCCCGAGCAACTTCAACACGGTGGCGCAGAAGGGTTCCGACACCGGCCTGCGTTTGAACTTCAGCGCCAACCAGTTCCCCAAGAATGTCAACGGCGTCCCCGGCTTCCCGCCCGAGCTGAACCGCAACGACGGCTTTAGCCCCGGCAGCGCGCTGCTGACCTACATCCCTAGGCTTGATCTGGTAAGGAGCGGCGCCACGCCGATCACCGACATCGCCCAGTACGCCAAGGCCAATGCGCCGATCATCGTGATCGATGCCGCAACCGGCAAACGTCAGCCGATCTGGGTCGAACTGGACACCAACCCTGACGCAATCTCCGAACAGAGCAGCCAGATGCTGATGATCCACCCAGCGAAGAACTGGCTCGAGGGCCACCGTTACATCGTCGTGCTGCGCAACCTGAAGAACAGCTCCGGCGCGACAATCAAGCCGGCCGCCGCCTTCGCCTCGCTGCGCAACGGCAAGCCAATCGCCTCGGTCAAGTCGCGCCGCCACAGCTACAACGCGATCTTCAAGACGCTCGGCAAGGCGAAGGTCAAGCGCTCGTCGCTCTACCTTGCTTGGGATTTCACGATCGCCAGCGAGCGCAACCTGTCGGAGCGGGCGCTGTCTATGCGAAATAGCACATTCAGCGCGCTCGGCGACAAGAACCTTAGCGACCGCAAGGTCGCTGGCAAGGCGCCTGCCTTCACGGTCACGCAAACGACCGACTACACCCTGGATCAGAGCACACGGATCGTGCGTCAGGTCGAAGGCACCGTCACGGTTCCATGCTTCCTTTCGAAGAACTGCGTCACCGGCGGCACAATGTCCTACAAGCCCTCGGCGAAGAACCGCTTCACTTCGATCCCGCGCCAGCAGGGCACGATGCAGGCCTACTTCGTCTGCCGAATCCCGCGCTCGGCGCTGACATCGCCCGCGCGGCCGTCGCTCTACGGCCACGGGCTGCTCGGCAGGGCCACTGAGATCGCGGCCGGCAACGTTGACGACATGGCGAGCGAGCACAACATGATGTTCTGTGCCACACCAGAGATTGGCATGGCCAACGATGACATTCCCAACGCAATCGAGCTGCTCCGCAACATGTCGCACTTCTCGTCGATGCCCGACCGCATGCAACAGGGACTGCTGAACGGGCTGGTGCTCGGCCGGCTGATGATCCACCCGGACGGGCTGACGAAGAACGCCAACTTCAAGAACGACGCCAGCGCTTCGACAATCAACACCGCCAATCTCTACTACGACAGCAACAGTCAAGGCGCCATTCTCGGCGGCGCGCTTACAGCGCTTTCGCCCGACTTCACGCGCGCCGTGCTCGGCGTCCCAGGAATGAACTACAGCCTGCTGCTGCCGCGTAGCATCGATTTCGACACCTACGAGCTGATCTTCAAGCCGGCCTACGAGAGCCGACTCGACCGGATGATCCTGATCTCGGCGATCCAAAACCTTTGGGACCGCGGCGAGACAAACGGCTACGCGCAGCATGTCACGACCAAGCCGCTGCCTGACACACCAAAGCATCAGGTTCTGCTGCATGTCGCGCTTGGCGACCATCAGGTCGCGCAGGTCTCGGCCGAGGTCCAGGCGCGAACGATCGGCATCGCCGGCCGCCGCCCCGTCTACGACGCCGGTCGCTCGGAAGACAAGACGCCGCTCTGGAACATCCCGGTGCTCAATCACACCAGCGCTGGCGCTTCAGGGCTTGTGATCTGGGACAGCGGCCCCTGCCGGATCAGCGGCATCTTCACCGCCTGCCAGGAAACCGACGTCTTCAACCCGCTCGGCGGCCAAGGCACCCCCGTCGCACCGACCGCTGACGTGCCGCCGCGGCTGGGCCGCGACCCGCACAGCGCGCCGCGAGCAACACCCGCTGCGCGCCAGCAGAAGTCCGACTTCCTTTCGCCAGGCGGCAAGATCACCAACGTCTGCCCCGCCACCAGAGCCTGCCGCAGCGCCGTCTGGCCTTACTAGCAGCGCCGTCAGCTAATCCCGTCGGCGGCAGCTACGGCGCCGTGCTCGACGTCCCACTTGTCGAGCGCGCTGCGCAGCAGGAAGCCGATTGCCGAGCCGAAGATCGCCAGCGCAGCGGCGTCAGGCGCGCCGGCATTGACGGCCAGCATCAATGCCAGGACGGCGCCAGTGAACGGCGCCCGCAGCGCCGCTGTGACGGCCGCCGCGACGCCGGCAACAACCATCGCTGTAACTGAGACCGACGGAATCACGAGCGAGCCGAGCACAGCCGCCGCGACGCCAAGGTAAACGGCCGGAAAGATCGGTCCACCGCGAAAGCCGGCGCCGAGCGCGCCGCCATAAGCGATCATCTTCGCCGCGAGGATCATCAGTACCGCGGCAACCGACCCTTCGGCCAGCAGTTCTGGCGTTCCCTGCTGGCCGCTGAACATCACAAGGTTGATTGTGCCGCCGGTCACTTCGCGCACGGCCAGTGCCAAGGCCGATGTCAGCAGTGCGACGCCAAACAGGATCAGCGCCGGGCGCCGGCCGGCGGCGGCGGCGACACGCTGGCCAAACTTTCGCGCCAGCAAGGTGACGACACCGGCAACCAGAGCCACCACCAGGGCGGTAAGCAGGTCGGCGAAACTCATGTGGGTGAACTGCGGCAGCCCTGGCACGGCAAGTGATGCTTTGCCAAGCCCTGACCAGCTGCCGACGCCGGTTTCGGCCACGTAGGCAACGCCAAGCGTCACAAAGGCGGGCATTAGCGCAGCGCGAGGAATGATCCCAAGCGCGCAGAATTCGGCGACCATCAGCACGACAACGATCGGACTGCCGAAGATCGCGGCGATCGCTGCCAGCGCCGTCATCAACATGCCGAACTTGATGATCGTTGGCGGCTGACGGCGCAGCACGAAGGCGCCGGCGGCGGTGCCGCAGGCTAGCAGCGGCGCCTCCGGCCCCAGCACCAAGCCGAAGATCAAAGTGCCAAACGCGGCCAGGATCACTGACGCAAAAGTGCTCGGCTGAACATCGAAGTGCAGCCCGTCGAGCGGCCCGCTGTCGGTCTTGCCAGGCAGCCGCCAGGCCAGCGTCACGAAACCGGCGCCGACCAGCGGCAGCAGAACGACAAGCCACCAGGCAGGCTCGCTCATCCCCAGCGCCTTTGGCAGGTCGGTCCAGACCAGCTCGGTCAGGTTCGCTACAGCGAAAAGGAAGGCTGTCGCAACGATCGAGCCAAGCAGCGCGAACGGGATCGCGAAAAGCATCGCCTTGCCCGCCGAGGGCAGTTTCGCGGCGTCAAACTCCGTTCCGCTTGGTTCCATTGCCGCAGCCTAGCGGCGAAGCGGACGGCCGGATCGGACCTCCCAGGCCCGATCCGGCGGGGGCAGCGGTGGCATCGGCGCGGCGCGGCTATTACGCTTTACCAATGGCCCGCCCCTTGCTTGCCGCCGTTGGCGCGCTGATCTGCTGCGCCGCAGCCCCAGCCAGCGCAGCGGCAGCCGTTAAGCCATGCCCGCCGAGCGGCGCATCCTGCAGCCTCGCTGCGGTCGCCCGGCAGACCGGGATCTTTGTCGGCAGCTCACTCTCCAACCAGATGACGGCGACCGAACTGGCCGATATCAAGGCCAACTTCAATGCTGTCACCAGCGCGAACGCCTTCAAGTGGTCAGAGATGTCGAAGCGCGCCGATGCGCTTGACTTTGCGACGACCGACCGGATTGTCGCCTGGTCAGCGCGGAATAAGCTTCGGCTGCGAGCCGATAACCTGCTGTGGCACCGCATGCAGCTGCCGAGCTGGCTAGCTGGCGAGCTGGCTGGGTCGGCCGACCCGGCTAAACGGCTGCGCACGCTGATCGCCGCACGGATCGCAAAGGTCGTCGGCCGCTACCGCGGCAAGGTCGCGATCTGGGACGTAATCAACGAGCCGCTAGCGCTGTTTGGCCCCGGCTACGACATCCATTCCTCGGCGCTGACCGACAAGAACCTCTTCTACACAACGCTCGGCGAACGCTACATCGCCGACGCATTTCGTCAGGCTCACAAGGCCGACCCGAAAGCCAAGCTGTTCCTCAACGAGCTGCTCTGGGATGTGCGAATCGGCGACGCCAAGTCCGACTCCTTGCTGGCACTGATCGGCCGGATGAAGAAGGCTGGCGTGCCGATCGATGGCGTTGGCATTCAGGCCCACGCAATGCTCGGCGTCAGTAGCCCATGGTTTCCGTCTAACACGGCATCGCTGAAGCGCTATATCGATGCGCTCGGCAAGCTCGGCGTCAAAGCTGAGATCACCGAGCTCGACGTGCGCCTGCCGCTACTCGCCAGCGAGCCGGACCCGCTGGCCGCGCAGGCCGCGGTCTACCGCCGTGTCGCCAGCGCCTGCGCTCTGGCCAAGGCCTGCAGCGGCCTGACTGTCTGGGGCCAGCGCGACTCCGACAGCTGGCTCGACAGTTACTCGCTAACCAGCGCCACGGCGCCGAACAATCCGCTGCTGCTAAACGCCTGGGGCCAGCGCAAGCCGGCCTACCGCGCCGTCGCTGCCGGCCTGCTTGAGCGCCGCCGTTAGCTGTCGTCGGGTCGGCTCCACGGCATCTTGCCGCGTCCCAACCGCGCCATCAGTGTCCTGAAACCCCACCACTGATAAAGGATGATCACCGGGACCATCACGACCGCCGCAATGGTCATCACGACCAGTGTGTAGTGGGACGACTGGGCGTTGGCGATCGTCACCGAATCACTGAGCGACAGGGTCGAGACGATAATCCGCGGGAAGAGGCCGATGAAGAGCGTTGCGACCCAAGCGATAACGGTCGCGATAGTGCAGAGGAATGCCCGCTCAAAGCGACCCTTCTGCGCCAGCACGATTGCCGTGATCAGCGCCGCCAAGCCGATCACGGCGGGGATTGCGACCGGCAGAACGGAACGGGCGTTGACCGAGTGTGCGACCAGCGGCGTCGCGATGAAAAAGCCGCCAACCAGCAGCAACGCCGGCAGCGTCAGGTTTGGTAGCAGATGGCGGTAGTCGAGCTGGACGATTCGCGCGCGGATTCGCGCGCCAAGCTCGCCGTCCAGGCGTAGTGCGAGGAACAGCGCGCCGTGGAAGGCGAAGAGCGTCGCCAGCGACAGTGCACCAAGCACCGTGTACGGCGTGATGAAGTCAAGAATGTCGCCGTAGTAGCGCATCTCGCCGACCTTGCCTGAGCCGGCGACGGGAAGGCCGGCCAGCAGCGCCGCCAGCACCAGCCCCCAGAGCAGCGGCGCGACGATGCTTGCGCCGATGTTGACCTTCGACCAGAACGGCCGCCAGCGCGGATCAACCCGTCCACGCCACTCGAACGAGATGACGCGCAGCAGCAGCGCGATGATCAGCACGACGAGGCCAAGGTAGGCGCCTTCCAGCCATGTTCCGTACCAAGCTGGGAATGAGGCAAAGGTCAGGCCGCCGACGACCAGCAGCCAGACCTCGTTGGCGTCCCAGACAGGGGCGATCGTGTCGATCATCTCGCTGCGCTCGTCCTCGCCGCGCGCCGCGATCCCCATCATCATGCCGACGCCAAAGTCAAAGCCCTCAAGCACTAGATAGGTCGACCAAAAGCCGCCGATTACAAAGAACCAAAGTTCAGCAAGGCTCATCGTCAGTACCCCGGCACAGTCTCGGCTTCGTTGGTGTCCGCAGCGTCAGCTGCGGGCGGATCAAGGATCGCGTGGCGCCGCATCAGGACGAAGGCCGCCACGCCGAGCCCGAGGTAGAGCAGCATGAAGGCCGTCAGGCTGGCGATTATCTCGCCCGAGCCGACCGATTGCGAAACGCCATCGGCGGTCTTCAGTACGCCGTAGACGACCCACGGCTGGCGCCCCGCTTCGGTGAACACCCAGCCAATCAGCCCGGTAACGAACGGCAATGCAATCGCGCCGACCGCAAGCTTCAGGAACCAGCGTTTCGTCTCCAGTGTGCCGCGCCAGTAAAGGAAGCCGCCAAGCAGCGCGATCATCAACGACAGCGAGCCGATGTAGGCCATGCCGCGCATTGACCAGTAGACGAGCTTGAGGTCCGGTATGTAGTTGCCCGGTCCGTACTTGGCGGTCGCCTGCGCCTGAAGCTGGTTGATCCCTTCGACTTTGCCGTTCGGGTTGTTGGTGGCGAGGATCGACAGCAGGTACGGAATGTCAAGCGAAAACGACGGCTCTGGATCATCGGCCGAGAAGCCGCCAATCTGGAAGAGCGAGAATGACGCTGGCTGCTCAGTGTTCCAGAGTGCCTCGGCGGCGGCGATCTTCATCGGCTGCGGTCCGGCGAGGACAACCCCAAACTGGCTGCCGATGAACAGATTAAGCGCCGTGATTGGGATAGCGATGAACAGTGCCAGCTTGACAACGGGCCGAAACAGCTCAACGTTGCGACCCTTGAGAATGTGCCAGCAGGCAACGCCGAGCAGCAGGAATGCGGCAACCATCAGCGACCCCAGCAGCGTGTGAACTACCGCCCAGATCGCAATCTTGTTGCTGACAACTGCCCAAAAGTCGACCATCCGCGCCTGCCCAGTTACCGCGTCAATGCTGTAGCCGACCGGGTTCTGCATCCACGAGTTGGCCATCAGGATGAAGGTTGTTGACAGCCAGGTCCCGGCGGCCACCAGCCAGATCGTCGCCAGGTGCATCTTCTCCGACAGCCGACCCCAGCCAAATACCCAAAGGCCGATGAAGGTTGATTCGAGCATGAAGGCGACCAGCCCTTCGAGTGCCAGCGTCGAGCCAAAGACGTCGCCAACGAACTGCGAGTACGACGACCAGTTCATCCCAAACTGAAACTCCTGCAGCAGCCCGGTCGCGGCGCCAATCGCAAAGTTGATCAGCAGCAGCGTGCCGAAGAACTTCGTCAGTCGCAGCCACGATTCGTCGCGCGTGCGGTACCACTTCGTCTGCATGTAGGCGACGACCGGCGCTAGGCCCAGCGTCAGCGGCACGAAGATGAAGTGAAAGAGCGTCGTTGTGGCGAACTGCCAGCGGGCGAGCGTCAGTGCATCGGCAGCAATTGGCAGGGCGTCCATCGTCATGCAGCCTATAACGCTTGCTGGCCGCGGCGCAGGCCGCGGCGCCTCAGTCCTTGACGACGTGGGTTGAACAGATGAAGTCCTGCCCGGCGCGGTTCTGAGCGTCCCAGAGTGGCCAGAGGTAGGCGACGAGCACGGCAAGGCTGCCGCCGACAACGGTCACGGCGTTGCCGAGACCAGCGATCACGCCGTAAAGCAGACCCATCACGAGGAACTGCCGGATCAGCGCGCTGACGTAGTTCATCGGTTCGCCGCCCTCGCGCACGACACGGATCCCAAGCAGCTGCATCCCCCATGTTCTGCCGTTCTGCTCACCCTTGCGCGCCATCGTCAGCGGCTGATAGGTCAGACCAACTGTCAGGCTGCCGATCAGCGAGATGATCAGGGCAAGGCCGACGCCGACCGTGTCGCCTTCGGAGATACCGGTCAGCTCGCCGCTCTTTGAGATGTTGATCGCCTGCCAGTCAATTCCGGCCAACAGGACCACGGCAATGATCAGGAACGGCAATGAGAAGGCCAAGCTGATCAGTCCGTCGATGATGAAAGCGCCGGCGCGCGGCCACCAGGCAGCGAGCGGGCGACTGCGGCCGGCGACCACAACAGTCGGCTGCTGAGCCGACGCGGCCGCCGTCAGCGACGCTGTCGGCTGAACAACGCTCTGCGCCGGCTGCGGCTGCTGCGCCGCTGGCACCGACCCGGGGATCAGCGGTGGGCTGAAGCCGCCGCCGCCCGGCGCCTGGGCAATCTGGCTGGTCCAACTGCTGCCGTCCCACCAGCGCAGCGCCGCCTCGTTCTGGGGATCGTTGTACCAGCCCGCAGGCGGCTGAGCGCGGAGCATCACTGCAGGCTAACCAACTTGGGCGCTGCGCGGCAGGCAGCCGTTCAGCCGGTGAACGGCTCAACCGTCGACAGGTAGATCCACCAAACCCCAAGCAGCGCCGTCATCACTGCGCCGCCAACACTCAGCGCGCGCGCGCCGTGGCGCAGTCGTCCGATTGAGACTGCCGCCAGCAGCATCAACCCGGGGATCGCCGGGTATAGGTAGCGCGGCAGGAAGAAGTCCCAGTTGAGAACGAGCAGCACGTAAGCCATCCAGGCGATCCCGGCGCCGACCGGCAGCGCCAGCAGCACCAGCAGTTGCGTGCGCCGCTCGGTCGGCTTGACGCCGATCACGCCGAGCGGCGCGAGAATCACCAATGCAGCGATCAGCACAGTCAGCACCCAGCGTTTAAGCGCCGACAGCAGCTCAATCCACCATTCCTCCGCCAGCGGCGCCCGCGTCAACACCAGCAGGCGGCTCGGGATGTCGCCAATCGAGTACTGAACGTGATTGGGGTTGAAGAATGGCTCCATCATCTGGCGAACGAGCTTTGAGCCCGTCAGGGAGCCGTAACGGTCGAGATTGGAGATCAGCCACGGGGCAATCAGCAGCGTTGGAATCGCGACAACGCCGAAGGCGCCGAGCCAACGTGTCCGCGCCGAGAGCTGCACCTGACGCAGCACAATCCACGCGCACGCCAGCAACCCCGGGATGAACGTGATGATCGTAAGCCGCGTCAGCAGCCCAAAACCAAGCAGCACCGCAGCGCCAAGCAGCAAGCCGACACTGCGCCGGCTCCAGGCGCGCCACAGAACCAGCGTCAAGGCAAGGGCAATAACGATCTCAAGGCCGGCGTTCGAGATGGTCACGACGCGCAGCACGATTCCCGGCCAGAGCAGCGCCGTTAGGGCAAAGGCAAAGGCGCGTTCGGCTACGGCCCCCTCGCCAGTCACCTCGCGCGTCAGCCGCCAGAGCAGCAGCGCCGCTGCCAGCAGCAGCCCCAGCCCGGCCAGTCGTATCACCCGTAACTTGACGATGTAGTTGCCGCCGGCCAACCGGAACGGAGCTGCGCCCAGCAGATAGAAGAGCGGCGGCTGGAAGGCTTCGTAGCTGCGTCCGCTTAAACCTCTGCTGGCCGGGTCGAGCCGCCCTGGCGCCGGATAGCTGCCTTCGTAGATCGCCTCGGCTTGCGGGCTGATCAAGGTTGGCCCGAGCAGCGGCAGCCGCCCCTGCTCGGCGACGCTCTGCAGGTAGCTGAAGTGCGCTATCTCATCGCCGGTGAACTTCGGCAGTGAGAAGACGGCCGCCAGTCCGGCGGCGAGGATCACGGCAAGCTGAACGGCGATCACGGCGCGGACGGCTGTTAGCGCCGGAAGGCTTGCTCGTGTCACGCGGCAAGCCTAACCAGCGCGGTGCCAACGTGCCCGCGCCGCTGGCGTACGTTACCGTCGGTCGCCACAATAGCCGCGACTAAAGCCTATTTGTTGATCGGGTTTGTATACTTTCGGTTCGCAGCGCCAACTGTTGGCCCTGCGTTCCATCAACCAGAACCTCCAAGGAGACCGAAGATGCCGACAATTGGCGACACCGCACCCGACTTCACAGCCCAAACGACCGAGGGCGAGCTCAGCTTCCATGACTGGATCGGCGACTCGTGGGCAGTTCTCTTCTCGCACCCGCGTGACTTCACGCCAGTCTGCACAACCGAGCTTGGCTACATGGCGTCGATCAAGCCGGACTTTGACAAGCGCAATGTAAAGATCATCGGCCTTTCGGTCGATCCGCTCGACAACCATCAGAAGTGGGCCGCCGACATTGCCGAGACGCAAGGAACCGCGCCCAACTACCCGATGATTGCCGACACCGACTTCAACGTCGCGAAGCTTTACGGGATGCTCCCGGCCGACGTTGAAGGCGACCCAACAGAGCGCACTCCGGCCGAGAACGGCACGCTGCGCAACGTCTTCGTGATCGGACCCGACAAGAAGATCAAGCTGGTGTTGGTCTACCCGATGACAACCGGCCGCAACTTCGATGAGGTGCTGCGCGTGATCGACTCACTGCAGCTGACCGCAGCGCATCAGGTCGCAACCCCCGCCCAGTGGCAGCCGGGCGAAGACGTGATCATCGCCGGCTCGGTCAGCAACGAGCAGGCCGCTGAGAGGTACCCCGACGGCTGGGAAGAGCCGCGCCCCTACATCCGGATCGTGCCGGCCCCGGTCTGAGCACAGCTGCGGCGACAGCGCCCCGGCCCTCGCCGGGCAGACGGCGCCTCAGGCGACCCGGACCGGCAGGCGCTTGATCTGGTTGACGAAGCCCGACTGAACCCAGCTGACCTCGCCGGCCAGCTCAAGCTTCGGGTAGCGCCCTAGCGTCTCCTCGATCAGCAGGCGCAGCTCGAGGCGGGCGAGCGCCGCGCCTAGGCAGAAGTGCCTTCCGCCGGCGCCAAAGGCCTGATGTTGGGGGTTGCGCTCAACGTCGAAGCGGTCCGGGTCCTGGTAGACCGACTCGTCACGGTTGGAGGAGACGTACCAGAGGGCCACGCGGTCGCCCTCCTCGATCCTGCGGCCACCGATCTCGACATCTCTCGTGGCGGTGCGGCGGAAGTGGGCGAAGGCGGGGAACATCCGTAGCGACTCCTCGACGGCGGAGGGAACAAGCTCGGGGTCGTCCAGCAGCTTCTGCCTCTCCTCCGGGTGCTCGATCAGCGCGTGCATCGCCGAGCAGTACGTGGCCTTCGTGGAGTCGTTGCCCGCCGCCATCAGCAGGAAGAAGCCCATGATGATCTCGTGCTCCTCAAGCCGCTCACCGTCTACCTCGGCGGCGATCAGCAGGCTGGTTAGGTCGTCGGTGGGGTTTTCGCGACGCTCGGCGATCAGCGCCTGGACCCGTTCGAATACCTCCGGCACGTCGCGCTCCATCACGCTGTCCACGCCATCCGGGTTGATGTCCGGGTCGCTCGCGGCGAGGATCCCGTTCATCAGGTCGGCCCAGTGCTTGTCGTCCTGCTCGGGAAGGCCCATGAAGCGGCAGATCACGCGGGAGACGACCGGCTGGCCCACCTCCTCGACCAAGTCGAACTCGGTTCGGTCGCCCAAGCGGTCAAGGACGCTCCTGACGATGCCCCGGATCTCGTCCTCCTGCTGGGCGATCCGCTTCGGCGTGAATCCCTTCTGGAAGACGGCCTTTATGCGGTCGTGGCGCGGCGGATCCATCGCGATGAACATCCCCGACTGGACCTCTGGCGGGAGGACAGAGTCGACGAGGACCACACCTCCGCGCTCAGAGGAGAACGCCTCCCAATCCAGTGAAGCCTGCCGGACTTCCTCGGCCCGGGTCAGCGACCAGAAGCCCCCCTCCTGCGGAAAGTCCTCCATCTGCTCGGTCCACTTGACCGGGCAGACCCGCCGGTCCTCGGCGAACTCCGCATGCGGCGGACCGTCGGCCCAGTTTGCCGAGCCGAGCCCGACCTCGGCGTCACCTTCGATTCGCGTCTTAGGAGGCATCGCTACAGCTTACACCTCCAACTGACCGTTCGGTCAGTTGGGGTTACCCGGGATGGGAGCGAACGACAAAAGGCAGCTGCGGGCTGTGAGGCTCATGACACCCAGGATCTCTGGGGACCTGATGCAAAATGTGGGCCAATTCAGTATCGCGAACGATTTCGCCGAATGTGGCACTTCTATTTGATGGGGTCGGCTGCCGGCTTTTGTTTGCGCTCACACAAATGTGGCTAGTTGTGATGCGTCGGAAGGGTCGCGCACCACAATATGAATCAATTCGTTAATTATTTTGCTGAATCGCCTCGCCTATGATGTTGTTCATGTCTCGTCCAGGCATCCGTCGATCGGCCACGGTTGCTGTTCTCGCAACCCTGTCAATTGCGTCCGTACTCTCAGTCGGGGTGTCGACCGCCGCTCATAGCGTGGTCGGCGCCGGATCCGCGAAAAGTGCCGGACCAGTGGACCTACTTGCACCAAACAGTCAAACAGCGATCCGGCCCGTGCGTCTGCCACCACGAGCTGGCCGGTTCGACTACCAGCTCGGCGGCAGTTATCCACCGCCCCGGGGCACGAAGATTGTGAGTCGCGATCGCACGGACAAGCCGGCGACTGGCGCGTACAACATCTGCTATATCAACGCTTACCAGACGCAGCCGGAAGCGACTTCGTGGTGGCGTCAGCATTACCCCGGGTTACTACTTCGCGACAAATCTGGCAGCGAAGTTGTGGATCCTGACTGGCCAGATGAGGTATTTTTCGACGTTCGGACCAAAGCCAAGCGGATCAGATTGGCTGCTGTCTTGTACAAGTGGATAGACGGATGCGCTCGTGACGGATTCGATGCTGTTGAGCCGGACAATCTGGATTCCTGGACCCGCTCGTTTGGCTTACTCCGCAAGGCGGACAATGTTGCGCTCGCTCGGCTGCTGACGCGATACTCGCATAAGCGCGGACTGGCAATCGCGCAGAAGAACACGGCAGAACTGGCTCCTCAGGGCCGTGCGATCGGTTTTGATTTTGCGATCGCCGAAGAATGTCAGGTGTACAAGGAGTGTGCCGTATATATAAAGACCTATGGTCGTCTGGTCATCGAGATCGAATACACCGACAACGGCACAAGCGCATTTGACGCTTCGTGCAAAGCGCGCCAAGGGCAAATCTCGATCGTTCTCCGGGACCGTGAGCTGAGCCTTCCGGGCGATCCGAATTACGCCCTCAAGGCCTGCTGACCGCTCACCTCGGATCCATTTATTGGCGCGTCCGGAGGTGACCTGACCCTGACCTGCCCCCTCCGCCGAAGCCGCCCGGCTGGTATCCGGATCCTTACGGGCAGGCGCCCTTTCGTTGGTGGGATGGGAGCAACTGGACCCAGCAAACTTCTCAGGGAAACCAGTCGAGCGCAGGTGGTGGGTTGCTCAGCGTTGGTGAGCTCAAGCCTTGACTCAGGCAGCAATTCGGGCAGCGGCTCGCAGGCATCCGGCACTCTTACCAGAGCGGATCTTCCATCTGGTGCATCGCTGGTCAAGCGAAAGCGGGACCGCGGCGAGAACCCGGACTTTGGCCTGCAAGCAACATTTCCGGCCTCCAAGTCCCGCTACTACCTGCTGGTGAAAACGAACCCGCCGGCCACCATTAGTGTCGTCACCAACCTGTCCTGCCGTACACCCGACTACGCCAAGTCGGTCAACCGCGACATCGACAGCTCAGACCTCCTAAGCGAATCCACCGAGTACGGGACCAGCTTCAAGCTTCCGAAGGGCTGGAAGCCAGGCTGGGAGTGCGACTTGATGGTCATCGGTAGAGCCGACTCGGCGGAGGGAAGCTCAACTACGGTGACCGTCAGGCTTTACCGCGCAGACTGATGGCCGCCAGCTCCGGCGCAGATCTCGACCCTTATCTCTCCACCTTTGTGTTTTTTGTGATCCCCTGCGCAATCTGGGTGGCCGATGACACCTGTTTGAGCGGCGCAACTACCCGGTCGCCCAGGCTGGGCCGGAGATGCCGCCTCCAGGCTGGTACCAGGACCCGGAAAATCATCAGCTTCAGCGCTGGTGGGACGGAAGCCAGTGGGCCGAGCATCGCCGCCCGGATCTGCCGCTAACCTGCGGCCCGCCCAGCTGAACCTGACCGAATGGGTCTCGGACGGCTGGGCCTAGCAGAACTGGTAGTACGCCCGCTCCTGCGAGGCGTGGCAGGGTGCAAGTAGCAGATAGCTGCGAGGCAAGAGCCTTAGGCTTCGGTCGGCCAAGCCAAACCCCGGAGAGCACCAAAAGCGGAAATCCGTGTCACGACGTGTTACGGTGTGTTACATGGCTGAGAACTTCACAATGCGCGTTCCGGCGGACACTGAGGAGCGCCTCAAGCGGCGCGCTGCCGGAATCAACACGCCCCCGCGGACTCTCGCTCAGCGCTATCTCGAAGAAGGCCTCAGGATGGACGAGCACCCGATGATCTTCTTTGCCGACGGTCCGGCAGGCAGGCGCGCTCGCCTTCTCGGCACAGGCGCAGATATCTGGGAGGTGATTGCCACCGTGAAGGACAACGGTGTCGATGAAGAGGCAGCTGCACGTTATCTCGATATGCCGGTCTCACTGGTTCGGGGAGCGGTCACCTACTACGCCGCCTTCCCGGAAGAGATTGATTCGCGTATCGAGCGAAACCGCAGCGAGAGCGAGCAGGCAGAAGCGACTTGGTTAGCGGGTCGTGAATTGCTCCGCAGTTGAAGCTCCTTCTTGACGAGATGCTCTCCCGGCGAATCGCCGAGGGGCTGAGAGGGCGAGGGTACGACGCGGTCGCAGTGAAGGAGCGCGCCGAGCTCATTTCGCTGGATGACGCAGAAATACTCAGCGTCGCGAGAGCCGAGCGGCGGGCACTTGTGACGAACAACTTTGCCGACTTCCGCGAGCTGCACCAGATGGCGGTGCGCCCAGGCGGGGAAGGCCATTTCGGGATCATTTACATCTCCAACTCCTATCGGCGCCGGCGGCAGGACACAGGAAAAATTGTCCGAGCGCTTGAGGTACTTCTCACTCAGCATCCAAGTCCAGCCTCGCTGCGCGACAGCGAGGCGTGGGCCACTACCGCCTAGTCCAAGGGTGCCTTGCCAGTTTGGCGCTGACAATCACGCCCTCAGGCCGCTTCCCCGACTCGCCTAACCTTACTCGCCCCCGCTCCTTACTGAACTTTGAGCCGCAACGTTCAGTAAGAACTGGCCTTACTGAACCTTAGGTGCTAAGCTTCAGTAAGCGATGCCGGGAGCTAAGGAAAACCAGCCGTTGGCGGCGGAAACAGCTGCGCCATTGGGGCACAGCGAAACGCGGTTCTGGACCGCCGACTACTCGGCCCCCCTCGGGCCCGCCCGAGGCGCAGGTAAATACTCCGTGTTCATCCCGGCTTCAATAGCTACTAGGGGCTTCCAGTTCAGTGGCGAAGCAGCGACGGCCATTGCAACAGCCCAGGGACAGCTTGAGCAGCTCCGGTCAAGAGCGCAAGGGCCCGCTCTCAGGCTTGCCCGAAGCCTTCTGCGGTCAGAAAGCGCAGCGTCGTCGCGTATCGAAGGAATGGCGGTTTCACAGCAACAGATTGCCCGCGCTGCCTACAGCCGCCAGCACGGCCATCAGGAGCCACGCAAAGCCGCCGAGGTCCTCGGGAATGTTGAAGCCATGGAGCACGCCATCACAATCGGTGCCTCAGAAACACGTATCTCACCCAGCGACATCCTGAACATCCACAGAGCCCTGCTGCGCTTCACAACAGACGAGCCGATTGCCGGCAAGCTTCGAACCGACCAGAACTGGATCGGCGGCAACGACTACAACCCCCTTGGCGCGACCTACACAGGGCCGCCCCCCGAGCAGGTGCCGCCACTCGTCGAAGACCTATGCGAATTCATTAATCGAGACGACTTGCCACCGATCGCACAAGCCGCCATCGCCCACGCGCAATTCGAAAACATCCACCCGTTCGTCGACGGCAACGGCCGAGTCGGACGCGCCCTCATCTATGCCATCTTGCGCCGACGAAAGAGCATCGGGATTGAAGTACCACCGATAAGCCTCGTGCTGGCAAGTCGGTCGCGCAGCTACATATCCGGCATCAGCGGCTACAGAGAAGGGCGCGTTAGTGAATGGTGTCTGGAATTCGCGAACGCCACCGTCGAAGCGGCAGCAAAGACCAAAACCCTCGCAACGGCCGTCAGTAGCCTGCAAGACGACTTCCGGGCGAAACTTGGTAAGGCGCGCAGTGACTCAGCCGCGGCACAAATAATCGGCCTGTTGCCCGAGTACCCAATCCTCGACGTCCCGGGCATGGAGCAGGCAACCGGCAAGAGCAACGTCGCCGTGAACAAAGCCATAAAGCGACTCGAAGCCGCCGGCGTAATAATCAAGACCTCCGTAGGCGCCAAGCGCAACCGTGTATGGGAATGCAGCGAGTTGCTTGAGCTTCTCGATGCGCTAGACAGGGAACTGGCTCTCGCCCCCGTAAGCTGAGCATCAGCCATGAGGGCCTGAAAGGCCAGCAAAGCCAGCTTTTGGGACTTTGGCGTTTGCTTTAGCCAACGGTCCCGGTCAGATGGAGACGGTGGGAATCGAACCCACGTCCGCGGTCGCGTAAGAGGTGATCTCTACGAGCGTATCCGGCGCTCTAATCTCGCTCCGCGCTCGCCTCGCCGGCGGGGTTGCGTGGGGCCAGTCCTCAGTTAATTTCCCCAGTTTGGCGAGGACGCTCCTCCCCAGGTAAGCCGGCGTTTGATCCGGGAATCCCGACGGCCGGCAGGCCGGGTCCCGAACCTCACAGCGCTAGCGGTGTGCTAGGCGGCGAGGGCGTACTCGTGAGAGTCCGCACATATGTTTTTCCCGGTGATTTACGAGGCCTCCGGGAACCTCGGCTCGCAACCACCCCCACGATCCGATCACGTCGAAGCCTGTCGTCCCCGGGGATGTACTGCCTTCACTGCACCAGTTAGTCTAGCGGCCGCAACGGCCGCCGCTAGCGGCCCGGTGCGACGATACTCTTGCCGACGATGTCGACAACGCGAGCGCAGCCAGCCCCGCGGGGCGTTGACCGCAGGCTGTTTCGCTCAACCCGAGCGGCGCGCGCGCCGCTGATCGGTGCCGTAGCGCTCGGCGTCGCAACGTCGCTGCTGGTGGTCGCGCAGGCCATCCTGTTGGGCCGCGTTATCGCAGCGGCATTCCCCGGCGGCGAGTCGCTGGACGGGCTTCATGACGAGCTCTGGCTGCTGGCCGCGATCGTTGCCGCCCGCGCGCTCTGCGCCTTCGGCTTTGAAACATCGGGCCGGCTCGGAGCGCGCCGCGTCGTTGGCGAGCTGCGCGCGCGGTTGACTGCCCATCTACTCGAACGCAGGCCGGCCGGCCTGCGCGACCAGCGCGCCGGCGAGCTTGTCACCAACGCCGTGCAGGGCCTGAGCTCGCTGGAGGCTTACTTCGCGCGTTATCTGCCACAACTGGTGCTCGCCGTGATCGTGCCGGTCGTGATTCTGATTTACGTCTTCCCGCACGACTTTGTGGCCGGCACAATCCTGCTGGTGACGCTGCCGATCATCCCGATCTTCATGATCCTGATCGGGCTGGCGGCAAAGGCCGCGACCGAGAAACGCTGGCGCACACTCTCGCTACTCAGCGCGCACTTCCTCGACGCCGTCAAAGGGCTGCAGACGCTCAAAGCCAACGACCGCGCTGGCAGGCAGGTTGAAACTCTGCGCGAGACCGGCGAGCAGTACCGGCGCCAGACGATGGCCACGCTGCGGATCGCATTCCTCTCCTCACTGGTGCTGGAGCTGGCGGCAATGATGGGCACGGCGCTGGTTGCCGCGGCGGTAGCGATCCAATTGATCAACGGCGATCTGGGCTTCGCGACAGCGCTGACCGTGCTGCTGCTGGCGCCCGAGCTCTACCTGCCGGTCCGAATGGTTGGCCAGCAGTTCCATGCCAGCAGCGATGGGCTCGCCGCCGCACAGGCCTGCTTTGAGGTGCTGGACGAACCAGCTGCCGTCAGCCTGCCGGCATCGCCGGTGGCGTCGCCCAACCCACGACTTGGCTCGCTTATCCTCGACGACGTCAGCTTTGGCTACGAGGGCCGCGGCGAGGCTGTGCTGGAACGGGTAAGTCTGACGCTGAAACCTGGAGAGCAGTTGGCGCTGGTGGGGCCCAGTGGCCAGGGTAAGAGCACCGTTGCGGCGCTGATCCTGCGCCTGATCGACCCAGACCATGGGCGACTGCTGTGTAACGGCATAGATCTGACGACGGTTGACCCGCACGACTGGCGCAGGCACCTGGCTTGGGTGCCGCAGCGGCCGACGCTGTTCAGCGCAACAATGGCCGACAACATCCGTCTGGGGCGCCCCGACGCCGACGAGGCTGCGCTGCGCAAGGCCTGCGACGATGCCGGTCTGAACGAGCTGCTGGCGTCACTGCCGGAAGGGTTGGAAACACGACTCGGCGAAGGGCAGCGAACGCTGTCGGCGGGCGAGACGCAGCGAGTGGCGCTGGCCCGGGCCTTTCTACGTGACGCGCCGCTGGTGATCCTTGACGAGCCGACCGCCCACCTTGACGCCTCATCGTCGGCTGCGATCGGTGAGTCGATAGCGCGCCTCAGTGAGCGTCGCAGCGTACTGCTGATCGTCCACCGGCCAGCCCTTGCGGCGGCAGCCGACAGGATTCTAACTCTCAGCGGCGGCGCGCTCGCGTCACTGAAGGCGGAACGGTGAGCAGCTCAGCGCCAACGTTTTCAGTGCCTGACCGCTGGGGCGCGCTGCGCCGCGCCGCACGACTGGTCGGTCCTCGGCGTGGCCAGCTAATCCTGTCAATCGCGCTCGGCGCCGGCGCGATCATCGCCGCGGTCGGCCTGCTGGCAGTTGCTGGCGTACTGATCAGCAAGGCGGCGCTGCGCCCCGAAGTACTGACGCTAACCATCTTTACCGTCGCCGTGAGGGCACTGGCGATGGCCCGTGCGCTGCTGCGTTACGGCGAGCGGCTTGTCTCACACGACCTTGCCTTCCGCGTTCTTGCCGAGCTGCGTGTTCGCTTCTTTGAACGGCTGATACCGCTTGTCCCCGAGGGGCTACGCGGTGTTCGCAGCGGCGACGTACTGAGCCGTTTCGTTGGCGATGTCGACACTCTGCAGGATCTATATCTGCGCGCGCTAGCGCCGCCGCTGATCGCAGTGATGGCGATCCTCCTGCTGGCCGGCGGCGTGGCACTCGTGCTGCCCGCAGCGGCCGCTGTGATCGTTGTCGCGATGCTGCTCGCCGGGATCTTGCTGCCGGCGCTGGCGGCGCGTGCGGGCCGCAGCTCAGGGCTGCGCGAAGCGCCGGCCCGCGCGCAGCTCAGCTCCGAACTGGTTGAACTTGTCAGCGGCGCCGCCGAGTTGGCCGTCTACGGTCGCGAGGACGAATGGGCCGCGCGCGTTGCGCTTGCCGACAGCAAACTGGCGGCCAGCGAGCGCGCCGGCGCCTGGATCAGCGGGGTTACTAGCGGCATCGGCGTCGCGATCGGCGGCGCGGCGATGATCGCCGTCGCCGCGATCGGCGTACAAGCAACGGCCGATGGGCAGCTCGACGGCGTGCTGCTTGCGGGGGTTATCTTCCTGACGATCGGCTCATTCGAGGCCGTCGTCGGGCTGCCTGACGCCGCCCAGCGGCTAACGGCCTGTGCGCAAGCGGCGGCGCGACTGGAGAGCGTGACCGAGGCACCGGCGCCGGTGACCGACCCGCCGCGGCCGCTGGCGCTGCCTTATGGCGGCGCACTTCAGTTCAGCGATGTCACGGTTCGCTTTGACGGACGCAGCGAACCGGCGCTGGCTGATCTGAACGCAACATTTGAGCCCGGGGCGCGCGTCGCGCTGGTTGGCGCCAGCGGCGCCGGCAAGACAACGCTGGCACGGCTTGCCGTACGCTTCCTCGACCCCTCCGCCGGCGCCGTCAGCTTCGGTGGCGTGGACGTCCGTCAGCTCTCGCAGGACGAGCTACGCAACTCCGTGCGGCTGGTAAGTCAGGAGGCCTGGCTGTTCACGACAACGATCGCGGCTAACGTCAGGCTTGCGGCGCCTGAGGCCAGCGACGAGCAGATAGTCGCCGCTCTGGACCGAGCCGGACTGGGCGACTGGCTGGCATCGCTACCCGAAGGGATTGAGACGCTGGTCGGCGAAGAGGGGGCTGAGGTTTCCGGCGGTCAGCGCGGCAGGATTGCGCTTGCCCGCGGCTTCATCGCCCCGGCGCAGATGCTGATTCTCGATGAACCGACCGCCAACCTTGACGCGGTTGGAGCGCGGCAGCTGCTCGCTGCAATCGGCGCCGACCGCAGCGACCCGCGCGCGATGATCGTGATCACGCACACAGTTGATGGGCTTGAGAACTTTGACGAGATCCTCGTGCTCGACTGCGGACGGGTGATTGAGCGCGGCAGCTGGAGCGAGCTGATCGACTCCGGTGGCGCGCTCTCACGTCTGTCGGCAGCGGGCTGAAACGGCTGCGGGCGTAAAGCGACGCAGCCCCCGAGCCACTTTGGGACCCCTCGCTCCATCACTTCCACCATTGCTGGCTTCCGTTCCGGTGAGGGAGGCGCGACCTTACATCCCTGGTCGTCGCTCTTGGCAGCTCGGTTGCCGCGTCTGAAGATCAAGATAGGGAAGCCCCCAAGCCGCGTCAAGAGCAGCAAACACAACGAAGCCGCAAACTGCGGACAAACGACGCCTTGCGGACGCCCAACGCGGCTTAGCGGTTGAGTTTGAAGCCCTGCAGCAGGGCGCCATCAACGCACTGGGCGATCACGTCGTCGACGTCATCGGTGATCAGCATTGCGCGCAGATCGTTGTCGTCGATGTAGCCCGACTTCAGCACGGTTTGACGGATCCAGGAGCGAAGCCCGCCCCAATAGGACTCGCCAAACAAAACGACAGGGAAGTGATCAACCTTCTCCGTCTGGATCAGCGTGAAGGCCTCGAAGGTCTCGTCGAGTGTGCCGTAACCGCCGGGCATTACGACGAAACCGCAGGCATAGCGGACAAACATCACCTTGCGCGTGAAGAAGTAATGGAACTGCAGCGAAAGGTCGAGGTAGGCGTTGGCTTTCTGCTCGAACGGCAGATCAATGTTCAGCCCAACCGAGCAGGCGCCGGCGTCGCGGGCGCCGCGGTTTGCCGCCTCCATCATCCCCGGCCCACCGCCGGTGATGATCGCGAAGCCAGCCTCACCGAGCCGCCGCGCCAGCTCGCGCGTCTGCGCGTAACGCGGGTCAGCTTCGGGGCAGCGCGCCGAACCGAAGATCGAGACAGCTGGCCCCAGATCGGCAAGCAGGTCAAATCCCGTCGTCAGCTCCGCGGCGGCGATCGCGACCCGCTCGGCGTCGGTCTTCGCGCGCGTCGCGCTCGGCGACTCAGCGTTGAGCAGCTCAAGGTCGGGGTTGATCGGTGCGGCTGCGGGCATAAAGCGACGCAGCCCCCGAGCCACTTTGGGACCCCTCGCTCCATCACTTCCACCATTGCTGGCTTCCGTTCCGGTGAGGGAGGCGCGACCTTACATCCCTGGTCGTCGCTCTTGGCAGCTCGGTTGCCGCGTCTGAAGATCAAGATAGGGAAGCCCCCAAGCCGCGTCAAGAGCAGCAAACACAACGAAGCCGCAAACTGCGGACAAACGACGCTCCAGCGACCGAGCTAACTCAGCGAGAAGGAGCTGATGCGGAACTCCATTCCTAACCAACACTCTGAATGCCGGCTGCGATTCCCGCCATCGTCGTCAGGATTGGCTGACGCAAGGACTCGTCGCCCGCCGACAAGCGACACAACAGGTCGGTCTGGATTGCGCTCAACGGGTCGATCCATGGATTGCGATGAGCTAGGCGTTCTTGCAGTTCTGGGCGACGATCATAGAGCGCGCTTTGATCGGTAATGCGCAAAATCGCAGCTTTGCTGCGGACGTGCTCGGCACGAATCGCCAGCCAGACCCGCTCGCTGCCGGGCGTCTGATTGATCGCGAGGTAGTCGTCAGCGAACGTGAGATCGGTACGAAATAGCGCGGCCTCGAGCGCCGACACGATCGCGCGAAACGGCGGCCACGCCTCCCACATCTTCCGCTGGGTCGCACAGTCGCCGATATTCAGCGCCGTGCCGGCACCAAACCACGCGGGCACCAGCACGCGCGTCTGGGTCCACGCCATTACCCATGGAATCGCACGGAGGCTGTCAGCGCTGGCAGCCGCACGGCGGGCCGGTCGCGACCCGAGTTTGAGATCATCGGCGAGTGAAATCGGAGTGGTGCTGACAAACGTCTCGGTGAAGTCCGGGTCGTCGAGGAGGCTACGCCACGATGCCCGTCCGGTCTCGGCGAGCAACTCCATCTCCTCGCGCCAGCGCGCGGGAGTCACCTCGTCGTGGTCACGTGTTGCCGCCACGAGCGCCCCTGAGAGCACCTGCTCGAGCGCCCGTCGAGCAAGCACCGGATGGGAAAACTTCTGGCGTGCTGCCTCTCCCTGCTCGGTCAGGCGCAGCCCGCCGCTGGCTGCCCCGGCCGGAAGGGCGCGAGCGATTTCGTCGGGCGGTGCGGCACCGCGAGCAGGCGATCCGCCACGACCGTGGAAGGCACGAAAGCCGATGCCGTGGTTGCGACAGACGGCAACAAGATCTTCTTGTGCGCGCCAGATGGACCACTGCGCTGCGAGCAAACCCACTTCCTTGCCGCCATCCGAGTGCCCGAGCATGACCTCCAACCGACCACCGGTGCGATCGACGTGCGCCCGCATCGTGGGATCCGCGAGAATCGCTTCTGCAATCGTCGCCGCAGCGCGCAATGAAGCGCCTGACTCGAACAACGGCACGACCGGAACGTCGTGCAGGCCACTGCGATGCAAGAGCCATGTGGCGGCGAGCACATCGTCGGCCGACTCGCATCCCGAGATCACCAGAGAGCGCAATGGCATCGTACCGAGGGCGTCACGCAGTTTCGCTGCCTCGTCGAGGGCATGCGCGGCGCGCAGCGCTTCCGGGGCAGACAGAGAACGATGATCCGCTGGCGCTGCCAGCGCTCGCTGCAAATGTGCGCGGCGCTGCTCGATCGGTGCCAGGACCAAGCCCGGTATCAGCGCATCGACTGCCTCGCCGATCTCTGTGGCGTGAAGGCGCACGTCGATCTCGAGCAGATGCAGGCCGAAGATGCGTGTCTGCCAGACGAGTCGATCGAGCGACGGCGTAGCGCCCTGTGCTGCTGCGCGCACCGCCAAGACATCCTCAACCAGCGCTGCCGGGTCGGTGTAGGTCCATCTGGGGTCGATATCCTCGTCGAGCGCGCGCATCGTCCAGGTCAGTCGGTCGCGCACCAGTCGCAACTTGCGACGCAGCGGCTCATGGGCATACGCGTCGCCCTCGACACTGCCACCCGGCAGTGTCGAGGCATCGCGCTCGATCAGGGCCAGGAGGTGCGTGACATCCGTATAACGCGGCGCCTCAGAGTGCAACCGAGAGGCTGCCACGACGCGATCGATCAACAGACGGAGCGCAGCGCGACGAGCCTCCACAACGGCGAAGCGCACCGTTTCTGCGGACGTCGAAGGGTTGCCATCCATGTCGCCACCGGCCCACTGCACGAACGAGATCGGCGGGCGCGAGAGCGGAAAACCCAGCCGTTGTTCTGCGGAGATCGCAACCTCTGCAGCCGCATCGTAGAGCGCCGTTTCGACCAGAAATACGGTCCGTCGGATCTCTTCCTCCACCGGTGGGCGACTGCGTCGGATCTCGTCGGTTGCCCACCAGGCACTGACGGTCTCCTGGGCGTCGGCGAGCGCGCGCGCTTGCGCCTCGAGGCCCGGTGCGCGATCGAGTGCGTCGAGTTGCTCCGTCAGCCGGTGCAGCTTGTGGAGGACCGCGCGACGTGTGGCATCGGATGGGTGCATCGTCAGCACGAGCTCGACATGGAGATCGTCGAGGTGGGTGCGGAACGTTTCGGGATCGCCAATCTCAGCGATCGCTTGAGCGAATGAGGCACGTCGCGATCCCGTCGCCTCCAAGCGGCGTACGCGCTCACGTTCCTCGCAGAGGTTTGCAAGTTGTAGGCGCATCAGCAACGCCTTCGCGGTGGAGCCCGCCGCGCGTCGGTCGAGCAGTGCGACCTCACGGCGGAGCTGCACAGCGGCTGTCTTGTAACCCGTGCGTGCCCGCACAGCGAGGATGTGCAGACGCTCGACGGTCTGAACGATCTCAGGGCCTTCCGCCTGCGTGATCGCCGTAAACAAGAGGCGCTCGAGAATGCGGTCGTCGCCGGCCAGCGTCCCCGACTGATGGTCGCCGACGACGGCAGACATCAGGGCCCGGCCGGTCGATCAGCACGAGCCACGACGTTCTCTGCCATCTTGATCGATGCGGCGTCGATTGGATGTCCGCCCCCCGCTGTTGGGGCCTTCTCAAGCATCCGGAGGTTGGAGGCGGGGACGGCGAGTTCGGAGCGGTGGAGTCGGTCTCGGCTCTGCATACCTGCACGTTACGTTGGCAATACATGGACTTCCAGTAGATATTAGTGTCTAATTCATAAGGTAATGGCTATGACACTTTCGCAGCTGACCGGACCCCGGTTGGTGGTCCATCTGGTCAGACCCCCGTTGACTGGACCAGGGTTGTGAGAGTCACGGGGCCAGCGAGCGAAGCGGAAGCGTAGGCTCAGTGAACGTGGCAGCTAAGCGAAACTGTCGCAGGCTGTTTTCGCCTTCAACGCTCTTTTGACGGGGGTTTGGCACGTAAAGGCGCGCCTGCCGCCGGGGCCTCTAGCCGGTGTAGGGCGGCGGGCGCTGGCTCTTGAGCGTCACGGCCTGCGTTTTGCTTGCTGGCAGGCCGCCGGCTGGCGTAAATGTTGTTTTCACGCTGACGCGCAGTGATCGTTGGCGAAGCGCTGCGCGCGTTGCAGCGCTCAGTTTGCAGGTCAGTTTCAGCTTCCCTGCCTTATTGGCCTTCGCGCTTGTTTTGCAGACGGTCAGCACGGCGGCTACTGTTGAACTGCGCGTAACGCGCTGAGTGATCGTGCCGGGCCCGGGGACACGCACAGTTGACACCAACGCGCTCGCGCCAGCCTTCACCTTCGGTGTCGGGAAGAGATTCGATGGCAACTTCGTGAACTTGGCATCAACGGCGCGCGCTTCGCTCATTGTCACCGTGCATGTTGATGTGCCCGAGCATCCAGACCCACTCCAGCCAGTAAACGATGAACCGGCTGTTGGTGTTGCGGTCAGCGTGACCGACGTTCCGTCCGCCAACGTTTCTGAGCAGTCTGAACCACAATCAATTCCAGCCGGTGATGAGGTAACCGTTCCCCCGCCAGTGCCGGACTTCGAGACCGCCAAATTAAAGCTTCCGGGCGGCACAACAGCAAACTCCGCGTTCACAGCGCGCGCTTCACTCATTGTCACCGTGCATGTTGATGTGCCCGAACACCCAGATCCACTCCAGCCAGTAAACGATGAACCGGTTGTTGGTGTTGCGGTTAGCGTGACCGATGTTCCAGACGCGAACGTCGTTGAACAGGTCGCCCCGCAGTCAATGCCCGCCGGTGATGAGGCAACCGTCCCGGCGCCGCCACCGGACTTCGTGACAGAGAGCAGCATCGGGGGCGGCAGAGCGGGCCATACGCCGAGCAGCACTCCGTTAGTCCTAACCGCCGCCGAATAGTTACGCGTCTGGCCGCCAACGGTGGTGAAGTCGCCGCCAAGGTAGACGTTGCTACCTGACACCCCGATCGCGCGCACAACGTTGCTCAGGTTCGGGTTCCAGGAGAGGTCGAGCGTGCCGTCGGTTCCTACCGCCGCCGCATAGTTACGGATGGTGCCCCCGGCGGCGGTGGTGAACCATCCGCCAAGGTAGACGTTGCTACCTGACACCCCAATCGCGAGCACGTCGTTGTTCAGGTTCGGGTTCCAGGAGGTGCTGAGCGTGCCGTCAGTTCCTATCGCCGCCGCAAAGTTACGGGTGGAGACACCAACGGTGGTGAACCATCCTCCAAGGTAGACGTTGTTACCTGACACCCAAATCGCGTTCACGCCGCCGTTCAGGTCAGGGTTCCAAGAGGTGCTGAGCGTGCCGTCAGTGCCTACCGCCGCCGCAAAGTTACGGGTGGTGCCGACGATCTCGGCGAAGTCGCCGCCAAGGTAGACGGTTGATCCCAACACCCCAATCGCATACACGCGGCCGTCCGGGTCAGGGTCCCAGTCGGCGAGCGTGCCGTTAGTGTTTACCGCCGCCGCATAGTTGCGTTCGAAGCCGTCGACCGCGCTGAATTCGCCGCCAAGGTAGACGGTTGATCCCAACACCCCAATCGCGCGCACGCCGCCGTTCAGATTCGGGTTCCAAGATCTGAGCGTGCCGTCAGTTCCTACCGCCGCCGCACTGATACGGGCGATGCCACCAACGGCGCTGAAGCTTCCGCCAAGGTAGACGTTGCTACCTGACACCCCAATCGCGTTCACGGTGTTGTTCAGGTCAGGGTTCCAGGCGGTGAGGAGGCCGGCCGTGTCAACCGCCGCCGCACGGTTACGGGTGATGCCACCGGCGGTGCTGAAGTCGCCGCCAAGGTAGACGTTGCTACCTGACACCCCAATCGCGCTCACGCGGTCGTTCAGGTTCGGGTTCCAGGAGGTGCTGAGCGTGCCGTCAGTTCCTACCGCCGCCGCACGGTTACGAGTGGTGCCACCAACGGTGCTGAAGTCGCCGCCAAGGTAGACGTTGCTACCTGACACCCCAATCGCGTTCACGAGCTCGTTCAGGTCAGGGTTCCAGGAGGTGCTGAGCGTGCCGTCAGTGCCTACCGCCGCCGCAAAGTTACGGGCCTGGCCACCAACGGTGCTGAAGCGTCCGCCAAGGTAGACGGTGCTACCTGACACCCCAATCGCGAGCACGATGTTATTCGGGCTCGGGTTCCAGGAGGGGTCGAGGGTGCCGTCAGTTCCTACCGCCGCCGCACTGATACGGGTGGTGCCACCAACGGTGCCGAAGTAGCCGCCAAGGTAGACGGTTGATCCCAACACCCCAATCGCGAGCACGCCGTTGTCCAGGTTCGGGTTCCAGGGGGTGAGCGTGCCGTTAGTGCCTACCGCCGCCGCATAGTTGCGCGCCTGGCCGCCGGCGGTGGTGAACCAGCCGCCAAGGTACACGTTGTTACCTGACACTCCAATCGCGGTCACGGTGCTGTTCGGGCTCGGGTTCCAGGAGAGGTCGAGGGTGCCGTCAGTGCCTACCGCCGCCGCACCGTTACGGGTGGTGCCACCAACGGTGGTGAAGCCGCCGCCAAGGTAGACGGTTGATCCCAACACCCCAATCGCGTACACGTCGCCGTTCGGGTCAGGGTTCCAGGAGGGGTCGACTGAGCCGTTGGCGTTGATGTGCGCCGCATAGTTGCGGACAACATCATCGCTCCCGTCGCAGAGGCCGCTGGTGTTCGGGCCGATGCAAGTGAAGTCTCCGCCAATGTAGAAACCACCGGAGCCGTCGGCCGCTGTTGCGAGGACGCTGCCGTTGACTTTCGGGAATGAGGGATTGACATCACCGCTTGACGCTCCAACCAGCGCGCCGCCGCCGGTGTCCCAAGGATTGAACACGGTGAAGGATCCGCCGAGGTAGCGGGTGCCGTTGCTATCAGGCTCACTGATCACATTGACGGGCCCGTTGAAGCCAGGGATCACAGAGATCCGGTCGATCGCCTGCGCGACCGACGCGAACGACAACAACACGACAACCGAGGCAATTACGGCGGCGGCGAAACGACGCTCAAACCTGCGGCTGCAAACCATGGGACTTCCCTTCCTTATTCCGTTGGCGGCAAACTACCAGAACCCTGTACGTGCCGCGCAACAGTGACCGGACCCCATCCTTCGGTCCACCCCGAGTGAGAGTCAGGCTGGCTCAATGCGCGCACGTGGGACAATATGCTCGCCTTATGAACGACTCAGCGGTTGACAACGTCACATGGCAGCTGGAAGACCTGGTCGGCGGCGGTGGCCCGGCTGAATGTGACGATCTGCTGGCCGACGCCGATCGCCGCGCCGCGGTACTGGCAAGCGCCCATTCCGGCAAGGTCGCACAGCTCGACGGCCCCGGGCTGGCACTGATCGTCGCTGAACTGGCAGTGATTAGCGACCTTGTTGGCCGTGCCGGCAACTACGCCCACCTGCGCTTTGCCGCCGATACCGAGGACCCTGTTAACGGCGCGCTGATGGCGCGCGTTCAGGAACTGGCGACAGCGATCGGGACGAAACTCGTCTTCTTTGAGCTGGAATGGGCCGAGCTGGACGACGCGAGCGCCGACCAGCTGCTGGCCGCCGATGGGCTGCAGCAGGCGCGCCACTACCTCAGCACGATTCGCCGCTACCGCCCCCACCTGCTAACCGAAGCGGAGGAGAAGCTGTCGGCCGAAAAGGCCGTCACCGGCCGTGATGCCTGGTCGCGGCTGTTCAGTGAACTGACCAGCGCGATTCGCGTACAACTGCCACTGGAGGCGGAGGCGGTGCCGCTCGATCAGGCGCTCAGCCTGCTCCATTCACCCCGGCGTGACGTGCGGCGCGGCGCGGCGGAGGCCGTCACCCGCGCGCTGGAGCCGGGGCTACGCACGCGCGCTTACCTCTTCAACACGCTGCTGCAAGACAAGGCGACCGAGGACCGCCTGCGCGATTACCCGACCTGGCTATCGAGCCGCAACCTTTCCAACGAAGCCAGCGACGAGTCGGTTGAGGCGCTGATCGAGGCAGTTGAGGGCGCATATGACCTGCCGCGGCGCTGGTACCGGCTGAAGGCGAAACTGCTGGGGCTTGACCGGATCGCCGACTACGACCGCGCCGCAGCGATCGCGCAGGACGACGCCAAGATCGGCTGGGATGAAGGGCGCGAGATTGTGCTCGACGCCTACGGTGACTTTTCGCCCGAGCTGGGCGACCTAGCGGCGCGCTTCTTCGACGAACGCTGGATCGACGCCCCGGCCCGCGCCGGCAAGCGTGGCGGCGCCTTCTGCGCCTACACCGTTCCGAGCGTCCACCCCTACGTGATGCTCAACTGGACGGCAACAAGACGCGACGTAATGACACTGGCGCACGAGCTGGGCCACGGCGTCCACGCAGCATTGGCGATCCCGCGCGGCATCTTCGAACAGCACACGCCGCTTACCGTCTGCGAGACAGCATCGGTCTTCGGTGAGACGCTGGTCTTCCGGCGCCTACTTGAAGCCGCCGACACGCCGCAGTCGCGGCTCAGCCTGCTGGCCGAGAACATTGAGAACTCGATCGCCACCGTCTTTCGTCAGACGGCGATGAATCGCTTCGAACAGGCGGTCCACACGCATCGCCGCGAGCAGGGCGAACTTTCGGTTGAGGACTTTGGGACCCATTGGCAGACGACGCAAGAGCAGCTGCTTGGCGACGCCGTTGAGATCACAGCCGACTACCGCTCGTGGTGGAGCTATATCCCCCACTTCATCGCCAGCCCCGGCTACGTCTATGCCTATGCCTACGGCCAGCTGCTGGCGCTGTCGGTTTATGGCCAGTACCTCAAAGAAGGCGAGGCTTTCGTTCCCGCCTATCTTGAGATGCTGGCGGCCGGCGGCTCGCGCAGCCCCGAGGCGCTGGCAGAGATTGCCGGCCTTGACCTGAGCGACGCTGGTTTCTGGAAGTCGGGCCTGCAGCTCGTCGAGGCCGAACTGGAGGAGGCTGAGATCGCTGCCGAGGCGGTAATCGCTGAGCGCGGCTAGCGGTTTGCTTCGCGCAGCGCACGTTCCATGTCGCGCTTAGTTTCGCGTTCTTTGATCGCCTGACGCTTGTCAAAACGGTCGCGGCCCTTCGCCAAGCCCAGCTCAACCTTGGCGTGCTGGCCCTTGAAGTAGATCCGCAGCGGCACGATCGTCAAGCCCTTCTCGGCCTGCTGGCTGGTCAACCGTGCAATCTCGCTGCGATGCGCCAGCAGCTTGCGCACGCGCTCCGGCTCGTGGTTGTTGTCAGCCGCCGGTGCGTAGGGCGAGATGTGGCAGTTATGCAGCCAAAGCTCGCCCTCATCGGCCTGGGCGTAGGCATCCTTGATCTGGACTAAGCCCTCGCGCAGCGACTTGACCTCGGTTCCCTGCAGGACGATGCCACATTCAATCTTGTCGAGGATGTCGTAGCGGTGGCGCGCCTGACGGTTGGTCGCAACATCGCCTGGCGCGACCTTCTTTTTGCCTTTCTTAGCCATCTGGCGAGCCTAGCGAGCGGCGGGCTTGTCGGCGAGCAGCAGATCGACCCGCCCTCGCGCCCGATCAACCCGGTCAACCTTGACCTTCAGGCGATCGCCGAAACGGATCGTGCTGCCGCTGCGATTGCCGGTCATGATCGTGCCCTGCTCGTTCAGATCCCACCAGTCGCCGGCAATCCGGCGCACCGGCACAAAGCCCTCATGCGCAGCGCCGTCGAAGCTGACAAAGATCCCGGCGCCGATCAGCCCCGTCACCTCGCCGTCGAACGGCTCATCGGCGCCACGCTCACGCAGCCTGCGCTCCAGCAGGAAGGCGCCGGCGATCGAATCGGCAATCCGCTCGGTCCTGATCGCGTCGCGTTCGCGCTCGCTGGCCCAGACGGCGATCTCCTCCAGCTCGTCGGCGCGCGGCGCTTGCTCGTCGCAGCCGACGGCGCTGAGCAGCGCGCGGTGACAGAGCAGGTCTGGGTAGCGGCGGATCGGCGAGGTGAAGTGGCAGTAGTTGGCAAGGCCAAGCCCAGCGTGGCCGAGGTTCTGCGGTGAGTAGCGGGCCTGGCGCAGCGACCTCAGGACAAGGTAGGTGAGGCCAAGTCGGCCGCTGCCGGTCCGTTTGACGTGCTCGTCAACGGCCAGCGAGGCGGCGGCAACAACCTCGCCAGCTTCAGTTGACGACAGGTGCTTGGCAGTCGCAGGCGTCGGCACGCCGAGCGATGCCAGCTGGTCAAGCAGCCGCTCAACCGATTCAGACTCAGGCCGCTCATGGATGCGATAAAGGGTCGGTAGGCCGCGCTCGCTGCAGAGCGCCGCCACCGCCCCGTTGGCGGCGATCATCAGATGCTCAATAAGCCTATGCGACTCGGTCTGAATGCTGACCGCCGAGTCGGCGACGTGACCCTGCTTGTCAAAGGAGAACTCTGGCTCGACCGACTCGATCGCCAGCGCTGCGCCGCCGGCCCGTCGCGCCGCATCAAGCTGCGCCGAAACTTCACGCGCCGCGCTCAGCGGCTCCGCCCACGGCGCCTTGGCTTTGCGTGTCCCGGCGAAGATCTCGTCAACGTCCTCGTAGCTGAGCCGCTTGTCCGACCGGATCAGCGAGCGATAGAAGCTGCTGCGCAGCAACTCGGCGCCCTCAAACTCCAGTTCAGCGGTAACCGCGAGTCGCTCCTCACCGGGAACCAGCGAGCAGGCATCGTTGGAGAGCGCCTCCGGCAGCATCGGCTCAACTGCGCCGGGCACGTAGACACTCGTTGCACGGCGGCGAGCCTCACGGTCGATCACGTCGCCGGGCCGCACGTAAGCGCTGACGTCGGCGATGTGAACCCAGATCCGCGTCAGCTTGTCGCTGACCCGCTCGGCCGAGATCGCGTCATCAAAGTCCTTGGCGTTCGAAGGGTCGATCGTGAAGGTCGTCAGCTCGCGCAGGTCGCGGCGCGACGGCTCTTCATGAGGATGGTCGCGCGCCAGCTCGGCCGCTTCCAGCACCTTCTTGGGGAAGCGACGGCGCAGGCCGCGGTCGAGCATCAGCGCCTCAACGACGTTGCGAGCGATCTCCGGGCTGCCAAGCAGCCTCAGCACCTTCGCCCTGGCATTGCGTGAACCGGCGCCGGGGGTTGCGATCAGCGCCAGCTTGCCGGCGCGGGCCTTGGCCGGCCCCTTACCGATGCTGATCTGCTGGCCGGGCTCAAAGAACGGCTCACCGACAAGGAACTTGCCGCGCTGTGTAAGCAGCACGACGAGCGGCTCGCCGGCTGCCCGCTCACGCTTCGGTGGCGGCGTCACTTGCGGGCGGCTTCGCAGCGGCCGAGTTTCGAGAGCGCGGCGCGCAGCGCCATGTCCCGCGTCGCCTTAGGCGGCTGCTTGACCAGCAGGTCAGGCTTTAGCCCGGCACCTTGCGAAACGCCCCTGCCGCCAAGATTGCGGCCCTTCGGCGTGAAATACTGACCGGCCGTGATGTCGAGCGCACCGCCGTTAGAGAGCTCAATCACTTGCTGAAAAACGCCTTTGCCAAAGGTCTTCTCGCCAACCAGGGTTGCGCGGCCGCGGTCCTGCAGCGCGCCGGCGACGATCTCTGATGCGGACGCCGTGCCGCCGTTCGTCAGCACGACAAGCGGCGCCGTTGGCACGATCGGATTACCGGTCGCGTCAAGCGTGCGACTCGCAACGCTGCGGCCGCGGGTAGTGACGATCGGTCCTTTGTCAAGGAACGCGCTGGCGATCAGCTGAGCCTCGTCAACGAGCCCGCCGCCGTTGTTGCGAAGGTCAAGGATGTAAGCCTGCGCGCCACGCTTTTTCAACCGATTCAGCGCCGCGTAGACCGCGGAGTGGGCGCCTGAGCTGAACTGCGAAAGGGCAACGATCCCGACCTTCGTGCCGCAGACCTGCTTAAGAACTGATGCAACGACCGGGACGCTGATCCGCCGACGCGTCGCTGTCACTGTGCGCTCGTTCCCTTTGTGGATCACCTTCAAGCGGACTGTCGTTCCGGCCGGGCCCTTGATTAGCTGCGAGGACTGCTCGGTCGTCATACCTTTCAGCGACCGGCCGTTTGCTTCGACTATCTGGTCGCCGACAACAATCCCAGCTTGTTTCGCAGGCGAGCCCTTATAGACCGAGCGGACCACAAGGCCGCGCGTGACGCGGTCGACGGTCACACCGATCCCCGTGAAGCGGCTCTTCTGACTCTCTTGAAACTCGGCGTACTGTTTCGGCGTGAAGTAGGTCGAGAAACGATCCTGCAAGCGACTGACTGCGCCGCCGATCGCAAAGTTTGCGAGTTGCCCTGGCGGCAGCTTGCGGTAGTAGGTCGACTCGATCTCCTCCAGCGCCTCGCGCACAACGACCTGATCATCGCTGCCGACCAGAACGCCGCGCAGCGGCGACGGCACAAGCTGGGGGTTGCGGCCGCCAAGCCAAATGCCGGCAGAGAAGATCACGACGACCAGCGCGCAGGCGGCGACGATCGACAGGAAGACAGTGAGAAGGACGGTTGAGTTGCGGGGAGCGGACATTGGCAGCGGCGGCGAGCGGGCGCCGGTCTACGGAGGGTAGGGCGGCGACGCAGCGCGAGCGGCCCTTATGGCGCCTAGACCTGCAAGAAGCGGCGTAGCGAGATCGCCGAGCCAATCGCGCTGACGGCAACGCCGGCGCCAAGCAGCACGGCAACAAGCAGCCCGAAACTGATTGTTGTCGGCGCAGAGAGCAGCGCAAAGTCGCTGACCAGTGGGTCAACGAGCGCCACCTTCATCACGCCGAGCAGGAGGACAGCGAGCACGGCGCCGAGCGCGCCGAGGATGACCGCCTCAAGGACGAACGGCCAGCGGATAAAGCCGTCGGTCGCACCGACCAGTTTCATTACCTGAATCTCACGGCGGCGCGAGAAGACAGAGAGTCGGATCGTGTTCGAGATCAGCAGAATTGAGGCGACGATCAGCAGGCCAGCGAGCAGGCCGGTCGTCAGCTTGACGACCCGTGTTGCCGTCAGGATCTTCTCCGTATTGTCCTTCGACGAACCGACCGAGTCGATCGACGGATCGATCGTTGTCCGCCCCCCACCAGGCGTTTGCGGCTGAATCGCGCTAACCAGCGCCAGCGCATTGTCGGGGTTCTTTGGCGTGACGCGCAGCGTGTCGGGCAGCGGGTTTGAGCCGAGCAGATCGTAAGCCTCAGGGTTCTTGCGGCGCTCCAGCGCGTAGGCGGCATCCTTGCTGACGTACTGAACCGACTTAACGCCGTCGATTGCCACCAGCTGCGAACGAACCCGCGTCGCATCGCCAGGAGTTGCGTTGCTCGTCATGTAGACGTTGACGATCACCTGGCCGCGAACGTCATTTGCCGCTCCCGTCGTTGCCTGCACAATCGGAATGAAGACGCCGAGAACCAGCAGTGTTACGAGGACCGAGGCAAGCGCAGCGAAGCTCGGAACGGCGTTACGGCCGATCGAGGTGAGTGCCTCACGCGTGAAGAACCTGAGTTTCATCAGTCTCTGAAGGCCTGATCGAAGTCGTTGCCCGGCTCGTCCTTTTGCTCCACCCGCTGCGGCTGCGGCGAAGGCTCGCGCAGCAGGGCGCCAAATTCAGCGGTCGAGATGTCGGTCGGCGCGTAGCGGCCATCGAGCTCGTCGCGGACGATTACACCATCGGCCAGCTCCAACACGCGGCGGCGCATCCGGTCAACCATCTGGGAGTCATGCGTCGCAACCAACACCGTCGTGCCCGTGCGGTTGATCCGGTACAGCAGCTGCATAATGCCGATCGAAGTCTCGGGGTCGAGGTTGCCGGTCGGCTCATCAGCCAGCAGCAGCGGAGGCGCATTGACAAAGGCGCGAGCAATACTTACGCGCTGCTGTTCGCCGCCGGACAGCTGGTCGGGGTAGTGGTGAAGCTTCGTTGCAAGCCCGGTCAGGCGAAGAATGTCCGGCACCTTTTCGCGGATGTCAGCGCGCGAGCTGCCCGTTACTTGCAGCGCGTAGGCAACGTTTTCGTAAACCGTACGGTCGGGCAACAGCTTGAAGTCCTGGAAGACAACGCCAAGGTTGCGGCGGTAGTAAGGCAGCTGCTTGTGTGACAGCTCACCGAGGTCACGGCCGGCGACGAGAACCGTTCCCTGATCAGGCTCAAGCTCCTTGATCAGCAGCCGCATCAGCGTTGACTTGCCGGAGCCGGTCGGGCCGACGAGGAAGACAAATTCACCGCGGCGGATTGAGAAGGTCGTACCGCTGAGGCCAGCCATAGTGCTGTCGTAACGCTTCGTCACGCCGCGGCACTCGATTGCGTTGGCAGGATCGCCGGGGCGACCGGAAGCTGCCGCCGCGTCCTTGCGCTGCGCGAGCTTTGAATCGCGCAGGCGCAGCTCTTTCTCAGTCGAGGCCATCGTCAACCGATGTTAGCCACGTAGCGGCGGATTCCTCCCCGGCCGGCTCGCTGCAGCGGTGGTTGCAGCAAAATCGGTCGATTCCCGCTGATCGGCAGCGCTATCGTCATCGAATGGCCGAGATCACGAGCACTACCGCCCTCAACGGACTGCCGATCCATCGGATCGCAATCCCTGGAACGCGCGCCACGACGATCCTCGTAGCGTTCGACGCTGGCGCCCGCACCGAGCGCGCCGAAGAGAACGGCATGGCTCACTTTCTTGAGCATCTCGTCTTCAAAGGCGGGCAAATCTACGACGATTACCGCAAGGTCAACGAGACGGCCGAGCGGATGGGCGGATCGCTCAACGCCTACACCAGCCACGACCTTGTCGCCTTCCACATCACGGTGCGTGCCGAGTCGGCGCCCGAGGCGATCGACCTACTGACCGACTTTGTTGGCCGCCCCAAACTCGACGCCGACGAGCTCGACAAGGAACGCGGCGTCGTCATTCAGGAGATCCAACGCTACAAGGACGAGCCAGCCTCGGTCGCCGGTGATCTGATCGAACGGGCCGGCTTCGGCGACCATCCGTTGGGCCGCACCGTGCTGGGCCCCCAAGAGCACCTCGAGAGCTTCACGCGTGAGGCGATCATCGCCTTCCGCGAACGGCGCTGGTCGGGTCAACGAGGCGGCGCTTTCATCGTCGGAAACCTTGAGCACGTGTCGAATAATGGCTCGGTTGACGAAGCTTTTGGCCGCTTTCCGTCACTGCCAGCGCCGCCGCAGGCTGAAGCTCCGGCAAGCTTTTCGCCGGAGGTGCTGGTCGAAGAGCGCGACAGCAACCAGTCGCACCTGCGGATGCTCTACCAGCCGCAGATCGACCCGGCCGACCCGGCCCAGCGCGCAGCCTTTGGGATCTACTCGACGCTGCTCGGTGGCTCGATGGGCTCGCGCCTGTTCGACGAGATCCGCGAGCAGCGCGGCCTCGCCTATTCGGTCTTCGCGATGTCACACGTTGCCAGCGACTACAGCGCGTTGATCCTCGGCGCCGGGCTGGAGTCGGCAAAGACCGGCGAGGCCTTCACACGGATGTGCGAGATCGTCGCCGAACTTGCGACCGACGGGCCGACCGAAGAGGAGGTCCACCGGGCGCGGGCCTACGTCGCCGGCCGCCGCGTCCTGTCGTTTGAGAACACCAACGCCGTCGCCGGCTACGCTGCTGGCCGTTCAATCGTCCACGGCGAGAGCTTTGACCCCGACGATGCGATTGCCGCGATCGACGCAGTCACCTTCGACCAGGTGGCAGAGGCAGCGCGGCGCGTTGACCCTGAAAAACTCTCAATTGCCTGTGTAGGGCCGCATAAGTCCGGAGAATTCGGCTAGCGACCGCCGTCTAACCAGCACTAGCGTCACGAATTGGGAGTAGGCTGGTCTGTAGTTCAGGAGCACTGCTGACCCCACATATTTCCGTATCCCTGCTGAGAACACAGTCAGACGAGCGACTCGCGTCGCTAGCTGGCGACGGACACGAACGCGCTTTTGAGGCGATCGTCGACCGCTACGGCAAACCGCTAAGGCGGTATGCGCAGCGTTTTCTCAGCGAGGCACGGGCTGAAGAGGTTGTCCAGGCCGCGTTCCTCAGTGCCTGGACGGCGCTGGGGACCGGCACAGAGGTTCGCGACCTGCGGCCCTGGCTCTATCGGATCGTCCACAACGGAGCCCTGAACGCCATGCAAAAAGCTGAATCTGGAGAGCTTGAACTAATCGAAGCGCCCGACGGAGGCATCAGCCCCCACGCGGCGCTCGAACAGAATGAGGAGATTCGTAGCGCACTGAGCGTCATCGCCTCACTGCCTGAACGCCAGCGCGCTGCCTTGCTGGCCGTCGCAGTTGATGGCCGCGCCCACGCCGATGTTGCGGCCGACCTTGGTGTCAGCGACGCCGGCGTGCGTCAGCTGGTGCGCCGCGCTCGTGTGCAGCTGCGCGCCGGCGTGACAGCGCTAACACCGCTGCCGCTCGCTCTGTGGCTGGCCGATGGGCACCGGAACACCAGCCCGGACGTCACGCACCGGATTGCTGAGATGCTCGGCGACGGCGGCGGCAACGCGCTAGCCAGCACGGCGTTCAAGGCAGGCGCAGTCGTCATCTCGGTGACGGCCGTCGCGGCGGGGGCGCCGAAGGTCGCCACAATTATCAACGAGAGCAACCGCTCAACGCCAGCGGCCGCCAAGATTGCCGTGCAAGCTGGCGCAGCCGGCGCGATCAGCGGCGTGACCGTTGGCCCCGACGGGGTGATCGTTGGCGCCGGGCAAGGGATGAAGACTTTCGCAGGCGTCGACGCGAGCGGCGACCGAGGCGGATCGATGCCGATGGCGTTTAGCGGCGATTCTCTGACCAGCGACGCAGCCCCGGGCGGCCCGCAAGCGGCTCCGTTCCAAGGCCCCGACAGGCCGAGCGCGGGTGACGGCGGCGGTAAAGGCGATTCCGGTGGCGGTGGCGGCGGTAAGGGCGACACCGGCGGTGGCGGCGGCTCCGGCGGTAAAGGCGACTCCGGCGGTGGCGGTGGCGGCTCCGGCGGTAAAGGCGACTCCGGCGGTGGCGGCGGTAAAGGCGACTCTGGCGGCGGTGGCGGTAAAGGCGACTCCGGCGGCGGTGGTGGCGGTGGCGGCGGCGGCGGTAAAGGCGACTCCGGCGGCGGTGGTGGCGGTGGTGGCGGCGGCGGTAAAGGCGACTCCGGCGGTGGCGGTAAAGGCGACTCCGGCGGTGGCGGCGGAGGCGGCGGCGGTAAAGGCGACTCCGGCGGTGGCGGCGGCGGCGGCGGTAAAGGCGACTCCGGCGGCGGTGGTGGCGGTGGCGGCGGCGGTAAAGGCGACTCCGGCGGCGGCGGCCGGCGGTAAAGGCGGCTCGGGTCAAGGACGCGGCGGCAACAGCCCGCCCTCCGACGATTGAGCGATCGCGCTGTCTGCCGCGTCACATTGACGCACGCCACCGGTCTGAGTAACAGACCCCCTGGTTAAGGAGTAACTGCTTATGTCCCGCTCGATCCAAACTCTCTCGCTAACGCTCGCAGCATTGCTGCTTCTGGCACTGCCGACGGCCGCGGTCGCCAAGCCGAGCACAGGCACCAAAACGAAGCAGCACGCCACTGCGAAAGCGAAGCAGAAGGCAGCTGCGAAAGCGAAGCAGCGCGCCGCTGCAAAAGCGAAGCAGAAGGCAGCTGCGAAAGCGAAGCAGAAGGCAGCTGCGAAAGCGAAGCAGCGCGCCGCACGCGCCGCCGACCGCAACCGCGACGGACTCCCTGACAAGTGGGAGAAGCGATACAAACTCTCGCTGAAGGTGAACCAGGCGCAGCGCGATCAGGACGCCGACGGGGTTGTCAACCTCTCCGAGTACACCGGCGGCACGAATCCACGCAAAGCCGACAGCGATAACGACGGTGTCGATGACGGCTCCGAAGATGTCGGCCGGGTGCTGTCGTTCGACGCCACGACATCTGTTCTGAAGATCACTGACGCCAGTGGCGACACGCTCTCAGCCACAGTTGGCGAATGGACGAGCATTGAGTGTGTGACTGACGCTGCGGCGAGCCCGATCGTTGGACCGATGTCGGCAAGTAGCGCAAAGCGCGGAGAAGGCCCGCGCGGCGGCTCCGGCGAGAATTCAGGTCCTAACCGCGACCGCGACCGCGACGACGACGGCGACGATCACCCCGGCGACGGCGACGACGGCGACGATCACCCCGGCGACGGCGACGACTACGACGATCACCCCGGCGACGGCGACGACTACGACGATCACCCCGGCGACGAAGACCCCTCAGATGACGACGGAGAGTACGTCGACTGCGGCACCGAGGTGCTGATCGCTGGCACCGTCGTCCACGAGGCGGCGCTGCGGCTGAGCGCTACCGGCAAGCAGTGGGTCAAGATCGAGATCGTGCTGCCCGCAGAGGCGCCGGTCGCGCCGCCGATAGCCTTCACGGAGCGCTAAGGGTTGATCGCGATCATCCGCTCGATCGGCAGCCGTGCGCGCTCGGCGATTGCAGGCTCGACCTTCACTTGGGGGCTGCCATCGCGCAGCGCGTCGCGCAGCTTCTCAAGCGTGATCATCTTCATATAGCGGCAGCTGGCCTGCGGATTCGCCGGGATGAAGTTGATCTCCGGCGCCGCCTTGGCGAGCGGGTAAAGCATGCCGATCTCGGTCGCGACGATTACATCGCGCTTGCTGCCGTCGGCGTTGGCCTGCTCGGCGTAGCCCATCATCCCGCCGGTTGAGAGCATCTGCACGCCCTCCGCCTCAACGTCGCCAGCGGCGACGTACTCCATCACTGACGTGACACAGCCACACTCCGGATGGATCAGGAAATCGGCACCGGGATGCTCGCCGCGGACGCTCGTGATGTCGTCGGGCCGAATACCGGCGTGAACGTGGCACTCGCCGTCCCAGATGTGCATCGGTTGATGGCCAGTGATCTTCTGCACATAGGCGCCGAGAAACATGTCAGGGCCAAAGCAGATCTCAACCTCGGGGCCGTGTTGCTCGATGATGTGACGCACCACCGCGACGGCGTTGGAGGAGGTGCAGCAGTAATCGGTCAGCGCCTTCACGGCCGCCGTTGTGTTGACGTACATCACGGTGATCGCGTCCGGGAAGCGCGCCTGCCACTGCTCAAGCTGGTCGGCCGTGATCGAGTCGGCCAGCGAGCAGCCGGCGTCAAGGTCAGGCAGCAAGACCGTCTTGTCCGGCGCTAGGACGGAGGCCGTCTCAGCCATGAAGTGGACGCCGCAGAAGGCGATCACAGGGCTGTCAGTCTTCGCCGCCAGCTGCGACAGGCCAAGCGAATCGCCTACGTAATCAGCGACGTCCTGAACCTCTGGCACTTGGTAGTTGTGCGCGAGGATCACGGCGTCACGCGCCTTCGCCAGCGCGCGAACCTCCTCCTGCAGCGCAGCGGTAACGCTAGAGCCAGAGCCCGGCTCCGGAGCCATTGGCAACGGCAGCGAGGTCACGGGCCAACCTCGACTGTCAGCGACAGGTCAAGAGCCGGAGCAGAGTGTGTGATGGCGCCCACCGAGACGAATTGTACTCCGGTCCGGGCGATCTCAGCCACGCTGTCAAGCGTGACGCCGCCACTGGCCTCCAGAGCAGCCCTGCCGTCGACTTTTTCAACGGCAGCCCGCAGCTGCTCAACGGTCATGTTGTCGAGCAGCAGGCGCTCAACGCCGGCCGCAAGCGCCTGATCAACCTCATCAAGGTCGCGGCACTCAACTTCGAGCGGCAACGCCCCGTCAGCCGCGCGCGCGGCGTTGACGGCGGCTGCGATGCCACCGGCGACGGCGGTGTGGTTCTCCTTAATCAGATAGGCATCCCAGAGGCCGATCCTGTGGTTGGAGGCCCCCCCGGCTGCCACCGCGGCCTTCTCCAGTAGCCGCATCCCTGGCGTCGTCTTGCGCGTGTCGAGAATTACCGCGCCGCTGCCCTCGACCGCTTCTACGTAGCGCGCTGCCAGCGTCGCAACACCGCTCAGCCGCGCAAGCAGGTTGAGTGCAGTCCGTTCAGCGCTGAGCAGCGCCCGCGCATCACCGCTGGCGCGCAGCACCGGGCCACCGTCGCGCCAGACTCCCTGCTCGGTCAGCGGTTCAAAAACGACCTCCGGGTCGAGCGCTGCGAACGCTGACTGCGCGGCTTCAAGCCCGAAGATCACACCTGCCTGCTTCTGCGTGACGAGCGCCACCGCCTGACTGCCTAAGGGGATCGTCGCCAGCGCCGTGCGGTCGCCGTCGCCAACGTCCTCAGCGAGCGCCCGAGCGACAACGTCGTCGAGCTGGCGGCGCGTTGCCTGATCCATAAAGGGAGCCTAGAGAGTCAGGCAGGGCGATCCTCGGCAAGCACGGCGATTGTGCCCAGTTCGGGGTCGCTGGCACCGTGCATGTGAGCGCCGGTCTTAACCACTTGGCGCAGCTGGTCAATGACCTCGGCGCTGATTCGTTCGCCCGGCAGTAGCGCTGGAATCCCGGGCGGATAACCGGCGATCGACTCACACGAGATCCTGCCGACGGCCTGCGCCAGCGGGACGATCTCAGCCTCGCCGAGGAATGCTTCGCGCGGCGATACGACGCAGCCGCCTGACGGCCCCGGCGGCTGGATTGGCAGAACCGTATGGCCGCTGCGTGCCAGCCGGTCGACGGTTGCTTCAATCGCCTCAGCCAGCCGCCCCAGCTGCTTAGCGCTCTCGGAAAGACTGACGACGAAGACGACATTGGTCTGCGTCGCCATCTCGGGATGAACGTCATAGGCGCGGCGCAGCGCATCAGCAAACTCAACACCGCTGCGCCCTACGCGGCGCACGTCAAGTACAAGGCGCAGCGGGTCATAACCAGCGATCCCGGACCGCCCAACCATCCGCTCGTCAACCAGATCCAGCTGAGGCACCGCGCTCAGCCGCTCGCGCAGCTCGGTCAGCCGCTCGATTGTGTCGGTCAGCAGTTGCTCGCCGCGCGTTGCCAGCTGACGGCGGGCGGCGTCGAGCGAGGCGATCAGCAGTGTGCTCTGACTGGTTGAGCGCAGTATCCGGATCGCTCGTACCAGTGCCTCTTCGTCGATCCGCTCGGCCGACCCAAGATGGAGGATCGCGCTCTGCGTCATTGAGCCGCCGAGCTTGTGCGTGCTTGTCAGCACTGCGTCGCCGCCAAGCGCTAGGGCGCTCGGCGGCAGCGCCGGATGAAAGCCCAGATGAGCCCCCCACGACTGGTCAACGATCAGTGCGACACCGGCGGCGTGGGCAACTTCAGCGCAGCCTGCAATGTCGGCCGTCAGCCCGTAGTAGGTCGGTGAAACGATGAACGCCGCTTTGGCCTGCGGGTTGGCGGCGATCAGCGCCGCCAACTTCGGCGGATCGACGCCAAGCGCCATTCCCAGATCGGCGTCGTACTCGGCTTCGATGAAGATCGGGATGCCGCCGCTCAGCACTAGGCCATCGACGACCGAGGCGTGTGAGTTGCGCTGCGCGATGATTGTCCGGCCGAGCGGAGCCAGCGCCAGGCAGAGGGCATGGTTTCCCTGCGATGCGCCGTTGGTCAAAAACCAGCTGCGCTGCGCGCCATAGGCCTCTGCGGCCAGCAGCTCCGCCAGCGCGTATGGCGTCCGCCCCGGCCCTTCGTCGATTCCATCAAGCCCTTGAGCGAGATCCAGCGCCAGCGCCTCCACGCCGACGGCGTCGCGGAAGGCCTGATCAGATCCCGTTCCGCCCTTGTGGCCGGGAACGTGAAAGCGGGCCGGGTCGCGCTCCGCGTAACGAACTATTGCCTCGAGGTACGGCGCTGTGGACTGGTCGAGCGGCCCGCCGCTCATTGGCTGACACTCGCCCGCAGCAGCTCGGCCCGAACCAGCTCGTCGAGGTCGCCCTCAAGTACGCGCTGCACATCGCCGATCTCAACATCGGTTCGATGGTCCTTAACCATCGTGTAAGGGTGCAGCACGTAGGAGCGGATCTGCGAGCCGAAGTTAACGTCTTGGCTCTCGCCCTTTTCGGCCGCGATCTGCTCAGCACGCAGCCGTTCCTCAAGCTCCAGCAGCTTGGCGCGGAGCATCTTCATCGCCGTCTCCTTATTCGACGACTGTGAGCGCTCGTTCTGACACTGGACGACAATCCCACTGGGCCGATGTGTGATCCGCACGGCGGAATCTGTCTTGTTGACGTGCTGGCCGCCGGCGCCGGAGGCGCGGTAGGTATCAATCTGAAGATCGTCGTCGTCGATCGTGACGTCTTCGATTTCGTCAACTACGGGCGCCACCTCAACGCCAGCAAAAGAGGTCTGGCGGCGGCTGGCAGAGTCAAACGGTGAAAGGCGGACGAGGCGGTGAACACCGCGCTCGGCGCAGAACAGGCCGTAGGCGTTTTCACCGGCGGCGCGGAAGGTTGCCGACTTGATGCCGGCCTCATCGCCGGCACTGGCCTCCAACAGCTCGACCGTAAAACCACGCTGCTCAGCCCAGCGCATCAGCATCCGCAGAACCATCTCGGCCCAGTCCTGGGCATCGGTGCCACCGGCGCCGGCGTTGACCGTGACGAGCGCGCCGCCGGCGTCGTAGTCGCCAGCAAACAGTCGCTCCTCTTCGAATGCTGCGAGGCGCCTCTCAACGTCGCTCAGCTGGCCGTCAAACTCGTCGACAAGCGAGGCGTCCTCCTCGGCCAGCTCCAACATCGTCGCCAGATCGTCGGCGTCGCTGGCCAGTTGTTGCCAGCGTTCAAGCCGCCGTGAGACTCGAGCATGCTCGCCGCTGACGCGCGCCGCCTCGTCCTGCACATCCCAAAAACCCTCGGCCGCCATCCGGCCCTCAAGCTCAGCCACCCGGGCTGCCAGATCATCCGGGTCGAGGAAGCTAGACAGCTCAGCCAGCTGCTCACCAACGGCGCTCAGACGCTGCGGCGCCGACTCAAGTTTTGCTGCGCTAGCCACAACAAGCGACGCTAGCAGCGAACTGGCGGCAGCGGGCGGCGCTCAGGCGCCGTGGCACTTCTTGTACTTCTGACCCGAGCCACACCAACAGGGGTCGTTGCGGCCGATCTGCTCGTCGGCATTGAGCACGCGCTGCTCAACCGGCGCCGGCTCGGCAAACTCCTGCTGCTCGTCAGCGTAGGCGACGTCGGTCGCGCCGCCGCCGCCGGCGCCGGCCGCTGCCTCAAGCGCTCCCTGCCCGCCACCGGCCGAGTAGCTGATAGCCCCCGACGCCAGCGACAGCGACGGCGCAAACGGAGCCTGCTCGGAGTCATCGACCTCAATCTCAACTTCTACGTGGTAGACCATCCGCGCAAAGTCGGCCCAGATCGAGTTCATCAGGTCGCCGAACAGCGTGAAGGCCTCATTCTTGTAGGCGATCAACGGGTCGATCTGGGCAAAGCCGCGCAGGTGGATACCTTCGCGCAAGTAGTCCATGTCGTAGAGGTGTTCTTTCCAGCGCTGATCGATCGTCTGCAGCAGCAGGTAACGCTCAAGTGCGCCCATCAGCTCGTCGCCGAGCTCTTGCTCGCGGCCGTCGTAGAGCGCCATCGCCTCATCAACGGCGCGCTCCGAAAGCGAATCACGATCGGAGTTATCGTCCTTGACCGCGCCCGCCGTCAAGCCGGTGTCGATCGTGCCAACCGGCATGATGTCGTTCAGCGCGACGAACAGCCCCTCAAGGTCCCAGTCCTCGATGTAGTCGCTCGGCGTGTACTCATCGATCATGCGGCGGACAACCTCGCCGATCTCGGTGCGGGCCTGATCTCCCAGATCTACACCTTCGAGCACTTCGTCTCGGTAGGCGTAAACGACGCGGCGCTGCTCATTCATCACGTCGTCGTACTCCAGCACACGCTTGCGGATCAGAAAGTTCTGCTCCTCGACCTTGCGCTGCGCCTTTTCGATCTGCTTTGAGAGCATCCCGGCCTCGATCGGCTCCTCGTTGCCGTCCTCGTCGGTGCCGCCAAGGCGGTCGAGAATCTTGTAGATCCGGTCGCCGGCGAAGAGGCGGACCAGATCGTCCTCGGCACTGAGGAAGAAGCGTGACTCGCCGGGGTCGCCTTGACGGCCGGAGCGGCCGCGCAGCTGGTTGTCGATGCGGCGCGATTCGTGCCGCTCGGTGCCAACGATGAACAGGCCACCGGCTTCGATTACGGCCTCGCGCGCGCTCGCAACCTTGACCTCCTGCTCGGCGATCAGCGCCGGCATCTGCTCGGCAAACTCTGGCTCGTGCGGCTTGACACCTGCCGCGATCAACTGCTCGCGGGCGAGATGCTCAGGATTGCCACCAAGTTTGATGTCAACGCCACGACCCGCCATGTTGGTGGCGATTGTGACGGCGCCGGGGCGGCCGGCTTCGGCGATCGTCTGGCCCTCACGTTCGGCATACTCGGGCTTGGCGTTGAGCACCGTGTGGGGAATGCCGCGCTCGGCCAGCATGCCGCCCAGAACCTCGGAAATCTCAACTGAGACCGTGCCGACGAGAACCGGCTGGCCGGCCTCGTGGCGAGCCGCGATCTCGCGCGCAACGGCGCTCCATTTGCCGTCTTTTGTCTTGTAGATCTGATCGTTCTGGTCGGCCCGCACCATCTCTTGGTTGGTCGGCACCTGCACGACGCCAAGCTTGTAGATCTTCATGAACTCGGTCGCCTCAGTCAGCGCCGTTCCGGTCATTCCGCCGAGCTTGTCGTAAAGGCGGAAGAAGTTCTGCAGCGTGATCGTCGCCAGCGTCTGGTTCTCCTCCTGAACGCGGACACCCTCCTTTGCCTCGACCGCCTGATGGAGCCCCTCCGACCAGCGGCGCCCTTCGAGGATCCGGCCGGTGAACTCGTCGATGATCCGCACCTCGTCGTCAATTACGGCGTAATCAACGTCCCGCTTGTAAAGGCTCTGAGCCTTCAACGACTGAATCAAGTGATTGACCAGCGGCCCGTTCTCAGCCCGGTAGAGGTGGTCGATATTCATGAACTGTTCGGCCTTCGCGACGCCCTGCTCGGTGATCGCGACGGTCTTGTGCTTCTCATCGAACTCGTAATCAAAGTCAGCGACGAACTCCTTCTTCGAGCGAGGGTCCATCCCCTGCGGTGTCTTGCCGGCGACCATCTTCGGCGCCAGCCGCGCAAACTGTCCGTAGGAGTCGGCGGCAGCTTCCGGCGCGCCGGAGATAATCAGCGGCGTTCGCGCCTCATCGATCAGAATGTTGTCGACCTCGTCGACGATCGCAAAGTTGTGCATTGCAACCGGCCGGCCGTCCTCGCCGATCCGGCCGCCGTGCTGGACCTTCTCTTCAAGCGTCTGCGCCATGTTGTCGCGCAGATAGTCAAAGCCAAACTCGGAGTTGGTGCCGTAGGTGATGTCGGCGGCGTAGGCGGCAAGCTTCTCCTCGGGATCCTGCATGTTCTGCAGGACACCCCAGCTAAAGCCGAGTTCCTCGTAGATCGGGCTCATCCACTCGGCGTCGCGGCGCGCCAGGTAGTCGTTGACGGTGACAAGGTGGACGCCCTTGTCGGCCAGCGCATTGAGGCAGATGGCCAGCGTCGCCGTCAGTGTCTTGCCTTCGCCGGTCTTCATCTCGGCGATGTTGCCGCCGTGCAGCACCATGCCGCCGATCAGCTGGACGTCAAAGTGACGCATGTTGAGGTAGCGGCGGCCTGCCTCGCGGACGATCGCGAAGGCCTCCGGCAGGACGTCGTCGAGCGACTCGCCTTGCTCGCGGACACGGACCGCAAGCGCCTGCATGCGGTCGCGCAGCGCGTCGTTATCGAGCGCGATCAGCTGCTCTTCGAAAGCGGCGATCTCAGAGACGCGCTTTTCGTACTGGCGGAACTGCTTACCTTCGCCAACGTTCAGCGCTTTTTCGAGCAAACCCATCGACCGAGTGTAGCCGCGCTGTGTGGCCGAGGAGCCGCCCTAAAAGGCTCCCTCAGCTTGGTCGTGGCGGATTGTGTCGGCGCCGGCGCGGCTGCGTGCGCGGCCCCGATCGCCGCGGCGGTTGAGTTGGCGTATAACTTCGTCGGCGATCCGGCCGATAGCTGCAGCCATGTCGCGCTCGTGCGCCTTGGCGTTGATCGTGCCGCCCTTGATGTGAAGGTTGGCCTCGGCCTTCTGACCTTCAGCGATCTTCGGGTTGTGCTCCTCAGAGAGGATCACATCGCAGTGAACATCCTCCGGCACACGACGCCGAACCTTCGCGAAGCGTTTCTCAACGAGCGCGCGCAGCTCCCCATTGATCTCGATATTGGTCCCGGTCAGGTCGGTGCGCATGGGGATCCTCTCGTCGCGATGTAGGTCTGTCAAAGGTATCACGCCGCAGCTCATTTGACACGCGAATATGTGACGGCGCTGACAGCGCTGCTGCCGGCGCTCCGAAGTGCCCTTGCGCAGCGCTCAAGCGTCGCCCCGGTAGTACAGACATCGTCGACGAGGATCACCTGATCGGGCACCGTCGCGCCGGCGCTGACGCGCAGCGCTTCGCCGGCCAGCCGCCGGCGACGACCAAGGCCGCGCTGCTGGCCGACGCTGGCCGAGTGGCGGTGCAGCGCCGGCTCGCGATTCAGCATCACGCGGACCGATAACTGCTCAGCGAGCAGTTCGGCGTGGTCAAAGCCGCGCCGGGCGCGCCGTCCGCCGTGTGCCGGGACCGCCACCAGCACCGCTGACGGCGCGAAAGCAGCGGGCGGCAGCGCGTCGACGATCTGCTGCGCCATCGGCGCAGCTAGGCCGGTCGCTGCCGAGAACTTCAGCGCGTGGACCAGCGCCCGGGCCGGGCCACCGAACTCCAGCGGCGACCAAAGGGCGTCGATCGCGCTGCCGCGGGCGCTCGGGGCGCGCGGCTCGATCCACACCAGCTCGGCCCTGCAGGCGGCGCAGAGCGGCCCGGTCGACGGCGCGCGGCAGGCCCAGCAGAGCTGCGGCGCGAGCAGGTCGAGCAGAGCGGTGAGCACCGGCCCAAGCCTGATCAGGCAGTCGCGTCGCCACCAGCAGCACTCTGCGACGATCAAGGCCGATGTATGTGACAGCAAGCGCCTTCCCGATCGCCGTCGCGGCAAACACGGCCTGGACGATCGACCCCGGCCCGATCCTGATGATCCTGATCCTCGGCGGCCTCTACCTGCCGCGCTGGTGGCGGGTGCGCGGCGCCGATGGCGCCGCCGCAGCGCCGATCTGGCGGCTGCTCAGCTTTATCATCGGGCTGCTGTCGCTGGCAACCGCGCTGCTGTCGCCGATCGACGCACTGGCGGCGCAATCGTTCAGCTTCCACATGGCTCAACACATGCTGCTGCTGGACCTCGTGCCGATCTTCTGCATCGTTGGCCTGAACAAGATCATCCTGCGCCCCGCGACACGTCGCCTGCAGGCGCTGGAGCGGGCGCTCGGACCACTGATGCACCCGGCCGTCGCCGTCGTCCTCTACATCGTTCTGATGTGGGCCTGGCATGTACCGGCGGCATACGACGCGGCGCTCAACAACGCCACCGTCCACGTGCTTGAGCACGTCAGTTTTCTCAGCGTCGGCTTCCTTTACTGGTGGCAGCTGCTGTCGCCGATCCGATCGCGCTTCCGCGGCGGCGCGATGGGGCCACTGCTGTACATGGTCTCAACCAAGATCGGCGTCGGCCTGCTGGGCATCGTTCTGACCTTCGCGCCCAACCCGCTGTACCCCTACTACGAGATGCGCGAACCGATTTTCGGCCTCACCGCCGGCAGCGACCAGCAGATCGGCGGCGAACTGATGGCACTCGAGCAGACGATCGTGATGGGTATTGCGCTGGCCTACCTGTTGTTCAGGGCGATCGACGAAAGCGAGCGCGAGCAGCGACGCCGCGAAGCGCTCGAGGACCGCGCCGAGCACCAAGCCAGCTAGTCGCTGAGCAGCGTGCCGTCGGCGATCCGCAGCTGCTCACCGGCCGGCGCCTCAAGCGTCACCGATCCTTCGACCGTGACGTCGGCGCCGAAGCTGACGTCGCCGCGCACAGTCAGCCGCTGCGCTGCGACCAGCGATGGCGCGCCGGCGCTGAAGCGCGCCTCAAACTGATCGATCAAGCTGAAGTAGTCGCGGTCGAGCTCGGCCAGCGGCGCTACGCCACCGCAGCTGTCAGCCAGTTCCAGCCTGCTGTCGCCGGTCAGCCGATAGGCATCGGAGCGCAGCACCAGCAGATCGTCGGTTGTCTTAACCGGCAGGAAGCGTGATCGTGGCACGCGGATCGCGCGGGCGCCCGGGATCGCTGTGATCGCCGCGCCGACCGCCGACTCCAGCTGAATCACGGCCGGCGACTGCGGGTCCGATGGATCGACCGTCTTGCGATTGACGATCATCGGCAGGTCGATCACGCCTTCGTCGCCGAGCGCAGCTCGCAGCGCCTGCAGGTCAAGCCAGATGTTGTTGGTGTTGAAGAAGCGGTGGCGCCCAGTATCGCCAAAGGCCTCCAGGTCGGCCTGCGGTGTCTGCGCGATCTCGCGCAGCACCAGTGTTCCGTCAGCCAACTGGGCGAGGTGGCCGCCCTTGCGATCGGCCGACGTGCGGTCCGCGACCTCCATCACGAACGGCGCCTGCTCAGCCGCTATCCAGCAGAGAATCGCCGGGTCAAGGACGGCGCCGAGGTTGTCGGCGTTGGCGACGAAGGCGTAGCGGTAGCCAGCCGCCAGCATCTGCTCAAGTAGCCCTGAGCCGACCAGTGCTGGGTAGATATCGCCGTGGCCGGGAGGGCTCCACTCCAGCTGCGGGTCGGCCGGCCACTGGGCTGGCAGCAAGCTGCCGTCGTCGAGCAGCTTCGGTACACGGCCCTGCAGGAAGTCGGTCGGCAGGTCGGCCGACAGGCCACGCTTGCTGCCCAGCGCCACCAGTGACGCTTCACGCGTGCGGAAGCTGTTGAGCAGCACCAACGGCAGGCGCGCGCCACCGTGAGCGGCGCGCAGCATCTGAATCTGGCGGGCAGTTATCTCAAGGAAGCTGAGGCCGTCCTTTACTTCGAGCAGCGACTTTGGTCCGCTCATCCCCATGCTCGTGCCAAGGCCACCGTTCAGCTTGATCACGACGGTTTCGTCAAGTAGCGAGTCAACGCTCGCTGGGTCGACACTCAACCGGTCGGCGTCGGGCAGCGATTCAACCGGCCGCAGGTCGGCTTCGGGCAGCATTCCCAGCTGACCGTCGATCAGCCGCGACAGTTGCCCGCAGAAGCTGGCGACGGTCGCCGCGCCACCGCCGTCGGCCGTTAGCTTTGCGCTCGCCGCTGCGATCGGTTCGTCGCTCACGGCCGCAATAGTCGCACAGCTAGGCGCGGTTAGCCGTCGTGCGGTGCCGGTGAGAAGACCTGAAGGTAGGCAGCCTGCTGTTCGCTGAGCTGGTCGATTTCGACGCCGAGCGCCTCCAGCTTCAAGCGTGCGACCTCACGATCGATCAACTCAGGTACCGGATGGACGCCAGCCGTGAGCGGCTCGGCTGCAGTGACCAGCTGCTCGACGACCAGCGCTTGCGATGCAAATGACAGATCCATCACGGCCGCCGGGTGACCGTCGGCGGCGGCAAGGTTGACGACGCGGCCGTGGGCCAACAGGTTGATCCGCCGGCCGTTGATCACGAACTGGTCAACGAGCGGGCGCACTTCACGCTGCGAATCAGCGACGCGCTGAAGCGCTGGCAGGTCAATCTCAACATCGAAGTGGCCGGCGTTGGCGAGGATCGCACCGTCGCGCATCAGCACGAAGTGCTGCTCGCCAAGCACCTGCGGAGCGCCGGTGACGGTGATGAAGACGTCGCCGCGCTCGGCCGCTTGGCGCGAGGGCATCACCTCAAAGCCTTCCATCCGGGCCTCCAAGGCGCGCAGTGGATCAACTTCGCAAACGATCACGCTCGCGCCCAGCCCCTTGGCGCGCAGCGCGATCCCCTTGCCGGTCCAGCCGTAGCCGACGACGACGACGACAGCGCCTGCCAGCAGCACATTGGTCGCTCGCAAAATCCCGTCGATCGTTGACTGGCCGGTGCCGTAACGATCGTTGAAAGCGCGTTCGGTACGCGACTCGTTGACGGCGATCACCGGACAGGCGAGCGCGCCGGAGCGCTCCAGTGCGCGCAACTGCACGAGTCCGGTCGTCGTCTCCTCAGTCGCGCCAATCAGCTGCGCGGCCGGCGGCTCAGTCCCCGCGTGCAGCGCCTCGATCAGCTCAGCGCCGTCGTCGATTACGATCTGCGGCGCGCCAGCGACCAGCACGGCAAGGTGGTCGCGGTAGCGATCAATGCTCTCGCCATGGACGGCATGTACCTGAACGCCGTCGTGCTCGACCAGCGCCGCTGCAACATCGTTCTGCGTCGACAGCGGGTTGGCTGCGCAGAGTGCAAGCTCGGCGCCGCCGGCCGCCAAGGCGCGAACGAGGTTTGCCGTCTCGGCCGTGACATGCAGGCAGATTGCGACCTTGACGCCGTCCAGCGGCCGCTCCAGCGCAAAGCGCTCAGCGACGCGAGCGAGCACCGGCATCTGCCCGGCCGCCCACTCGACTCGCGCCAGCCCGGAGCTGGCGAGAGTCAGATCGGCGACGTCGTGCGCGGGCAGAACCGTGCCCCTAGTAGCGGTAGCTGTCGGGCTTGTACGGACCTTCGACCGGCACGCCGATATAGGCGGCCTGATCGGGGCGCAGCTCGGTCAGGTTGATGTTCAGCAAGCCGAGATGCAGCCGGGCGACCTTCTCGTCCAAGTGCTTGGGCAGCACGTAGACCGTCTTTTCGTACTCGTCGTTCTTCGTGAACAGCTCAATCTGGGCGATTGTCTGATTCGTGAACGAGGCCGACATTACGAACGACGGATGACCGGTCGCGTTGCCGAGGTTCAGCAGGCGCCCCTCCGACAGCATGATGATTGAGTGGCCGTCGGGGAAGACCCACTCGTCAACCTGCGGCTTGATGTTGATCCGCTCAATGCCCTCCAGCTCGGTCAGGCCGGCGATATCAATCTCGTTGTCGAAGTGACCGATGTTGCCAACGATCGCCTGGTGCTTCATCCGCTGCATCTGGTCAACCGTGATGATGTCGCGGTTGCCTGTCGTTGTGATGAAGACGTCGGCATGCGCGAGCTGATTCTCAAGCGTGTCGACTTGGTAGCCCTGCATCGACGCTTGGAGGGCGCAGATTGGATCGATCTCAGTCACGACCACGCGCGCACCCTGTGCCCGCAGCGACTCGGCCGAACCCTTGCCGACGTCGCCAAAGCCGCAGACTACGGCGGTCTTGCCGGCCAGCATCACGTCGGTAGCGCGGAAGATGCCGTCGACCAGCGAGTGGCGGACGCCATAAAGGTTGTCGAACTTTGACTTCGTGACGGAGTCGTTGACGTTAATCGCCGGGAACAGCAGTTCGCCGTTCTCAGCCATCTGCGTCAGGCGCAGCACGCCGGTCGTCGTCTCCTCGGTGACGCCCTTAATCTCAGCGGCGAGCTTCGTGTAGCGCTGCGGATCCTCTTCGAGCGAGCGGACCAGCAGGCCGAGGAAGACTTGAAACTCCTCCGACTCAGCGTCAGCCGGACTAGGAACGGCGCCGGCGGCTTCGTATTCACGGCCCTTGTGGATCAGCATTGTGGCGTCGCCACCGTCGTCAAGGATCATGTTCGGGCCACCGTCAGGCCAGTTGACGGCCTGCTCGGTGCACCACCAGTACTGCTCCAGCGTCTCGCCCTTCCAAGCGAAGACGGGGACGCCGCTCGGCTTGTCAACGGTCCCCTCCGGACCGACGACAGCCGCAGCGGCGGCGTGATCCTGAGTTGAAAAGATGTTGCATGAGCACCAACGAACCTCGGCACCGAGCGCGACCAGCGTCTCGATCAGCACAGCGGTCTGGATTGTCATGTGCAGCGACCCGGTAATGCGGGCGCCCTTCAGTGGCTGGGCGGCGGCGAACTCTTCGCGCGTCTTCATCAGGCCAGGCATCTCGTGCTCAGCTAGGCGGATCTCCTTGCGCCCGTAGTCGGCGAGGCTGAGGTCGGCGACCTTGTAGTCGTTGTCCTTAAGTACGGCGGTGGTGGTCATCAGGCAGCGGTCTCCATTGTTTCGTTGGTTGTCAGGGCGGCGATTATCCGAGCGTGCTTCTCCTGCTCCCAGCGCAGCCACTGATCAGCAGATACCGCGTCGGGACGCTGCGGCTCAGCTTCGAGCCAGCGATCGACAGAACTACTTAGCTGATTGTCGCGGCGCAAGCGCAGCGCAAAGGCGACATCGCCGAGCTCAATCTGGTGCTCGGTCAGCAGTTCGCGCAGCGTGCGCAGTCGCTGCAGCTCGCCGGGACCGTACTGGCGGTAGCCGGACGCTGTGCGGGCCGGCTCGATCAGGCCGATACGCTCGATGTAGCGCAGCATCCGCGGCGTCCAGCCGGTTGTCTGCGCCGCTTCGTGGATTGTCAGAGCGTCCATTGAACGCTAACCTTATCACAGCTGTGTCAAGGTTTGCCTGGCTTGACCTGCCGTCGCTACTCTTGCTCGGCCAGCCCCTGCTTCAGCGCCGTAATTATCTCGATATCGACCGGATCTTTGCCGTTGCAGACGGCAAGATAGGTTGAAACGAGGTCACCCAGCAGAACCAGCGAGAAGGCCCGCTCGACAGCGGTCTGGCCACGCGAGCCGACGACGTGCACGGCGGCGCCGCCGGCCTCGATCAACGACCGCGTCAGCTCAATTCGGCGACCGATCCGTGGCGGATCATCGCTGTCCGCAAAGAAGATGGCGCTGAAGCGGCCAAAATCGCTGGCCGATCCCCAACCGACAACCTCGTTGTGGTCAAGCTCCGGCAGCACCGAGGCGAAGGCCAGCTGCTTCGCGTTCTCGTTCATCTGCGTCTTCCAGCGGCTGGCGACGGCCTCCGTCAGCCCATAGCCGGCGATCACCGGGATCGTGCCGTGAATCGCGCGGGCCAGGCTCTTGGCCAGCGAATCCTCTTCCGAGTCCGGCCCCCACTCCAGCGCCAGCTGTTCAAGATGGTCGGCGGCCACATCAAGCTCGGTCGTCAGGCGCGGGCCGGCGCCGCAGGATGCGGCAACTTCCAGCGCAGCGACCGTCATATAGGCGACCGCGGCGCGTGGCTGCAGACCGCCGGCGACCGGGATCACCGGCACCCCTTCGGCGCGGGCGGCGTTGGCAAGCGCGCCGCCGGTTGTGACGACGACACGGTTGGCGCCGATAATGCCAGCAGCCTCAAAGCAGGCCAAAGTCTCCTCCGTCTCACCCGAGTAGCTGGCGCAGAGGACGGTCGTGTCGGCGGTCGTCCAGCCCGGCAGTGAGTAGCCGGCGGCTGACAGCAGCGGGCGCGACGCTTGGTCGCCAAGGATTCCCCGTGCGAGGCGACCGCCGATCCCCGATCCGCCCATCCCGGCAACCAGCAGCCCGCCTGGCGAGTCGACCTGCGGCAGCTCGGCTGACTCAACCTTCCAGAGCGCGTCGCGCAGCTGCTCCGGCAGCGCGAGCACGTCGGCGATCTGATCGTCGCTGTCAACGGCCGCTACGGCGGCGCGATCGAGTGGCTGGCTGGCGGTGCTTTTGGCGTTCATAAGGATTACCTCCATCGGCAAGTGTGCCGAACGCGCTCAGTTGGCGGCGTCACCATCGGCGCCGCGCTCTGGCGCGAAGCACTTAGCGCCGCCGTCGACGACGCTGCCGTCGGGCAGCTCAACGCGCGGCCCGATCACCGAAAGCTCGCTGACCAAGGCGTCGCTTCCAACCTTCGCTCCGGGCGCGACGATCGCGCCGCTAAGCCGTGCTCGCGCGCCGATGCGGCAGCCGTCAAGCACGGCAGAGGCCTCGATCACGGCGCCAGCCTCAACGACAACATCATTGCCGAGCGCAGCGCCGGGACCAACCGTCGCGCCGGCAGCGACCGTGCAGCGCTCACCCAGTACAACCGGCCCAATTAGCTGGCCGTCGACCTGGCAGCCATCACCGACAGCTAAGCCGTCACCGTCAAGGCGGGCGCCGGCCTGAGTGCTGACGGCGCCGCTGAGAATGTCGGCCGTCGCCTGCAGGTAACGCTCCGGCGTGCCGATGTCGAGCCAATAGGCGTCGCGGTCGGCGACCGCAAAGAGGCCGTCGCCAACCAGCTCCGGCCAGACTTCGCGCTCGATTGAGACGGCGCGGCCAGGCTCGATCAGCTCGAGCACGCTGCGCTCCAGCACGTAGGCGCCGGCGCTGATCAGGTCGGTATCGATCTCCGAAGGCTCCGGCTTTTCGAGAAAACCGAGTACTGCCTGTTGCTGATCGAGCCGCACCAGCCCGAAGCTTGACGGGTCATCAACCGGTACCAGCGAGAGCGTTGCGCGGGCGCCGAGCCGCCGGTGCTCGGCGATCTGCGCAGCAAGATCAAGGTCGGTCAGGATGTCGCCGTTGCACATCACAAACTGGTCGCCGAGACCGCCGTCAAGCTGCTCGTCGGCAAAGCGCAGCGCGCCGCCGGTGCCGAGCGGTTCGCTCTCAGTGACATAACTGATCTTCAGTCCAAAGCGTCCGCCGTCGCCAAGCACTGCGCGCATCGCGTCGGGACGAAAGCCGCAGGCCATTACGACGTCGCTGACCCCGTTCGCGGCCAGCCACTCCAACATGTAGGCCATGATCGGCCGATCTACCAGCGTCACCGCCGGCTTTGGCAGCTCCGAGGTCAGCGGTCTCAGGCGCGTCCCCTCTCCTCCGACGAGGATTACGGCGCGCATCAGGTCAGGCCCGGCCGACGCCCTCATAGCGCAGGCCAGCAGCGGCGGCGGCCTGCGGATCAAACAGGTTGCGGCCGTCAATCAGCAGATCGCCGCTCATCGCCTGCGCTACAGAGCCAAGATCGAGCTCTGCGAATTCGTCCCACTCGGTCACCAGCACGACGGCGTCGGCCCCGGCAACTGCGCCGAGCGCACTGGTCGCGAACTCAACGCCCGGCATCATCGGCTTCGCTGCGGCGGCGGCGATCGGGTCGTAGGCGACGACGCTGGCGCCGGCCGCTTGCAAGCGCGCCGCAAGGACCAACGACGATGCTTCACGCATATCGTCGGTGTTTGGCTTGAAGGCGAGGCCGAGCAGAGCAACGCGGCGGCCGACGAGCGACCCGAGATGCTTCTCAAGCTTGCCGATAACGCGGCGCTTCTGCAGCTCGTTGACCTCAATCACGGCGCCGAGCAGTTGAAAGTGGTAGCCGCTGTTACCGGCCAGCTGCTTCAGCGCGCTGACATCCTTCGGGAAGCAGCTGCCGCCAAACCCGATCCCTGGCTGAAGGAACTTTGGCCCGATCCGCTGATCAAGGCCCATGCCGCGGGCAACCTCGGTGACGTCGGCGCCGGTCTCTTCGCAGACATTGGCGATCTCGTTGATGAAGCTGATCTTTGTCGCGAGAAAGGCATTGGCGGCGAGCTTGACCATCTCGGCGCTGGCAACGTCTGTGCGAACCAGTTCGGCGCGGCCCTCTCCACCGTATTCGCTGGTCAGCAGCGGCCGGTAGAGATCGGTCACGGCATCGCCAGCCCAGCCTCCGTCATCGCCGATCACAACGCGGTCGGGCGACAGGAAGTCGGCCAGCGCTGTCCCCTCCTTGAGGAACTCGGGGCAGGAGACGTAGCTAAAGCCTTCCTTGCCCTGCTCGGCGAAGATCCGCTCAATCGCAACGCCGGTGCCAACCGGAACCGTCGATTTCATCACCAGGGCATGGCTGTCAGATGCGGGCATCGCTTCGACGACGGCATCAACAGCGCTCAGATCGGCGTCGCCGGAATAGGTTGGCGGCGTCCCGACCGCCACAAACAACAGCCGCGCATGGGCCAGCGCCTCGCCAATGTCGGTCGAGAAGTGCAGCCGTTCGCGGTTGCGCTCAATCGCTTCAGCCAGCCCGGGTTCATAGATCGGCACTTCGCCGCGCTGCAGGCTGGCGATCTTGGCCTCGTCAATATCAACGCACCAAGCTTCGCTGCCGAGCTCAGCAAAGCCAACGGCCGTGCAGAGGCCGACATAGCCGGTGCCAATAACTCCAATTGCTTCACGTTCGATTGTGCTCATCAGCGAACGGCGAAGCGTAGCGACGTAACGCAGATAAACACGGGCGATCAGCTGCCGAGCCGTGTCAGCGACCTAGCGATTGCCCGCATCTGCTTATTGGTCAGTGTCTGCGAGAGCGTGTTGGAGACCCAGTAGACGCCGCGCGGGGTGCGTAAAGCAACCAGCCGCAAACGCGAGCCGTCGTAGAACAGCTCGTAGTTACGGTTAGCCATCCGCACCGTCTCGGTCGGATTGTCGAGCAGCGGCGGCGCCTTCCAGGTTGTCCCTTGAACGCCGTAGTACTGGCCGGCCTCGCCGGTCGAAAGGACCATCCGGTAGGCGGCAAACGATGTCTTTGCGCGGTCCTTGATTCTGTAGGCGCGGGTCGCCGGGTAGTCGGACTCACCCGAGCTGTAGCGACTGCTGGCCAGCCGCGCCGCCGGGAAGTAGACCGGCATCGGCGTCTTCACCGCTGCCGCGATCGCTTGCTTCTCACCCTCTGCCTTGTCGGCGACGATGCCGGCTGGCAGCGTGGCTGAGCGCTTCTGCTTCTGCTTCCTGCGCACCTTCTTCGCCTTCTTGCTCTTGTCGCCGGTCTGCCTTGCGCCGCCGCTGGCGTCAAGGTTCTCGAACTCATCGACGGCGGTCTGCAGATTCTTCGGCGAAATCGTCAAGTAGCTGCCGCCCGGCAGGTCGACGGCCGGGAAGTGGACTTCGCGGATCGGGTTCTTCGAGGAAAGGAATGCGAGCTTCAGCAGCTGCAGAATCGCGTCGTTGGAGCGAACGTCGGTCCGCGTATAACGAGCGAAAATCCGCACCAGCTCCTTGCGGTCGCCAAGTAGTGACGAGAGCGAGAACTGGCTCTTTGCCTGGCGCAGAAAGTCCTGCTGGCGGGCGGCGCGAACGAAGTCGGAGTCGGCGTAGCGGAAGCGGACGAAGTCGAGCGACTGCTGGCCGCAGAGCCGCTGATAGCCCGGCTTGATATTGATTTCGGCGTACTGAGCGCTTGGCGCGAGGCCGACGTTGGAGTGGTAATAGCGACGGTCTACGTCAACGTAGACGCAGCCCAGCCGGTTGACGGCACGTTGAAAGCCGTTGAAGTTGACTTCAACGATGTGGTTGATCTTTACGGCGAGCAGGTTGCGGACCGTCTTCAGCGTCAGTTTCGGGCCACCGAACGAGAATGCGGCGTTGATCTTGTCGCTGCCATAGCCGGGGATGTCAACCTTCAGGTCGCGCGGGATCGACATCAGCGCAGTCGCTTCCTTATTCGGGTCGAGCCGCACCAGCATCAGCGTGTCGGAGCGGGCACCGCCCTTCGTGCCGCGGTCCTTGTAGCGACGGTCGGAACCGATTATGAGGATCGTCTGTGGTCCACCGCCGTCAACGCTGTCAAGCGCGTTCTTGACGCCCGGGATCGACTGTCCTTCGCTGCGCACAATGTTGACCAGCTGGTCAACTTCGAGCAGCGCCGCCGAGGCAACCGTCGTCGCCGTCAACAGCACGATCACGAGGCCCGCAAGGGCGCCTTTCTTGAGCACGCCTCGGCCGGGCCGCGGCGGCTGTGTGGGATCGGTGGTCACAGATAGGCTCCTTCTGGAGCCTAGCGAGCGGCGCCGCCGGTACGGCGCCGCCGGCGCCGCCGCTACGGCGGTGCCGCCAGCTCAACCCTCGACTGCGCGCAGCCGCGGCGGCTGAGTAGCAGCGCCGAGCTGCGCCGGCAGCTCGCTGACAAATGCGCCCAGCGCCTTGCGGTAGAGACTCAGCGAGGTAACCGATACCCACTCCTGGGGGCCGTGGTGGCCGCCGCCAACCGGTCCAAACTCAACCGCCGGGATGCCGGCATCAAGAAATGAGATCGCGTCAGAGGCGCCGTCGCGGCCGATCGACAGCGCAGCGCCTTCACGCACGCCGCTGACAGCGTCGCGCAATGCCAGCACGTAACTGTTGCTGCGCGAGACGATCGCCGGCGCACGGTGAAACTTGCGAACAACGCGCAGGTCGGCGATCCGCTCGATCTGTTCGAGGATCAGCTCCGGCTGCTGACCGGGTAGGTAACGGATGTCGACATCAATCAGGCAACGGTCTGGCACCTTGTTGAAGGCGTCGCCACCTGTTATGCGCGCAAGGTTGACCGACGGGCGATCGAACAGATCGGATGACTGACGCGTGAACGGCAGCGTCTCAATCCGCCGGTAAAGGTCGTGCGCTTTGAGGATTGCATTGTCGCCAAGCCACGGCGTTGAGCCGTGCGCAGCTGTACCAAGCACTTCCAGCCGTAGCGCTAGCACCCCTTTGGCCTGCACGCCGATATGAAGGTCGGTCGGCTCACCGGTGATCGCAAAGTCGGCGTCAATCCCCTGCTTGACGAGAATGTCGGTCGAGCGCCGTTCGACATTCTCCGACTCTTCATCGGGCACGCAGATCAGCTGAACGCGGATCTGGTCCTGCTCGGTCGCGTCGCAGACGGCGCAGATCATTGCCGCAAGGGCACCCTTCATGTCGTAGGCGCCGCGCCCAATCAGCCGGTCGCCCTCAACGCGCGGCAGAAACTGTTCTGCGAAGGCCGGCACAACGTCGAGGTGGCCGTGAAAAACGACCAGCGGCCCCTCGGTCGGGCCAGCTTCGGCGATGATTACCGGCAGGCCATCGTGATCGCGCTGCTCAACGCGAACGTCCCGCGTCTCCAGCCAGCCCATCACGTACTGCGCTGCGACCCGCAGACCATCGTCGTTCGACGTATCATACGCGATCAGGCGCTCTGCCAGCGCAAGTTCATTCATCCCCTACAGGATAGAGTCAGAGCGATGAGCTCACGAATCGTGCTCTTTGGTGCCAGCGGCTACACCGGCGGCCTAACCGCGCACGAAATGGTCGCCCGAGGCCTAACTCCGGTGCTCGCTGGCCGACGGCGCGCGCCGCTTGAAGCGCTTGCGGCGCAGCTCGGTGGGCTTGAGGTTCAACTGGCCGACGTTGACAACCCGGCCAGCGTCCGCGCGCTGGTCGAGCAAGGCGACACGCTGGTTAGCACGGTCGGACCGTTCATGCGCTGGGGCCAGGTGGCGCTCGATGCCGCGATCGACGCCGGCGCGCACTACCTTGACTCAACCGGCGAAGGACCGTTTATTCGCCGCGTCTTTGAGCAGGCCGGGCCGCGCGCCCACGCCAAGGGCGTGACGCTGCTGACGGCGATGGGCTACGACTACGTTCCCGGCAACCTCGCCGGCGCGTTGGCGCTGCGCGAGGCCGGTGCGCAGGCGAGGCGGGTCGAGATCGGCTACTGCTTGGAGAATGCTGGCGGCGGCACGACCGCCGACACGAGCGGCGGAACCCGCGCCAGCGCTGCTGGCGTATTGTTTGAGCCGGCCTTTGCTTGGCGCGCCGGCCAGCTGGTTACTGAGCGTAGCGCGCGCAGCGTGCGGGCATTTGAGATTGGCGGCGGCTTCAGCGCCGAGGGCATCTCGATCGGCGGCAGCGAACACTTTGCCCTCCCCCAGATCGACCCGAACCTTGATCAGGTCGGCGTCTACCTCGCCTGGTTTGGCCCGATGACGCGTCCGATTCAACTGCTCTCGGCCGTCGGCTCGCTCGTAACGAAACTTCCCGGAGTCCGCTCGGCGCTTGGAGCGCTAAGCGGAAAGCTCGTCAAGGGCTCGACCGGCGGCCCCGCCGCTGCGGCGCGGGCCGGCTCACGCTCGGTGATCTGCGCCGTCAGCTACAACGCCGGCGGCCATCAGCTCAGCTCTGTCCGCCTGAACGGTCCGAACGGCTACGACCTGACAGCCGACTTCCTCGCCTGGGGCGCTGAGCAGGTTGCCGCCGGCAAGGTCAGCGCGACCGGCGCAGTCGGCCCGGTGCAGGCCTTTGGGCTTGACGAGCTGGCGGCAGCAGCCGAAAGCTACGGCCTGCGCGCCGACTGAGCGTCGCCGCTCAGGCTTCGAGAATGCCGAGGAAGATCGATGCGCGGCGCTGATCGCGCAGCGCCTTCTTCTGCGCCGCACTGTGCGGCTCAGCGCCGGCGGCTGCAGAGCCTGCCGCGTCAAGCTGGGCACGCAGCTCGTCGGCCTCAAGCTGCTCTGGCGTAAAGGCCTCTAGCCGGTGTAGGGCGGTGGGCGCTGGCTCTTGAGCGTCACGACCTGCGTTTTGCTT
>JBCJUC010000003.1:0-101139 GCA_039744075.1 Solirubrobacteraceae bacterium
GCCGCTCCCTCGGCACTCCAGCGGCGTCGCTGCTCGGCAATGTCCAGCTGATCCAGCTGCTTGGCGATCGGTTGTTGCTCAGCGCCGCCAAGCGCCGCCAACAGCCGCCTGTTGCTCAGCGCCAGCACGCCGCGCACCGCCGGTCGGTCGCCGCGGATCAGTTCGAGGTGCCCAGCCAGCCTCGCGACTAGCCAGCTGCGGCGCAGACAGCGATCGCAGCTGTTCACGCTGCCGCCGCCAACCGCTCGTCGGTTTGGCGGTAGCTGAGCGCCTGCGCTAACGCCGGTAGGCCAACCTGCTGCTCTCCGGCCAGGTCGGCGATCGTCCGCGCCACGCGCAAAGCTCGGTCGCGGCCGCGGGCGCTGAGAGCACCGGCATCGTAAGCCCGTGCCAGGGCGCTCTGCGCAGGCGCACTGATTGACAGGCCTCTGCTCAACTCTCGCGAAGCGATCTGCGCGTTACAGACTCCGGCGCGGGCCAGCTGGCGCTGGCGGGCCTCCAAAACTCGGCCTGCGACCTGCGCGCTCGTCGTCACTCCAGCGCCAGCCAAAGCTGCTGATGACGGCCGCTCGACTGCGACCAGCAGGTCGATCCGGTCGAGCAGCGGCCCAGAAAGGCGGCGGCGATGGCGGGCCAGCTCAGGCTCGCTGCACCGGCAGGCCCTCCCGCCGCGGCCGCAAAGGCAAGGGTTGGTAGCTGCGATCAGCGCAAAGCGACTTGGAAAACTCGCGCTCCGCTGACCGCGAACGACCGTAATCTGGCCATCCTCCAACGGCTGGCGCAGCGACTCCAACGCGCGGCGGTCGAACTCCGACAGCTCGTCAAGGAACAAGACACCGTTGTGCGCCAAGGTCGCCTCACCTGGCGTCGGTACGCTGCCGCCGCCGACCAGTCCGGCGGCCGAGATCGTGTGGTGTGGGGCGCGGAACGGTCGCTGCGTGACCAACCGGCCGCCGTTGCTGATTCCAGCGATCCCCTGAATCCGCGTCACCTCAAGTGCTTCGGGCTGAGTCAGCGGCGGCAGAACCCCAGGCAGCCGGCGCGCCAGCATTGTCTTGCCGGTTCCGGGAGGCCCGCTGAACAGCAGATTGTGGCCGCCGGCAGCGGCAATCGTCAACGCCTCTATCGCGCCGGCATGGCCTCGTACATCGGCAAGGTCAGGCAGCTGCCGGGCCGGCTCGTTCACCCGATCATCGAGCATCACTGGCGGTTCGCGCTCACCGCGCAGAACGGGACCGATCTGCTGCAACGAAGCCAGCGACGCGACGACCAAACCATCGACCAGCCGTGCCTCGGCTGCGGAAGCGTCGGCGACGATCAACGACTGCAGCGCCGCCCGTTTGGCGCCTTCTGCGACCGCCAGCACGCCGCGGCATGGTTTGACCTCGCCGCTTAACGAAAGCTCCCCAAAGAAGGCTGTGTGCGCGACCTGCGACGCAGGCAGCTGTCCGCTTGCCGCGAGGATCGCACAGGCAATTGCGAGGTCGAAGCCGGGGCCGCTCTTACGCAGGTCGGCCGGCGCAAGATTGACCGTCAACCGCCGCATCGGAAACTCAAAGCCGCAGTTGACGAGCGCTGCGCGAACCCGCTCGCGTGCCTCACCGACGGCGCGGTCGGCGAGGCCGACGATCGTGAAACTTGGCAAGCCGCGTCGCAGGTCCGCTTCAACCGTGACCGGGCACGGCTCAAGCCCATCGATCGTGAATGTCGTGACGTGGGTGACGATTGGCGTGACGCTACGCGCTAGCGCGCAAGCCAACTGGCTGGCTTTGCGACGGCAGTGGAACGGAAAAGCGACGAGCCGCGAAGGGCTCGCAAATTAGCAACAATCCGATCAAAAACTCCGTCTGGTTCGGGCACATCGGTCGCACTAGCCTGCGGCGATCGGATCAACCAGCCCCGACCCACGTCACGTCCTTGGCCGCGCCGGCGAACGGCTTGCGCTTGCCCACATGGAGCGACTTGGCTGTCAGCTAGTGGCGCGCAACCATCGGACCCGCTGCGGCGAGATTGACCTGATCGTCCGCGACCGCTCGACGCTCGTATTTGTCGAGGTGAAGACCCGCCGCTCGCGCCGCAGCAGCTCCCCTTGGGAGACGCTCGACCGGCGCAAGCGCGCTCAGGTGCGTCGACTCGCCGCGGCCTTCCTAAGTGAACGGGTGCAAAGTCCGCGCGCCGAAGCAATCCGCTTTGACGCGATCGGCGTGCTGCTCGACGGGCGCGGCCAGCTGATCAGCCTTGAACACCTCGAGAACGCCTTCTAGCGTTATACGGCGATCTGTTCGTAGGCTGTCGACTGGAACGACATGCGGTGAAGCGGCGAAACGCCGTGTTCGATGATCGCCGCTCGGTGGGCAGCTGTTGAATAGCCGAAGTGAGCGCCGAAGCCCCACTCCGGCAGCTGCTCGTCGGCGCGAACCATAAGCCGGTCGCGCGTCACCTTGGCGACAATCGAGGCGGCAGCAATCGCTGCGCTGGTGGCGTCGCCGCCGATCACCGCTTGCTGCGGGTGCTCAAACTCCGGCACCGCGAAGCCGTCGATCAGGCAGACGCAGCCGGGCCGCGCGACACCGATCAGCGCGTCGCGCAGGGCCGCCAGGTTGGTGCGATGCAGTCCCCGTTCGTCGATCCCCTTCGCCGAGCGGCAGACTATGACGACGCGCTGCGCCGTATCCATTACGACCGGCAGCAGCGCCTCGCGAGCTGCTGCGTCGTGCTGCTTTGAGTCGTTCAGCGCCCCGAGCGCACGCACTTCAGCGACACCAATCGTTTCGAGATCGAGTAATACAGCTGCGGCCACGAGCGGCCCAGCCAAACAGCCGCGGCCGGCCTCATCGGCGCCGGCCAGCCAGCGACTGCCGATCGAACGGTCAAATGCGATTAACCGCGCACCGCTTGCGCTGCGACCGGCGGAGCGACGCTTGGCGCGCGTCTGACGCGGCGGCTTAGAAGATGTTGACGCGGCTGGGAGGCCAGTAGCTGGCGACCGCCGGTCCGATGATCCAGGCGGTTGGGACGGGTCCCCAGAATCTGCTGTCGTCGGACTCGCCACGGTTGTCGCCCATCATGAACCAGTGTCCGGGCGGAATCGTGATCGTCCGTGGCAGCGTGCAGACAGCGCCGGCATTGTTTGCGCAGGTATCGCTGATAAAGGGCTCGCTTGTCGCTTTGCCGTTGCGGATCACGCGGCCTTCACGGACCGAAATCGTGTCGCCTGGCCCGCCGACAATCCGCTTGATGAAGTTGATATCGGACTCCCCCGGCGTCGGTTTGTCACAGGCCGCGCCGCGCGCGGGCCGAACCCCGCACTGATCGAGTGGCATCTCGGCTGACCCGGACGGCGGGTGAAAGACCGTGATATCCCCGACCTGCGGGTCGCCGAAGCGGGTCGCCAACCGGTTCACCAGCACGCGCTGACCAACCTGCAGAGTTGGCACCATCGACTCGCTCGGGATTCGGTAGGGCTTAACGACGAACGCTTGGATAATCAGCGCCAAGCCAAGCGCCACCGCAACGATTAGGACGAGCTCGAGGAACGAGTTGGCGGTCGACTTCGACCGCCCCTGCTTGGCGGCGTTCACGCCGCTTTGTCAGAGCCGGCGTCGTCGTCTGTTTCAGGCTGCTCGTCTGGTGCTTCATCGCTCGCAGCGTCAATGGCTTCGTCCTGCGGCTCGACGGCGGCTTCGTCCTGCGGCTCGGCGCCGGCCTCTACCGCTTCGGCGACCTGCTCGTCGGCCGGCTGGTCCTGCGGCTCGGCGCTGGCCTCTACCGCTTCGGCGACCTGCTCGTCGGCCAGCTGGTCACCGGCGGAGTCAGCAGCGGGCGTCGCTGGCGGCTCGTGCACCAACCCTGGCTGCACCTCATCCTCAGGCCCGTAATAGTCGCGCTCGCGGACGCGTGCCCTCTTACCGACGCGATCGCGCAGGTAGTAAAGCTTGGCGCGGCGCACGTCACCGCGGGCGGCAACCTCGATCTTTTCAATCTTCGGCGAGTGAACCGGGAAGGTCCGCTCAACACCAACGCCAAAGGACTGCTTACGAACCGTGAAGGTTTCGCGCGCGCCGCTGCCCTGACGGGCGATCACGATGCCCTCGAAGAGCTGCGTACGTCGCCGCTCGCCTTCGACGACCTGGAAATGGACCTTGACGCGGTCGCCGGGCGAAAAGTCCGGTACGCGGCGCAGTTGGGCGCGTTCAAGTTTGTCGATAACTGTGCTCATGTCAGAGAGGCTCGCATCGGTAAGGCCGCTAATTCGGTGCAGAGGTGCACCGCAGCCAACGCAAGGCTATTCAGGATAGCGGAGCGTCGCCGGATGCTGCCCCTCGCTCACGACTACGATCGCGCCGCCACTGACGAATCTCCTGATGATGGCCGGAAAGCAGCACCTCCGGAACACCCCAGCCGCGATACTCGGCCGGCCGCGTGTAGTGCGGGTACTCGGGGTCGCCCTCAAGTGCAGCGCTGAACGACTCCTCGACCGCTGAATCAGCGTCGCCGAGTGCGCCAGGCAGCTTGCGCAGGATCGCATCGCAGACAACCATCGCCGCCAGCTCCCCTCCGGCGATCACGTAGCGACCGATCGATACAGCGTCGCTGCAGTAATGCTGGACGATTCGCTCATCGAAGCCTTCGTAACGGCCACAGATCAGCGTCACCGCCGGTTCGGCCGCCAGTTCGTTCACAAGCTGCTCGTCAAGTACGCGGCCGCCGGGTGTCAATGCGATAACGCGTCGCTGCCGCGGCAGCTCAACAGGATCAACGTCATAGAAGGCCTGCAGCGCGGCATCCATCACATCGACCCGCAGCACCATCCCAGCTCCACCGCCAAATGGCGTGTCATCAACCTGACCGCCGCTGAGCGGCGTGTGCTCGCGCAGATCGAGCGCCCGCAGCTCGTTGCCTTGCCGAACTGCGTTGGCGACATGGCGCTGCTCCCTAAACCAATCGAACCACTGCGGGAATAGCGTTACAACGTCGAGTTGCATCGATTCAGTCGGCGCCGAGAAACTCGAGCTTGATATCGATCCGCCGGTTCTCGACGTCAACTGAGCGGATCGCGTCGGAAACCATCGGCACCAGAAGTTCGCTGCCGTCGCTCCGCTCGACCTCCAACACTTCGCACGACGGCAGCACGATCAGCCGCGAGACGGCACCGACCGTTAGCTCGCCGTCAACGACGCTGCAACCTTCAAGCTCTTCCGCCCACCACTCCTGCTCGCCCAACCGGGGCGCCTCTTCAATCGCAAGAAAGAGTCCGCTGCCGCGCAGCGCCTCTGCCGCCTCCGGCGTGCTGACGCCTGCCAAGCGGACGATCGGCTTGGCGTCGGTGCCGGCAAGCCGCTCAATCGTCGCCTCGTTTTCACCAACGCGGACGGTTAAACCGAGCGCCAGCAGCGCCGGGCGCGGCCGTGTTACCTGGAAACTGCCGTCGAGTCCATGCTGGCGGCCGACCCTGCCTGCCTGAAGCCACTGCTGCGGCTCGGCCGTCACGTCAGTCAACGATGTCGATCAGCACACGACGCTCTTCACGAACCGCCGCAGCTTTGAGGACGGTCCGCATTGCGTTGGCCGTGCGTCCGCCGCGACCGATCACCTTGCCGTAGTCGTCCTCGCCAACGGTCAGCTCAAGAACGAGGGTTCCATCGTCGTCATCAAACTGCTCGACGACAACAGCGGCCGGATCATCGACCAGCGACCGTGCCAGATACTCGAGCAGCTCGCGCATTGGACGACCTTAGACGGGAATGCCCTGCGTGTGCAGCAGCTTGCGGACCTGCGCCGTCGGCTGCGCGCCCTTGTCGAGCCAAAGCTTGATCCGATCCTGATCGAGCGTGATAGTCGACGGGTTGGTCTGAGCGTTGTATTGACCGACAACCTCAATGAAGCGGCCGTCACGCGGCGAGCGCTGGTCGGCAACGACAACGCGCCAAATCGGATTCTTCTTGCCGCCCACTCGCGTGAGCCTCAGTCGTACGGCCACAGGTTCCTCTCGAAGTTCACAATACGTCAGTGTCAGAGGGTAGCGGTGCGCCGCCCGTCAGGCGGAGAGCTTGATCTCGCGGCTTCCTTGCGGCCGGTCGACGAGCGCAACCGCGCCGCGAACGCCGACCACCTCAACCGCCGTACCCGGCGCGAAACTTTGAGAATCGTCGCTCGCCCGCGCCGTCCAGACTTCGCCGTCGATCTCGATTGCCCCGGTCGCCTCGCGATTGGCGACGTGCTCTTCAACGATGGCCATCTGGCCGACCACGAAGTCGTGTTCGGTGCCGCCGTCAACGAAGTCAAGCCGCTGACGGCGCATCAATGGCTTCAGCAGCAGCAGCGTGATTGCAGCGACGCCGGCCGCCAGAACGACAAGCGGCAAAATGTCAAGGCCGATCAGCGTGCCGATCGAGAGAGCTACTGCGGCAAGCGCCGGCGGCGCAAGGAACAGGCTCTCAGTGAGAAGCTCAGCGATCGCCAAGGCGCAGGCGACAAGCAGCCAGATAAGCGGCAGTGACATCTACTTCAGGGTACCGCTCCAGCTGAACGGGACGCGGCCTGCTCAGGCTGCGCGAACAGCCTCATCAGCCGGCAGCTTGCGGCTGATCACCTTTGAAACGCCGTCGCCACCCATCGAGACACCGTAGAGCGAGTCGGCTGCCTCCATCGTGCGTTGCTGATGCGTGACGACGATGAACTGGGCGCGGGTCCGATAAAGGCGCAGAAGCTCAAGGAAACGGTCGATGTTGAGGTCGTCAAGAGCCGCCTCGACCTCATCAAGGATGTAGAACGGGCAGGGCTTGGCGAGGAATACGGAGAAAAGGAAGGCGATTGCCGTCATCGACTTCTCGCCGCCGGATAGCAGCGTCAAACGCTTCATCGACTTACCGGCCGGCGTGATCTCAATTTCGACGCCGAGATCGTCCTCGGGCTCGCCGTTCTCGCGCTCTGCATCCGCCTCGGCCTCGGCCTCGGCTCGCTGTTCGGCCGCCTCGATGCGAGCATCTTTGTCGTCAGCGTCGGCGCCGCCGAGCACCGGCTTCGGCGAATGCTCCTCGCGCACCAATCGCAAGCGGCCGTGGCCGCCGGGGAAACAGTGCGCGGCAAGCTCCTCAAAGTTCTTCGCCGCCGCCGCAAAGGTCTCTTCGAAACTCTCGCGGATCTGACGATCGGTATCGCGGATCAGCGTGCGCAACTCGCGCATCGCAGTCTCGAGGTCGTTTCGTTGATGCTCCAGCGTCTCAACGTGCTCTAGCGCCTCTTCGTACTGCGCCTTCGCCAAGGGGTTGACCGCACCGATCTGTTCGCGCCGTCGTTCGAGCCGAACAAGCCGCTGCTCAAGCGTGGCGAGCTGTTCTTCGTCGAGTGGTTGCTCGGCCGGTTCGGGCTCGAAGCCGAGCAGCTCGGCTAGGCGAACCAGCTCAGCTTCGGTCTCGGCGTGTTGGTCGCGCGCTTGCTGCGCGCCGACCTCAACGCCGATCACGGCCTCTCCTGCCTCGCGTAGCGCGTTCTGCAGCTGCGCGCCGGCCTCAGCGCACTCCCGCAGCTCGTCGGTGACGCCCTCGCCGTCGGCGCGGTCGGCATTCAGTTCGGCCTCAAACAGCGCGACCCGCTCGCCGACGGCGCTGTGGGCGCCGGCAAGTGCCAGCTCGAACTGGTTGAAGACCGGAACTAGCGCAGTGTCGTGCGCGATCCCCAGTTCAAGGTTCGCCAGCGCCTGCCTGCGCTGCTCACGCTCTGCCTCGGCCTGTTCGGCGACACGTCGCTCGGCTGCCAGCTCGCCTTCGATCTGGGCTCTCTCGATCGCACCAGCGCCCTGATCGGGAGACTCGCGGCGCTGCTCGACCAGCCACTGTGCACGCCTTGCCAGCTCGGCCATCTCAGCCGCCTCACGCTCTGCGCTGCGGCAGCGGTCGTCAGCCTCAACCAGTACGGCCTCGGCTGCAGCGCGGACCGCAGCAGCCGGCTCGACCGCCGCTGCGGCCGCCGTCGCCCGGTCCGCTGCGCTCTGAGCGTCGGCAGCGAGCTGTTCGCGCCGGCGACGCTCGGAAAGGACTTGTTCACCGCTGCCCTGGGCAACCTGACGCAGCTCGCCGATCGCACCGTTCCAGGCGCGCCCCTCGGCCGTTACCGCAAGGCCGGCGAAGTCAGCTGGCAGTTCACTGAGCGCGCCGACCAGCCAGACACCGGCCAGCAGCCGTCGCCCAACTTCGGCGCTCTCGCCGCCGGTAACAGCCTCCGACAGCAGGCGGGCGTCGCCGGTCGGTGGATTACGGGGTTCAGGCGGCGGCGCTGCAGCTTCGACGAGGACCGAGCCGCCCTGGCCACCCATCCGGCTCAATAGTTGCTCGCCGCTGGGAATGTCAGCAACGATCGCTGCACGCAGCCGCGTTCCAAGAGCGCTGGCGACGGCAAGCTCCAGCCCAGTCTCCACCTCAAGGCTCGACGCCAGCGAACGCTGGCCCTCCGGCGCCTGAGTATGGGCGTTAAGAAAGTCGTCAAGCTGGCCGAGCTCGGCTGTCAGGCCGGAGAGCTCACGCGTTGCGGCTTCAACCGCCGACTCGGCTGCCCGCAGCTGCTCGCGCGTCGACTGCGCTGAAACCTCTGCGGCGGCGCGCGCTGCTGCCAGCTCAGGCACGAGCTCAGCTGCCGCGGCGGAGCGTGAAGCAGCCTTCTCAGCCTCGCCGATCAGCGACGCCAATTCAGTTTCAATCAGCAAATCCCGCTGCGCCAACAGCTCAGCCAATGTCGACTCAAGTGCAGCGATTCGCTCGCTGCCGCCTTGGTCTGGCGCGTCACCGGCGACCTGCGCGCTGAGCCGTTCAAGCCGTTCGCTGCGCTGCTCCAAACGATCCGCCAACGTCAGCGCGCTCTCGCGCGTGCGCTCTATCCGCAGCTCAATCCGTCCGGCCGCCGTGCGCGCCAGTTCGCCGCGGCGAGCGATCGCTTCGCGCCGCTCGCTGCGCTCCGCCAGCTTCTGCTCAGCCTGCTCGCGGCGGACCGTGACAGCGGCCAGCTGCTCCTGTAGCGCATCACGCTCCTGGCGGGCTTTCTCGGCGCTGCTCTGCGCCGTCTCAAGGCCGACGCGGTTGGCGCGGGCCGCGTCGCGCACGAGCTCCCAAGAAGTTTCGGCCGTCTGCCGTTCAACGCGGGCCAGCAGCTCGGCCGCTTCAGCCTGACGCTTCAGCGGTCGCAGCTGCGTGCGCGCCTCACGCTCGATGTCAAGACAGCGGTCGAGGTTTTCCTGTGCACGATCTAGCTTAAGTTGGGCGCGACGGCGGCGCTTGCGGTGTTTGCCAAGGCCGGCCGCCTCCTCAATCAACATCCGACGCTCGCGCGGCTTCGAAGTAACGATCGACTCGACCCGCCCCTGCGAGACGACCGAGTGCATCTCCTTGCCAAGTCCGGTGTCGGACAGAAGCTCAAGCACATCAACCAGCCGGCAGTGCGCTCCGTTCAGCCGGTACTCGCCCTCGCCGTTACGGTTCAGTCGCCGCATGATCGAGATCTCACCGAGCGGCATATCGATCGCCCCATCGGAGTTGTCGATCACCAGTTCAACTTCGGCCGATGAGCGCGCCTTGACACCGTGGCCACCACTGAAGATCACGTCCTGCATCTTCTGGCCGCGGACCGCGAGCGGCGACTGCTCGCCCATCACCCAAAGGACAGCGTCGGTGATATTCGACTTGCCGGACCCGTTCGGCCCGACGACTACCGATACGCCGGGCGCAAACTCCAACACGGTCCGTTCGGGGAACGACTTGAAGCCTTTAAGGCTGATCGACTTCAGATGCATCTCAGCCCTCTTCTCTCCCGTCCAGTGCGGCCCGCGCGGCCTCCTGCTCGGCCGCCTTTTTCGTCCGCCCGCTGCCCTCGCCGACCAGTTCGCCGTCGACGCTCGCTGCGACTTCGAAGATCCGCTCGTGCGGTGGGCCAGCCTCGCTCGTCACGACGTATTCGACACTCTGCCCACGCCCCGCCAGCTGCTCCTGCAAGGCCGACTTGAAGTCGATCGGATGCTCGAGCGCCAGCGCCAGCTCCGGCGTGAAGCACTCGACGACCGCCGCTGAAGTCTGCTCGTAGCCCGCATTCAGAAAACAGGCGCCAATCACAGCTTCGACGATCGATGCCAGCACGCGTTCGCTCATCAGCGAATCGGCGACCGCTGCCTGCTGCGGAGCGGCAGCGCGGAGCCGCCCCGGCACATCGAGTCGCAGCGCCACTTCGCGGCAAGCCACGCCGGAGACTGTCTGGGCGCGGATCTTCGTCAGCTGGCCGGCCCCAAAGCGGTCGGCTTCCAGCAGCGGAAAGAGATGCGCCGTGATCGCCAGCCCAAGGACGCTGTCGCCAAGAAACGCCAGCCGCTCGTAGTTGTCGCTGCTGCGCTCGCCCCATGAGGCATGGGTGAAAACCTGCCGGTAAAGATCGGCCGGCAGCGCGTCGAGAAGTGAGGTGAGGGCCTGCAGGGCTCAGGACGGGGCGGTGGTGTGGGCGAGGACAAAGTCGATTGCCTGACCGACGGTGAGGACCTCGGCGGCCTGCTCATCGGACATTTTGGTGCCGTACGTATCTTCAAACTCCTGCACCAGCGTGTAGAGATCGAGCGAATCGGCCTCAAGATCTTCCTTGAAACGGGTTTGCTCGGTGATCGTCATCCCGTCAACGTCAAGCTCGTCGGCGAGGTGCCGACGGATCAGATCAAGGACGTCGTCGTGAGTCATCAGGCGGAAAGTTAGCCGCGGCGCCGGACGGGGTCGCGCCTTGATCGCCGGCCTTACGGCGCAGCGCGCCGCTGCTTTCAAGCGCGGCGTAAGTCTGACCGACCAGATCGCCACTAACGGCCCGCGCCGCCAGCAGGATCGCCTGCGAAAAGCCGTATCGAGTGAAGCGCCCGTGCGAAACGACTGCGAGCTGCCGCAGACCCAGCAGGTAAGCGCCCCCCGGCCCCTCCGGGTCGATCGAATCACGAAACTCGCGCAGCGCCGGCCGCAGCAACGCGCCGCCGAGCTTCGCGCGCGGCGTGCTGGTCGCCGCGTCGCGGATTCCGCCGACGACAGCCTGCGAGATCCCTTCCATCAGTTTCAACGCGATGTTGCCGGTGAAGCCGTCGGTAACGATCACATCGGCGGCGCCGGCGGCGATGTCGTTCCCTTCGATGTTGCCGACAAACTCGAAACTGTCTTGCGAGCCAGCAGCCAGCGCCTCCCCCGCTTCAATCACCAGCGCAGTGCCGCGACTGGCTTCGCTGCCATTCGACAGCAGCGCAACGCGCGGCCGCTGCTGACCAAGAACCGTTGTCGCCAGCGCCGCCCCCATGTAGGCGAACTGGACGAGATGCTCGCTGCGCACCTCAACGTTGGCGCCGACGTCGAGCAGCGTTACCGGGCTGCCGGGGATCGGCACCGGCGTCGCCAGCGCCGGCCGGTAGATCCCGCGGGCGCGGCGAATCTCAAATAGTCCGGCGGCTAGCGTCGCACCGGTTGCGCCGGCGCTGACGAGCGCGTCGGCCTCGCCTTCGGCGACGCAGCGGGCGGCTTGGATAATCGAAGCCTCGGGCGAAGAGCGCGCGGCGCGCGCCGGGTCGGCGTGCTTGGCGATCGAGAATGGAGCGTCAACGACGACGACGCCGTCGGCAACCTCACCGATCTGCTCGGCCGGCCCGTAGATCCTGACTGAGACACCAAGCGCCGCAGCGATCGCGGCGCCAGCGGCGACCTCGGCCGGTCCGAGGTCGGCCCCGTTCGCGTCAACCGCGACGGTGACGCCCATCGGCCTTACTGGTCGAGCTTGGCCGGGGAGATGACCGAGCGGCCAGCGTAGCTGCCGCAGGCAGAGCAGACGCGGTGTGCCAAGCGAGCGGCGCCGCACTCAGGGCAGACGCCGGTAGGAGGCGTAGCAATGCCGTGCTGGGCGCGGCGCTTGGCGGTGCGGCTGTGTGACTGTCGTTGCTTAGGAACGGCCATTCGGTCAACCAAGATAGCGCAGCCGACGCCAACGCCGGCGTTCAGTCGAACTTCAGCTCGTCCAGCTTCGACCAGCGCGGGTCCGGCTCCGGTTGATGCTGATGGTCAGGGTCAACGTTCAAGTTGACGCCGCAGCGCGGACATAGGCCAAGGCACTGCGGCCGGCAGATCACCTGCGCCGGCAGCGCCAACGCCAACGAATCATGCGCCCAGCGATCGATCTCAACGACCGGGCCGCTGATGTAAGGACTGTCGAGCTCCTCGCCAGCATCGGCTTGATTGACCTCGCGCACCTCGACCTTAAGCTTGCGCTCGGCCGGTCCTAGGCAACGCATGCAGGTGCCTTTCATAACCGTCTCGAAGCAGAGCTTCAGTGCCCAGCCGTCGTTATTCATCCGCGTGACATCGAGCACCGCGGGCGAAGGCTGCGGCTCCGGCCGGTAGGACTCGCCGGCGAACTCAAACTCGCCCAGCTCAAGCGCCAGTTCAAGCCGTCGTCCCTCGATCGGGGCGAGCCCAAGGGTTGCTAGGTCGAAGCTCTGCGAGTCGCTCGCCATCGCCAGCAGCTTAGAAGCTTGGAGTGGCCGTCACTGAGTGGGCAGTTCGCGGCGCAGCACCTTGCCGGTCGCGTTGCGCGGTAGTTCGTCGATAAAGATCACTTCGCGCGGAACCTTGTAGGCGGCCAGACGAGAGCGCACCAGCTGCTGCAGCTCAGCCTCGTCGGGACCTTGGTCGTCGCAGCGCACGACAAAGGCCCGTAGGCGTTGCCCCCACCGATCATCGGCGACCCCGATCACTGCAGCTTCGATGACGCCGCTGTGGTCGGCCAGCAGGTCCTCAACCTCACGCGGGAAGACGTTCTCACCGCCGGAGACGATCATCTCATCGTCCCGGCCATCGACGAACAAGCGCCCCTCGCTGTCGAAGTGGCCGACGTCGCCGGTCGCCATCAGTGAGCCGATCTGCTGTTTGCTTTCACCACCGGTATAGCCCTCGAAGCTCAATCCGTTGCCGACAAAGATCCGGGCCGTCTGATCGGCGCCGTGGACCGGACGGTCTTGCTCGTCAAAGAGCTCGACCGTCGTGCCAAATGGCGATCGGCCGGCGGTCCCCGGAGCGGCTCGCAGATCGGCTGGGCCGGCGATCGATGCCCAGGCCACCTCGGTCGATCCGTAGAGGTTGTAAAGCAGATCGCCGAAGCGATCCATCACGCGCAGTGCAAGCTCACCCGGCAGCGCGCTGCCGCTTACCGCAATCAGCTTCAGCCGGCTCAGATCGACGCCCGCCAGCGCGCCTTCAGGAAGGTCGACCATCCGCTGCAGCATCACCGGCACGAGGACGAGCGAGTCGGCGCCGTGGCGGGCAGCCGTCTCAAGCGTCTTCTGCGGCTCAAAGCCGCGCTGCAGCACGATCGTTGAGCCGAGCATCAGCGCCAGCGAAAAGTGCGCCATCCCCCAAGAATGAAAGAGCGGCGGGGCGATCAACGTCGTACCGCGCGCCGGCAGCGGTATCAGTGCAAGCAACGAGGCGGCCGGCGCAAGCGACTTCGGCTGCTCGCGCTGGGCCCCCTTCGGCATGCCGGTAGTGCCGCTCGTCAGGATGATGATTCGCCCCGGCGATTGCGGCGGCTCCAGTGGTTCGGCTGATTGACCGGCGCTGAGCTCGTCAAGCGTCGTTGCGCTGGTCTGCTCGGCCTGATCGGCCCAGGCGACCAGTGAAATCCTTGACTCTGCAGCGGCCTCAACGCGATCGCTGAACTCGGCGTCGTAAACGATTCCAACCGGCCCCTCCTGCTCGCAGACCTCGCTGATCTGCGGCGCCGCAAACATTGTGTTGAGGAACAGCAGGTCGGCGCCGATGCGATCGGCAGCGACCGTAATCTCGACGAAATAGCGGTGGTTGCGGCAGAGCACTGCGATCCCGTCGCCTGGGTTTATGCCGGCCTGCAGCAGGCCGCGGGCCAACGCGTTGGCGCGGCGGTCCACGACAGCAAAGCTGATCGGACCGAGCTCATCGATGATCGCGATATTGTTCGGCCGCCGGGCCGCTGCGCTGGCATAGCCGCCGGCAATCGTGGTTCCCCAGCGGCGCAGCAGATCGAGCGAGCGCAGCAGCCGCAGCGGGCCAACCGGCTCCTTGAACATTCCGCGCGCCGCAAATGTGCGCGCGACAAACACCGCCTCTTCGATCTTTGCGCGCATCAATCGCAGCGTATCGAGAACTGCGCTTCTGCAACTCCAGCGGCGGTCTGTCAGAAGCTGCCCGTACGGTGCGACTTGATGACCGTGGAGCCAACTGACCAATTGACGACCGAAGTAGTGACGCTGACCGGCGACGAGCTGCGGATTGACGGGCTGACCGTTGACGATCACGCAACCATTGATCTGGCGCGCGAACGCGAAGCTGCAGGCGCCAGCCTGACCGAACTGATCGTCCAGGCGATCGAAATTGGCTCGCGGATTATTGTGCGCGAACAGACGGCATCGGACACTGAGTTCGTCAGGGCCGAGTTCGAACGTCAGGCACGCGAGGTTGAGCAGCAGTTCACGCAGAGCGCCGAGCAGGTCAGCACCGGCTTGAAAGAGCGGATTGATGCAGCCTTTGCGACCGAGACCGGTGAGCTACCAAAACTGCTCGAGCAGCACTTTGGCGCGAACTCAACCAGCGCCGTCCAGAACCAGGTCAAGGCGCTCGTCGACGAACTGCTTCGCTCGCACCGTGAGGCGCTGACAAAGCAGTTCACGGCCAACGATGAGAGCAACCCGCTGGCCCAGTTTCAGCAGCAGACGACGGGGATCATCAAACAGGCGATCGACGTTCAGGGCGCCCAGCTGATCGAGATGAACCGCGTGATCGCCGAGCTTCAGAAGAGCCTTGCGACTGCCGACGCGCAGGCCGAAGGCGCCGAAGCGCTGGCCGAGTCGGAGGCGCGCGGCACAGCCAAGGGACGCACATACGAAGATCAGGTCGTCGACGCGATCACAGCGATCGCCCAGGCCCGCGGCGATAGCGCCCAGGCCGTCGGCGAAGTCAGCGAGGGTGGCGGCAAGAAGGGTGACATCGTGGTCGATATCGACGAGCAGGAAGGCCCGTCGCGCGGACGGATCACGTTCGAAGCGAAGGACACGCAGCCGCTGTCGCGCCCGAAAATGATCGAGATACTCGACAAGGCGCGCGAGCAGCGCAGTGCCGGCTACGCAGTCCTAGTGACCCCGACCGACGAACAGACTCCCGCCAACACCCGCGTCTTGGAAGAAATTCACGGCGACAAGCTTGTCGTTACCTACGACCCAGCGGATGGATCAACGCTGGTGCTTGAGACCGGCTACGCGCTGGCCCGAGCCCGGCTCCTGATGGGCCGCGCCGATACCGGCGAAATCGACAGCGCCGCAGTAACAGACGCTGCCGAGCGCGCGCTAGAGCTGCTGTCACAGGTCAAGAAGATCAAATCCTCGTTGACGAGTGCGAAGACTCAGATTGACGCCGGTTCCAGCACCGTCGACGAGATGGCCGCGCGCGTCCGCGAGCAGCTCGATGAGATCTGCAGCCTCACCCGCAGTGAAGAGCCGCCTGAGTAGGCGAAGCTAGCTGCCGGACGACTCGTCGTCGGCGCCAGCGAGCCGATCGCGACCACGCTGAACGGCGGAGATGAACTTCGAAAGGTTTGTTTCCAACGTGCCGAGAATCTCGTCGGCGTAGTCCTCCGCGCCAAGGCGGATCTCACGCTCACGCAGCTTCGCGTCTTCCATGATCTCGTCGGCGGCCCGTTCGGCTTCGCGCGTTACCGCTTCGCCGGCAATCAGTTGCGACTGCTTTTCGTGACCTTCCTTGATCACGCGCTCAGCTTCGCGCTTCGCTTCGGCCAGCATCTCCTGACGCTCCTTGACAATCCAGCGGGCCTGTTTGATCTCTTCCGGGATCGTGGCACGCATCTGATCGAGGATGTCGTAGATCTCCTCTTTGTCCACGCGAACCTGGTCGGTGAGCGGCACCGGCTTGGCGTTGTGGATCAGATCATCAAGTTTGTCGATTAGTACGAGAACGTCCATAGCACGGTGCCTTTCGCTAGCGAGCCAGTTCTTCCTTCAACCTAGCTGCAACTTTTGGTGTGACCAACTCTTCGATTGCGCCGCCAAAGATTGCCAGTTCCTTGATGCCGCTGGAGCTGATGAAGCTGAACTGCGGGCTGGCCATCATGTAGAGCGACTCGATATCCGGCGCCTGCTGGCGGTTCAGTTGATTCATCTCAGTCTCGTACTCGAAGTCGGAGATCGCCCGCAAACCCTTAACGATCGTCTTGGCGCCGACCGAGCGGGCGAAGTCAACGATCAGTGTGTCGAACGGCTCAGCCCGAACGTTGTTCAGGCCAGAGACGGCGTCCTCGATCAGCTCGATCCGTTCCTCGATCGAGAAGAGCGTCTTACCTTTGCGGACCGGATGGTTGACAACCGCGACGACGATCTCGTCGAAGACTTCCGAGGCGCGGGCGATCACGTCACTGTGCCCACGGGTAATTGGGTCGTACGACCCTGGGCAGACTGCGATTCCGTTTGAAGGGCTCATCGTTGGTGTATTCGGATCAAAGTGTCGCCGTAACGGCGCTCGTCAATCATCGGCAGCTCAAGTTCCAGTGGCTGGCGACGATCGCTTTCGCTGACCACTCTCGCATTATCGGCGAGAATTGTCGAAATCGACGCGCTCAGCTGTGGACCGAGGGCTGCCGCCTGACTATATGGCGGATCAAGAAAGACTAGATCGTATGTATCGCCGCGACGCTGTGCGGCGCCCAGCGCCTGCGCGGCCGAGCTGCGGATCAGCTGTGCCTCGGGCGCGGTCAGCCCGAGCGCCTCGAGATTCGCCGCGATCACCGCCGCCGCCCGCTTATCGCTCTCGACCAGCACGGCCCGCTTAGCGCCGCGCGATAACGCCTCGATTGCCAACGCGCCGGAGCCAGCAAACAGGTCGAGCACGAGGTCGCCGCTGAGATCACCAAGCGTCGCGAATAGCGACTCGCGCACGCGGTCGCTGGTCGGCCGCGTAACAACAGCGCTTGGCGCCTGCAGGCGGCGGCTGGCGAAACGCCCGGCGACGACCCGCATCAGGCCGGTATCGCGGCCGCCGGCAGCGACCCCCTGGCACGTTCCAACGCCTCGCGCAGCGGCAGGTTCTCCGCCAGCTCCAGCTCAGCGTCGTCCTCAATCAGCTGCCGGGCGCTAAGCCGCGCCCGCTCCAGCAGCTCAATGTCATCAGGCATCTGGACGAAGCGAAAGGCCGCCGCGCCGGACTGGCGCGTACCGGTCAGCTCGCCTTCGCCGCGCAGTTGCAGGTCGATCTCAGCCAGCTTGAAGCCGTCGTTGTGGGCAGCAAAAGCGGTCAGTCGCTCCGACTGTTTAGGGCCGAAGCAGAGACAGATCGAGCTGTGCTCGCCGCGGCCGACCCTGCCCCGCAGCTGGTGCAGCTGCGACAGGCCATAGCGCTCAGCGTTCTCAATCAGCATCACTGTCGCGTTGGCAACATCGACGCCAACCTCGATCACGGTTGTCGCGACGAGCACGTCAACCTCGCCCTTCGTGAAGGCAGCCATCGCCGCTGCTTTGTCGGCGGAGCGCATCTGACCATGGATCAGAGCGACGCGATAATCGGCGAATTCGCCGCTCGCAAGCCGCTCGTACTCGGCCGTTGCGGCGCGCGCCTGCAGTGCCTGGGACTGCTCCACCAGCGGGCAGACGACGTAAGCCTGACGGCCGCTGTTCAGTTCCTCGCGGATCCGCTCGTAGGCGCGGGCGCGGTCGCGCATCCCCGAGGCAAGGTGCGTCTCAATCGGCTGCCGTCCCTTTGGCAGCTCGCGCAGCTCGGTCACATCAAGGTCGCCGTACCCGAGCAGAGCCAGCGTCCGCGGGATCGGTGTCGCCGTCATATGCAGGACGTGCGGCGCTGAGCCCGCCTCTGCGCCGGGCGCCTTGGCGTCGAGCGCGATCCGCTGACGGACACCAAAGCGGTGTTGCTCATCAACGATCGCCACCGCCAGCCGATCAAAGACGACGTCGTCCTCGATCAGTGCATGCGTACCAACCACGATTCCCAGTTCGCCGCTGGCCAGCTTGCCAAGAATGTCGCGTCTCCTTACGGCCGGCGTTGAACCGGTCAGCAGAGCCACCGGCACAGCCTGCCCGGGCATCAGCGCCTGGATTGTTGCGAAGTGCTGGTTGGCCAGCGTCTCGGTCGGCGCCATCATCGCTGCCTGATGGCCGTTTTCGACCGCGCGCAGCATTGCCGCGAGCGCAATAACTGTCTTGCCTGAGCCGACCTCCCCCATCAGCAGCCGCTGCATCGGGTGACCGCGGGCCAGGTCGTCGAAGACGGCATCGACCGCAGACTGCTGGTCGCCGGTCAGCTCAAACGGCAGCTGCTGACTGATCCAGCCAAGCGCACCGCTGTCACCGTCGCCCTGAGCGTTAAGTTTCGGCGCGCCCAGCTGCAACGCGCGACGCGCACGGCGACGCAGCAGATCGAGCTGCACGTAGAGCAGCTCATCGAAGGCCAACCGTCGGCGCGCCGCTTCAAGCTCGCCGCTGTGACCGGCGAGCAACGCTGACGGAAGGTCCGGCAGCTGATGGCGGGCCCGCAGCCTTCCGGGCAGCGGGTCGGGTGCCAGCCGCGCCGCCGGTAGGTACTCGCCGACAACAGCGAGGATCTGGGTCGATGACAGGCCCTCGGCCGCCGGGTAGTGAGCAACGTCGGAGCCGTCCGCCAGTTCGTCGCTAGTCGGCGCGTGCGAGCTGACGCGGAAGCGGTTGCGCGCCTCATAGGTACCGTGCAGTACCAGCCTCGTCCCCGGCGGGTAACGCTTAACTAGCCACGGCTGGTTGAAGAACGTGACCTGCAGCGGTCCGGTCTGATCCTTGACCAGCGCCTCGACCAGCGGCCGCATGCCACGGCGGCGTACCGGCCGCGAGCTGATCGCCTGAACCTCGACGACAACTGTCGCCTGTTCGCCGGCGACAAGCTCGGCGACGGTGCGCGCCTCGCGCCGGTCACGTGGTAGGTGCTCGAGCAGCGCTCCGACCGTCCTCAAACCGAGACTCTCCGCCGCCTGGGTGGCTTTGCGGCCAGCGAATTTAGGCTGCTCGGCGAGCGCCCGCTCCGAAGGCCAGTGAACGGCGGCGGCGAGCAGCTGCTGATCGCTTAGCGGCGCTCCGTCGCCAATTGAGCGCGGCGCAGTATCCACCAGCGTATCGTCGACTATTCGGCGGACAACAGCCACCAGCGACTTGGCTGACCACCGTCGTGCAGTTCTAGTTCAACCTGATCGCCGACTATTCCCTCAACCTCGGCGCTGCTCAATGGCGCTCCGCTGCCGGCGAAGATGCTGATCAGCTCAGCGCCGCGGCTGAGCTGATCAGCAACCGCACCAAGCGTCGTCGCCGGATCACCCCAGGCAACGAGCTGCTCACCGACATATCCGACCGCCTCGCCAGCGACAAAGCGTCCTTCAGGGTCGTCACGGGTGGCAACGGCAACGCTGCCGGTTGCGACCGACTGCAGCAGCACTTCCATCGCAGCAGCATTCTCGGCCGCGCCGCGACCGGTCTCGCAGCCGACCATTACTGCCAACCCGGCCTGCATCTCGGTCGAGCCAACGACGTGAACAACGCGCTCCGACATCTCGGCGGCGGCCTGCGCAGCCATCAGAACATTGCCGCTGTTGGCCAGCACGACGACCTCCTCGGCCGGAACCGAGTGGATCGCCGCAAGAATCTCGTAGGTCGACGGATTCAGCGTCTCACCGCCGTCAAGCAGCTGCGCACCAAACGAACGGAAGAGCGCCGCGATTCCGTCGCCGACAACGATCGCCAGTGCGCCGCAGCGCAGATCGGTTGCCGCTGGAGCGCCCGCCAGCCGGGCATCGCGATCGGCAACCTGCGCCGACATATCGGCGACGTCAAGCCGCGAAACGTTGCCGTCGTCCTCAAAGAGTGCCGTTGCCGCCTGCGGCTCGTCTGTATGGACATGGACGCGCAGCGTCACATGGTCCCCGACGACCAGCACTGAGTCGCCAATCTGCTCCAGCTGCTGTACGTAACGATCGGCCTGCCCGAGCCGCTGACCGGAGCTTGAAGTGACAGCAAAGTTGGTGCAGTAGCGGAAGGTCGTCGAAGCGTGCTCAGGTTGTGTCAGCCGCGCCGGCGCCTGATGGTGGGCGACCTGAAGCCCCTGCTCACCGCGCAGCGCGGAAACGCACCCCGCAAAGAGAACAACCACTCCGTAGCCGCCAGAGTCTACGACGCCCGCCCGCTTGAGCGCCGGCAGCAGATCCGGCCCGCGGCGCACCGACGCCTCGCCTGCAGCGACAGCAACCTCCAACAGATCAGCGATTCGCGCGCTCTGCTGATCAGGCGTTGCATCGTCCTCCATCGGCGGCAGCTGGTCGAGCTGCTCGCCAACCGCTTTCGCCATGTCGGCCATCACCGTCAGCATTGTTCCCTCGACCGGATTGCGAACCGACGCGTAAGCGCGCTCGGCGGCGCGCTGCATTGCCAAGGCGATCAGGACAGGGTCAACCAGCACGCCCGGCCGCGAGATCAGCTCCTCGGCGGCGCCCCTGATCAACTGCGAGAGAATCACACCACTGTTTCCGCGGGCGCTAAGCAGCGCCGCACGGGCGACGAGATCGACTATCTCTTCGCGGCCGATCTCATCAAGCGACCGATCGCCTGCCACCTCTGCCAGGCGGTCCAGCTCCGACAGGCAGCCTTCAATCGTCAGAACCATGTTGTCGCCGGTGTCGCCGTCGGCAACCGGAAAGACGTTCAAGTCGTTGATCTCGGCGCGCCGCTCTTCGAGCGCGACGAGCGCGCCAGCGAGGATCGCACGGAAGCGAGTGAGGCTCGATCTCGGCTGTGCAGGCGGCACCGCGGGGCGGAGCCTAAAGGGCCTTCTGGACCTTGTCGGCCTTGAGGCAGCGGGTACAGACGTACTCGCGTCGCGGCGCGCCGTCGACAACGATCCGGACCTTCTGCAGGTTCGGGTTGAAGCGGCGCCGTGTGGCGACCATCGAATGACTGCGGTTGTTGCCGAACGCTGGCCCCTTACCGCAGCTGTGACATACCTTGGCCATCAGCTTCGGCAGTGTAGCGGTCAGTTGACCGGTTCAGCCGCGACCCAGCAGGCTGGCAACGTGGCTCAGCGCGAGTACGGCCTCGGCAGCGTTACGGCCGGCGTCACGTACACCACCGCCGGACCGCTCAACGGCCTGCTCCATCGTGTCGACTGTTAAGACGCCAAATGAGCAGGGAACCCCAGTCGCCAACGCGACAGACTGGATTCCCCGCGACGCCTCAGCGCAGACATATTCGTAGTGGTCGGTCTCGCCGCGAATCACCGCGCCAAGGCAGATAACTCCAGCATATTTTCCCGACTCTGCGCAGAGCTTGGCGGCGAGCGGCAGCTCGAAGGCGCCCGGCACCAGAAAGATCTCCGCCTCTGCCTTCCCTGCTGCAACGAGCGCAGCCTGAGCGCTGGCCGTCAGCCGTTCGGCCAGCTCCTCATAAAACTGAGCGCAGACGATTGCGTAACGGTCAGTCATCTTCGGCTGTGGCCTGCGCCGCTCTGTCGGCCTCACGCTCAGCATGGACCATCTCGGCGTCGAGGTCCAACCCCTGATGGTGGATCGTGTGACCCATCCGCAAGCGTTTCGTTTCAAGGTATTCAGCGTTGTGTTCGTTGATTACCGGCTCAATTGCAAGCTGCTCGCTGACCGACAGCCCGTAACCCTCCATGCCATGGATCTTCTTCGGATTATTCGTCAGGATGCGGATTGAGCTGAGGCCGAGGTCGACGAGGATCTGGGCGCCGATCCCGTAGTCGCGCAGGTCGGCCGGCAGCCCCAGCTTGAGGTTGGCGTCAACCGTGTCGTAGCCCTCCTCCTGCAGCTTGTAGGCCTTCAGCTTGTTCAGCAGGCCGATGCCGCGTCCCTCCTGCGCTAGGTACAGCAGAACGCCTTGGCCTTCGTTCTCAATCATCGTCAGCGCAGCGCTCAGTTGACCGCCGCAGTCACAGCGCAGCGAGTGGAAGACGTCGCCCGTCAAACATTCGGAGTGGACGCGGACGATTACATCCTCAGCGCCGTCGACCTCGCCTTTTACGAGCGCAACGTGGTGCTTGTCATCAATCAGTGAGCGATAACCGACGACGGTGAAATCGCCGAAGGTTGTCGGCAGCGTAGTTTCAACAACGCGCTCGACAAGCTGATCGTTCTTACGCCGATAGGCGATTAGGTCGGCGATCTTCAGCATCTTTAGGCCGTGCGTCCCGCAGTACTGCTTGAGGTCCGGCAGACGCGCCATCGAGCCGTCGTCATTCATGATTTCGCAGATCACGCCGGCCGGTGTGCAGCCCGCCAGCCGCGCCAAATCAACACTGCCCTCGGTGTGGCCGGTGCGCTCCAACACGCCGCCCGCCTTAGCTTTCAGCGGATTGACGTGGCCGCCCTTAACGATCGCCTCAGGGCCGTTCTTCGGATCGCTGGCGACGCGGATCGTGTGCGCGCGGTCTGCGGCGCTGATTCCTGTTGTGACGCCCTCCCGCGCCTCGATTGTGACCGTGAACGGCGTCTCGTGCGGCGTTTCGTTCTTTGCCGTCATCAACTCCAGGCCGAGCTCGTCGCAACGTTCCCCCGTCAACGCGAGGCAGATCCAGCCGCGGGCATGCTTGGCCATGAAGTTGATCGCTTCAGGCGTGGCGAACTCGGCCGCCATAACGAGGTCCCCTTCGTTCTCGCGGTCCTCATCGTCGACGACGACGACCATTCTGCCGGCGGCAATCTCGGCCAGCGCCTGATCAACGGTTGCGAAGCGGAAGTCTGTGTCGGTTGAATTGGTCATCGTTATTAGCTAATCAGCTTCTCGACGTACTTAGCGAGGATGTCAACTTCAATGTTGACGGTGCGGCCCGGCTCGGCTTGGCCTAGCGTCGTTCGCTCGACCGTCTCGGGGATCAGCCAGATGTCGAAGCCCTCAGCGTCGACCCGCGCGACGGTGAGCGAAACGCCGTCAACGGCAATCGACCCTTTCTCGACGACGTAACGCAGCAGCTCGGCCGGCAGCGCAATCGTCACGACGCGCGCAAACCCGTCCTCGCGCAGCTCCTTGACGAGGCCGACCCCGTCGACGTGGCCCTGAACAATGTGGCCGCCGAGATGAGCGTTAGCGCGAACCGGCAGTTCGAGGTTCAGCGGCGCGCCGGGGCCGGCCGCGCCGAGCGAACTGCGGCTGAGCGTCTCGTTCATCGCGTCGGCCGAAAAGCTGCCGTCGGCGATCGCCGTCGCCGTCAGGCAAACACCGTTTACGGCGACCGAGTCGCCTTCGGCCAGCTCAGCAGCCAAGGCGCTGCGAATCGTCAGCCGTGCTCCCTGCTCGCCGGCGTCAACCGCGAGCAGCTCGCCAAGTTCTTCAACAAGTCCAGTGAACACGCCTACCACTCTCGCAGCCGCGCCGTCAGCAGCACATCATCGGCGACCCGCTGCGTTGTCATCGAGATCGCCCGGGTCGCGTCGGCGATTGCCGAGACCCCCATCCCTTCGAGCGGATCACGCGCGCTGGCGCCGCCAATTACGAGCGGCGCAATGAACAGCCGAAGCTCATCGATTTCGCCGGCGTCAAAGAATGCGCCGGCGAGGTGCGGCCCGCCTTCAAGCAGCAGCGAAGTGACCGGCCGCTCCAAGGCGCCGAGCTTCGTTAGGGCGTCGGTAATACGGAGCGGCTCGTTCTCGCCGCTGGCGACAATTACCTGCGTGCCGGCTGTCTCCAGTGCCTCAACCCCGCCGCGCGGGGCGCCGCGCGAAACGACAACGATCAGCTCAAACTCGGCGGCCTGGACAACCAGCTGGGAATCGATCGGCAAACGTGCCGCGGAATCGAAGATAATCCGTCGCGGCTGATGGTCGGCGCCTTCAATCCGCGCCGTCAGCTGCGGGTCATCGGCTAGCGCCGTGCCGATCCCGACCGCCACCGCGTCGAACTGAAGTCGCCACCGGTGAACCAGCTCGCGACTGCTGGCGTCGGAGATCCATTGTGAGTCGCCTTCACTCGTCGCAACCTTGCCATCGATGCTCATCGCCGACTTGAACATCACCCAGGGCTTTCCAGTGCGCGCGTGCTTGCGGAAGGCTTGGTTCTCAAGCCGTGCAGTCGCAGCGATCTCGCCGCTGGCGACCTCGACCTCGACCCCTTCGTCGCGCAGAATGCCAAGGCCGCGGCCGCTGGCCTTCTCGGTTGGATCATCGCCGCCAACAACGACCCGTGTGATTCCGGCGGCAAGGATTGCGTCGGTGCAGGGCGGCTGACGGCCCTCGTGGCAGCATGGTTCAAGTGAGACGTAGAGCGTCGCGCCGGCAGTCGAGGCTGCGCCGCAGGCGGCGATCGCGTTGACCTCGGCGTGGGCTTCGCCGTAGCGCTGGTGCCAGCCCTCGCCCAGCACTTCGCCGTCGCGGGCGATCACGGCGCCGACCTGCGGGTTAGGGCTGACGTTGCCAATCCCACGGCGACCGAGCTCGATCGCTCGGGCCAGCAGCTGCTGATCGCGGCTTGTGACGGTGCTCTCCATCACGCTCGAGGATAGGGTTTCCAGCGCCCCATTAGCGACAGCGCCCGTACACCGAATAGAGCTTGTTCGCCGCCAACGGCTGATAGCCGGGAAGCGGCAGGTTGCGCAGTGCGTCGTCGGCGCTGACCTTGCCGGGATCGAGCCCGTCACGCAAGAAGACTGCCCGGTCGGCGGCGAGAACGAGTAGCCCGCGGTCAACCTTTGCTGCCGCTGCAACGTCGCTGCGCGCCGTCACGCGGTCGGCCGGCAGGTTCATGATCCAGCGGACGCTCGGCACGAGTCGATGGTTACTGGTTAGAACCGGGCCGCAGAGCGCAGCCCGCCGGACGGCTGGACGGTCGAGCAGTTCGACCAGCGCCTGCTCGGAGTCGCCGCGGAAGCGAAGCTCCGCAACCAGCCGACCGACATCGACGCGCAGCGCCGTCCAAGCCACTAGGAACAGCACCGCCACGCCGGCCAGTGCCATCCAGCCATCACGCAACCGCCCGGGACGGAGCACCGTGAAGCCGGCGACGGCGAACGACGCGAACAGCATCAGCATCAGCGAAGGCACAAGCAGGTACCGGTTGATTACCGAGAAGCCACCAAGGCCGACCAGCAAGAAGGTCGCCAGGCCGATCACCAGCAACCAAAGCGGTATGCGCACCCGGCGCGGCACCAGCCAGCAGCTCAGCACCACTCCTACCAGGCCGGCAACCGCGAGCGGCAACTTGACCAGCTGGTTGATGAAGTCGAGCATCGCACTGGGGACCTGCTCGATCCCCTTTTGGCGGCCAAGCTCCTCGGCCAGGCCGGAGGTGTGGTTCTGCGAAAAGAATGGGTCGCCGGTCACGGCGTAATCGATGCCGACCCAGATCAGCGGCGCACTGGCAACCAGCAGTGCAGACTGCAGCCGTTGGCGCCAGCCAAGCGCCGGGAAGAGCCACAACCAGTAGATACCGCTAAGGATCCAAGCCTCGGGCCGCAGCAGGCCGGCCAGTGCCAGCAGCCAAAGCACCGGGAAGCCGCGGCGTGGCCGAGCTGCTTCTAATGCTGCGGCCCAGATCACGAGCGCGAGGTATGGAATGTCGATGTAGCCGCGCGCTGCAAGGAAGGGGAAATCAAACCGCGTGCAGAGCACCACACCGGCCGCGACCCCGACCAGTGTCGTGAAGGCGGCGCGCCCTAAGCGGTAGAGGCCAGCAACCAGAACGATGAACGAGCCCAGCGTCGCAAGCACCATCAGGCGATCGCCGCCGCGACCGAAAAGTGCGAAGAAGGCGCCAAAGACGAGCCCGAGCGGGTGCTGGGTCGGAGCACGGTAAGCGGCGAAGTCGGGCAGCTGCCCATGCAGTAGCTGACGACCCCAGATAAGCGAGTAGGTAGCGTCGTAGCTGGTGTAGGTCGGGAAGACGAATCCGCCGACGGCGATGATCACGATCAAGGTGACCAGCAGCACTGCCGGCCACGGAAGGCGCGAAAGGCGTCTAATAATCGGCGGCGAGGTCGTGGTCACAGGAAGGGAGCGGCGCGGATCAAGCGAGCTGGCCGCGCAGCCGGATACTACGCGCCCACTGCTGCGGCAACGAAGACTGGTCGCCCGTTCTCAGCACCGACACGCCCACCGCGTACGCTTGACGGCGCAATGAAGCTGATCATCCAGATCCCTTGCCTCAACGAAGAGGCCACGCTGCCGGCGACGCTCGCCGACCTGCCGCGCGAGCTCGAAGGCATCGACACGGTCGAGTGGCTAGTGATCGACGACGGCTCGACCGACGCGACGATCGAGGTCGCACGAGCCAACGGCGTCGATCACATCATTCGCCTGACCAATAACCGCGGCCTTGCGGCAGGCTTTCAGGCGGGGCTCGATGCCTGTCTGAAACTCGGCGCCGACGTAATCGTCAACACCGACGCCGACAACCAGTACTACGGAGCTGACATCGCACTGCTGGTTGAGCCGATCCTCGCCGGCCGCGCCGACATGGTGATCGGCGACCGCCAGACCGACACGATCGAGCATTTCTCACCAATCAAGAAGCGGCTTCAGAAGCTCGGCTCATGGGTCGTGCGCCAGGCCTCCGAGACCGACGTCCCCGATACCACTTCGGGCTTCCGCGCCTACAACCGCGAAGCAGCGCTGCAGATGGCAGTCGTTTCACGCTTCACGTACACGCTGGAGACGATCATTCAAGCCGGGAAGCTGCTGGTCGCAGTCGAAGACGTTCCGATCCGGACCAACCCGCAGACGCGCGAATCACGGCTATTCCCGTCGACCTGGTCGTATGTACGGCGCAACAGCATCTCGATCTTTCGGATCTACGCCCAGTACGAACCGATGCGAGTCTTCTTCACGGCGGCCGTGATCCTGTTCGTGGCAGCGTTGGTCCCCTTCACACTCTTCCTCGTCGCTTGGATACAGGGCGACGGCGCCGGCCATGTCCAATCGCTGATACTTGGCTCGGTTCTGTTCAACGCAGCCGTCGTGATGGGTGCGCTGGCAGTGATCGGCGACCTGCTGCACGCTCAGCGGATAATGAGCCAGAGGATCTTCGAGCGCGTGCGGCGGGTGGAGCTGGAGCTCGGCGTACCGCCTTCGCACTACGAGCCCGGTTCGCATCAGACAGGCCAGGGGCCGACCACTGGTGCACACTCAGCCCCCCATCCAGCCGAGCCAACTGGTGAAGCAACTGAACCGGAAACGATCCAACGATGAGCTCAAACGTAACGGTCGACAGCGAAGGGACAGTCACCGGCAACACATTCGACAAGTACGGCTCCGAAAACCCGATCGTTAGGCGGTTGATGGCTCGCTTTCATCGCGACCTCGAGGCCTGTTACGCGCTCGCCGCGCCGACCTCGATCCTCGACATCGGCTGCGGCGAGGGAGTGCTCACGCACGAATGGGCCGGTCGGCTTAATGGCGGACGGATCGTCGGCGTCGACCTTGATGATCCGCTGCTGCACGCTGAGTGGGCGACGCGAACCGCCCCGAACCTTGAGTACCGAATGATGAAGGGTGAGCGGCTCGACTTCGCCGACAACGAGTTCGACACTGCGACCGCGATCGAAGTACTCGAACACGTCACCGACCCCGAGATCGTGCTCTTTGAGATGGCCCGCTGTGCGCAGCGCTGGCTGATTGTCTCGGTCCCGCGTGAGCCGCTCTGGCGGATCACGAACATCGCCCGCGGCGCCTACTGGAGCGAGCTTGGCAACACACCGGGCCACATTAATCACTGGTCGAGCGGCGCCCTGCGCAAGTTGCTCTCACAGTACGGCGACGTGGTTGAGCTGCGCCACCCGTTCCCGTGGATCATGTCGGTCGTCCGCGTCAGTGACTGACGCGCCGACAGCGGCCGGCGACAAGCAGCCGCCGGACAGCGGCTACGGGCAGGGCGCGCGGGTATTGGCGGTCGGGATCGGCGCCACAGGGCTGCTGACATTCGCCTACTTTGCGCTCGCCTCGCACCTTCTCAGCGCCACCCAGTACGGCGAGATCAGCGTCCTTTGGGCAACGCTCTTCATCGTCATCTCGGTGATCTACCGACCGGTCGAGCAGCTACTTTCGCGCACGATCGCCGACCGTCGCGCGCGCGGCGGTGATCACAGTCATCCGTTACGCGGTGCGGTGTTGATCCAACTTGGCTTTGCGGTCACCTTCCTCGCTGTTGCGCTGGCATTGCGGCCACAGATTGAAGATCTTTTCGGCGGTTCGAGCACGCTCTACTGGATCTTCACCGGTGCAACCCTGGCCTACGCAGCGAGCTACTTCGCGCGCGGCTACTTCGCTGGCCACCAATGGTTCATGCTTTACGGAGGTCTCGTTCTTTTTGAGGCAACGTCGCGGATCTGTTTCCCGCTTGCGGTGCTGGTCGGGGTCGGCGGCGGTCAGGAGGAGATTGCACTGGGAATTGTCGCTGCGCCGCTCGCCTCGTTGCTGGTGGTTCCCTGGGCGATCATGCGCCACCACGGCAGACAAAAGCGCGAAACACCACTACCCGAGCTGAGCGGCGCGGCGGCGAGTGGCGTCGGCTTCACGCTTTCGGTCGCCGTTATTCAACTCGGCGAGCAGACGCTACTGAACGCCGGTGTAATCGTCGCCGCCTCAGTTGCCGGTGCGGCGACGGCCGGAACGATCTTCAGTGTGTTGCTGATCACGCGCGCGCCGCTGCAGCTGTTTCAAGCCGTCCAGACAACGCTGCTGCCGCACCTCGCCGGGCTCGAGGCTGCCGAAGGCGGCGAGGCATTCGCGAAGGCGATCGCCGTGACGGTGCGCGCTGTCGCCGTCTTTGCCGCGCTCGCCGTGCTGGTGATGTTGCTGCTGGGCCCGGCGCTTATGGAGGCCTTCTTCGGCTCCGACAGCAGCTATGGACGCTGGGGCTTGGCGGTCGTAGCGCTCGGCATGGGTTTCCACCTGATCGCCGGGACGCTCAATCAGGCGGCCCTAGCTCGGGGCCGCGCGCTGGCCGCCGGCGCAATCTGGATGCTCGTCGCGGTCGCCTTTGTCGGCTGGATGTTCGTGCCGGCTGTCAGCGACGTTCTGCTTCGAGCTGAACTCGGTTATACGGCGGCAGCGATTGTTCTCTGCACGCTGCTTTACCTGCTCTACCGACGACCACAGAAGGCCGACGGCGAGTTAATCCCGGCTATTCGCAGCGTCGAGGATGTCGTTGAAGGCTCGAGCCGGATCATCGTTACCGAAGATCGCTGACCCGGCAACAAGCCGGTTTGCTCCGGCGACGACGCAAAGCCCCGCGGTCGTTCGATCAACGCCGCCGTCAACCTCGACGACCACGTCGGGGCCAACGATTGCGCGCAATCGCGTGATCTTCTCGATCGACGACGCGATGAACCTCTGCCCACCCCAGCCAGGGTTGACGGTCATGCAAAGAGCCAGATCGATCTCAACCTCTTCATAGATCGCCAGCGGCGTCGCCGGATTAACTGCCAGCCCGGCCTTGCAGCCGCTGTCACGGATCAGCGAAAGCGTGTAGTCGACGGCCGATGTGGCCTCGGCGTGGACGATGATCGTGCCAGCTCCAGCCTTCGCGAAGCTCTCAACCTGTGTTACCTCCGGCCGTTCCACCATCAGGTGAACCTCTAGATGGAGGCCCATGTCACGCAGCGCCTCGCAAACCTGTGGCCCGAACGAGAGCGGCGGCACAAACTGGCCGTCCATCACGTCGACGTGGATGATCCGGGCGCCGGCCTCTTCAACTAGGCGAACCTGATCGCGCAAAATCCCAAAGTCGGCCGAGAGGATCGACGGAGCAATCTCAATTGTCATCGCTAGACCTCGATCAGCATTGAAGTTCCGCAGTGCGAGCACTCCGTCGTTGCCGTGCTCGACATGCGGACGATTGTCTGGTGTTCACCGCAGCCAGGGCAGACCGACCGAAGCTCGTAGCGATGGAGACAGTAGACGCAGCGGTAACGCCCCGGGACGGTTGTCGGCCGCAGCCACGGTTCGTGGCACGAGGGGCACTCCAAGCCGACCGACGGTTCTGCCATCGGGCGGACAATAGAAGCAGCGGCCGCCGGAAGGTGAACGGCGTCATTCGCCGCGGCCGCGCTGGAAGTCATCCCAGCTCATTGCGCGTGAGCCCGGCGGCACGACTTCGTCATAGATCAACCGATCGCCATCAACGTGGGCGCTGCGCACTGCGATCACGGTCCCATCGTCCAGCTCGGCCCGCGCGCCGATCTGCGGCGACAGCGCTCGCACGATGCGATCGCGCTGCAAGGCGCTCAGCTTGGGGTCGAGCAGCCGATCAGCGGCTGTGATCTTCTCGGCGTAGGTCGCGAGCGCTTCATCCTGCTCGCTGAACTGTGGTGAGCCGGTGAGCGCTGCCGCCAACAGCCGCGCGCCGCTGCGCTGAAGCCGTCCGGCAAGCGAGCCGAAGCTGTCATCGCGACGGATTGGCTCGCTGATCGCGGCGCAGATCGGCCCGCTGTCGAGCCCCTCCGTAAGCCGCATTATCGATACCCCGGTCTGCTTATCGCCGGCGATGATCGCTCGTTCGATCGGTGCTGCGCCGCGCCAGCGTGGCAGCAACGACGGGTGCAGGTTGAGGGTCTCGTACTGCGAAAGCAGCGGTTCGCGGATCATCGCGCCGAAGGCGCAGACCACCAGCGTATCCGGGCCGGCATCGGCGATTGCCTGTCGCGAGCTCTCGTCATTGACATCGTCCGGCTGCAGCAGCGCAATCCCAAGCTCTGCCGCCAGTTCGGCGACCGGCGGCGCTGTCAGCTTGCGGCCCCGACCGGCCGGCCGGTCGGGGCGGGTGATGACAAGCGCTGGCCGCTGGTCGAGCTCGACCAGCTGGCGCAGCACTGCCGCCGCGAAGTCAGCCGTACCGAGGTAGACGAATCCCATTGCGCTAGCAACGCCTAGAGCGAGCCATCGAGCTCGCGTAGCGCACTCATTGCCTCGCGGCGTTGACTGCGCGATGCCCGGTCGATAATCAGAATTCCGTCAAGGTGGTCGATCTCATGCTGGATGACGCGTGCCTCGATCCCGGCCGCCTCGATTGTCAGCTCTTCGCCAAAGCGGTCCCGCGCCGTAACCCGGACCTCGATTGGCCTCGTCACATCTACGTGAACGTCGGGCAGGCTGAGGCAACCCTCCTCGGAGCTTTCCTCTTCGTCTGATGCCCATTCGATAACCGGATTGACCAGCGCCCGAAGCTCGTCTTCCTCATCAACTCGGTAGACAAAGAAGCGCCGCAAAGTCCCGACCTGAGTCGCCGCCAAACCGACGCCGATAGCGTCGTTCATCAGCAGGCCCATCCGTTCGATTTCGTTGCCCAGCGCCTCGTTAAACGCGTCAACCTCAGCGGCGCGTGACTTCAGTACAGGGTCACCAAAGCGTCTGATCTGCCGAAGCGCAGCCTTGCGGCGCTCCAACGCCGCCGGATCTAGCGGCGGCGGCTCGAGCTGATCTTCACTGGCGGTTGTCTCGCTGTCGGGGAGCATCATGTCGGTTGGATTCTAGAGGCCTCGGAGCAGAGCTACTGCGGCTCGACATCGACTGAGATCGCGACCGCCTTCGCGCCGCGCCCGCGCGCGAGTGCGTTGACCGCCTTGTTGACGGCAGCGACAGCGGCGCGGCGGTCATCGGCTTTGATTACGACCTGGCTGCGTTCGCGGCCGCGCAGCCGAAACAGCGGCGCCGGGCCAAGCGACCCCGGCAGCTGCGCCTGCAGCTCGCTGGCGGCCTGCTGCGCAGCGTCGCCGGTCGGCGATGAGCAGACGATCCGGATCAAAGTTGAAAACGGCGGGTAGCGCAGCGCCTCACGCCGCGCCAGCTCCTCCGCCAGAAAGCTCTCTGCATCATGCTCGGCCGCCCTCACCAGCGACGGGGCGTCGGGCGTCAGTGTCTGCACAATCACTCTCCCCCGTTCAGCGCCGCGACCGCTGCGGCCGGCCAGCTGCGTGACGAGCGAGAAGGTCCGCTCCTCGGCCCGAAAATCGGGGAAGCGCAGCGTCTGGTCTGCGTCAACGACAACGCCCAGCTCGACGTCGGGGAAGTCGTGACCTTTGGCGACGACCTGAGTGCCGAGCAGAATGCCGCTCTCGGCCTGCTCAAAGCTGCGCAGTATTGCGCCCGGATCGCCGGCGTCGCCGTCGAGCCGGAAGACCCTTCCGGGCAGCTCGGTCTCCAATCGTTCCGTTCCGGTGCCGTGCCGGGCGATCGAAACCGACCCACACTCTGTGCAGCGCTCCGGCACCCGTTCCCGGTGACCGCAGTGATGGCATGAGATCACGCCGCCGGCGCGATGCAGCACAAGTGTCACGTCGCACTGCGGGCACTCCCAGGCATGGCCGCAGCTGGAACAGCTGAGGTAGTTCGACCAGCCGCGACGGTTGAGCAGCACAATCGACTTCTTCGAATCGACCAACGCTTGGTAGGTGTCCGGATGCAGCGCACCTTTTACGCCGCGTAGATCAATAATCTCGACCTTTGGCAATGGCAGACCATCGACCCGCGTCGGCAGGCTGATTCGGCGTAGCCGCTGCCAGCTCTCGGCCCGCGGCGTGGCACTGCCAGCGACCAGCACGGCGCCGTGGTCAGCGGCGCGGCGCGCCGCTACATGGCGCGCGTCGTAGCGCGGGTCGCTGTCGTTCTTGTAGCTGCTGTCGTGCTCCTCATCGACGATCACGAGGCCGACATCGCTGAGCGGCGCAAAGACAGCCGAGCGTGCGCCGATGGCGATCCGCGCCTCGCCGCGCCTGATCCGCATCCATTCGTCGTACCTCTCACCGGGCCTGAGGCGCGAATGGATTACGGCGACGATGTCGCCAAAGCGTTCGACGAAGCGCGAGATGATCTGCGGCGTCAGCGCAATCTCCGGCACCAGCACTAGCACCGTTCGGCCGGCAGCGAGAACCTGAGCGGCAACCCGCAGATAGACCTCTGTCTTGCCGGAGCCGGTGACGCCGTGCAGCAGCAGCTGCTCACCGCCCGCTGCCGCCAGAACCTGCTCAACCGCAGCGGCCTGATCGGTGGTCAGCGGCGGCCCCTCGGCGCCACCACGTTTGCCGACCTCGCTGTGCTGCGGCGCGCGGCGCTCGGCGCGGCGCTCAAGGACCACCAAGCCACGAGCCTCTAGGCGCCGCAGCGCCGCCAAGTCGTTGCCCGCCAGACGCGGCAGGCTGGCCAGCAGCTGGCGCTGGGATGCGGTCAGCCGTTCGTCCTGCTGCACCCCGCGCTTAGCTTTGGCATAGAGCGCCGAGCGCTCGCGCACGCCGCGCGGCGGAAGCATCAACGAATAGGCGCGCGCCGGCGACGAGCAGTACTCGTCGGCCAGCCACGGTCCTAGCGCCACAAGGTCGGCTGGCAGCGAAGCGTCAAGCAGCTGCCGCGGCGCCAGCAGCTGATGCTCGGAGCTGTCGCGCAGCGCCGTCACGACGGCGAGCACGTCGCGCCGTGCGAACGGGACGACGAGCACCGACCCGACTTGAGCTCCTTCCGGGCAGGCGTAGTCGAACGGGCCGCGCAAGGCGCGCGCCGTCGTTATCGGCTCGACCTGAGCAACCTTTGACACAACGGCGACGATAGAGCGCCTGCGGGATGGCTCCGACGCCACAACTCTGCCCCGGTCGGGTGTAGATTCAGCGAATGGATATGCATCAAGGCGAGGAGGTGATCTACAACGGCCACCCGAGCTGGCGCTCGATCAAGGCCTTCTATCTGGCCGGGCTGGGAGTAGCGATCCTAATCGGCGTTCTCTGGTGGCTGATCTTCACGCCGATAATGGCGGTGCTGCTAGCGGCAGCGATCATCGCCGTGACCGTCCTTGTCGGCCTGATCAAACGCGTCTTCGTTGTCTACACGATCACCAGCGACCGGCTCTATATCCAGCGCGGCGTACTGTCGAAGCGGGTTGAACAGACGCGGATCGACCGCGTCCAGAACGTGTCAACCAGCCAGTCGGTGCTGGATCGACTCTTCCGCGTCGGCACAGTCGACTTCGACACGGCGGGCAGTGAGGCCGGCAATTTTCGCTTTGACGGCGTTGACGACCCGCCCGCGGTGGCTGCGGCGATCGACCGCGCCCAGCGACTCCACGCCGAGCAACTCAGCGGCTCAGGCGAATTGAACGACGGACTTCGCTAAGCGGCGCCGGCAGCGCGCAGCGCTGCAGCCCGGTCGGTTCGCTCCCAAGTGAAGCTGGCCTCGTCGCGGCCGAAGTGGCCGTAAGCGGCAGTCTTCGAGTAGATCGGGCTGTGCAGGTTGAGGTATTCACGAAATGCTGCCGGCCGCAGGTCGAAGTTCTGTTCAACGATCTCGGTGATCCGTGCACGGTCGATCGTCTCGGTACCAAAGGTTTCAACCATCATCGATACCGGGTGGGCAACGCCGATCGCGTAGGCAACCTGCACCTCGGCCCGTTCGGCGAGACCGGCGGCGACGATGTTCTTGGCGACGTAGCGGGCGACGTAGGCGGCTGACCGGTCAACCTTCGACGGATCCTTGCCGGAGAAAGCGCCGCCGCCGTGACGGGCCTTACCGCCATAGGTGTCAACGATGATCTTGCGGCCGGTCAGGCCGCAGTCGCCAACCGGGCCGCCGATCACAAAGTTGCCGGTCGGGTTGACGAGCAGGTCCTTGCGCAGCTGCTCGGCGTCGTACATCCCCTCAGGCAGCACCGGCAGCACGACATGCTGCCAAAGGTCGTCGGCGATCCGGCCGGCCGGTGTGTCGGCGCCTTCATCGTGCTGGGTCGAGATCAGTACGCGCTCGATCGCGACCGGGCGCTCGTCGACGTAGCGGACCGTCACCTGCGTCTTACCGTCGGGCCGCAGATAATCGAGTGTTCCGTCCTTGCGAACCTCGGCCAGCCGTTCGGCGAGCCGATGAGCCAAGTGGACCGGCAGTGGCATCAGGCTGTCGGTCTCGTTCGTTGCGTAACCGAACATCATTCCCTGATCGCCAGCGCCGGTCTTGTCGAGCGGGTCATCGTCGCCTTCGCGCGCTTCGAGCGAATCGTCGACACCCTGCGCGATATCGGCCGACTGGCCGCCGAGGCGGTTCAGAACTTCAATCTTGTCGGCGTCGAAGCCTTCGTCAAAGCCGACGTAGCCGATTGCACGGACCGTGTCGCGGACGATCTTGTCGACGTCGACCGCTTTGCCTTCGCCGATCTTCTCTTCATCGAATGAGGTCTCGCCGGCGACGACAACAAGGTTGTTGTTGACGAGCGTCTCGCAGGCGACTTTGGCGAACGAATCCTGCGTCAGGATCGCGTCTAGGATTGCGTCAGAGATCTGGTCGGCAACCTTGTCTGGGTGGCCTTCCGTGACCGACTCTGAGGTGAAAAGGAAACTGTTGGCTTGGCTCATAAGTACCGAAGCGTAGCGGCCTGCGCGCCGCTGCCGGAACGCTCCCTGCAGCGGCGCCTCTGCTCAGCGCTCGGAGCGGCGCTGCTTGCGTTCGTGGATGTCGATAATCAGTGGAACGCCGTCCAGCCCGTAACGCGCCCGCAACCGGTTTTCAAGGAAGTAGGCATAGTCGCGCGTAACGCGGTCACGGCGATTGACCTGCAGCGAAAAGCGCGGCGGCGAAGCCTCAATCTGGGCCAGGTAAAGAAGTTTCAACCGCTTGCCCTGCTTCGCTGGCGGCTGGCGCTCGGCAACGAGCTCAGCGACGAAGCGGTTCAGCTGCGGCGTTGGGATCTTCTCAGCGCGGTGATCACCAAGCGCAACTGCCTCGGCCATTAAGCGGCCGACGTGGCGCCCATCTTTGGCGCTGATCGTCATCAGCTTCGGGCGCAGGCGCAGCTTCTTCGCAACCTTCGCGCGTTCGTGATCGAGCTCGTTTTCGTCGAGCGGCGAAAGGTCCCACTTATTCAGCGCCATCACCGTCGCGCAGCCTTCCTGCATCGCCAACTCTGCGATTCGCAGGTCCTGTGAGGTGACACCGTCGCGCGCGTCGCAGACGACCAGCGCCACGTCGGCCCGCTCAACCGCGCGCTGCGAGCGCAGCACGGTGTAGTACTCAAGCCCATCGGCCAGCTTCGACTGACGGCGCATTCCGGCGGTGTCAACGAGGATTAACCGCCTTCCTTCGACTTCGATCGGCATGTCGATCGCGTCACGCGTTGTCCCTGGGATATCGCTGACGATTGTGCGCTCCGAGCCGACTATTCGATTTACGAGCGTCGACTTGCCAACGTTCGGTCGGCCGATAATTGCCAAGCGGATTGGCGGCTCACGGCCGTCGTCCGGATCGTCCTGCTCAGGCGGCAGCATCGCAACAATGCGGTCGAGCAGGTCGCCGCTGCCGAGCCCCTGCGCGGCCGAGACGGCCATCGGCTCGCCAAGACCGAGCCGATGAAACTCGGCCGCCTGCGGAATCTCGGTAACGGAGTCCGACTTGTTAGCGGCGACAAGCACCGGCAGGCCGGAGCGGCGCAGCAGATCGGCCATCTCCTCGTCGCCGGGCCGCAGCCCCGCTTTGACGTCGACGACCAGCACAGCCATCTGCGCCTCGGATAACGCGGCCCGCGCCTGATCACGGATCGAGCCGGCAATTGGGGCCGGGTCGAGCAGGTCCATGCCACCGGTATCAACCAGCGTGAACCTGCGCCCGTTCCAGTCACAATCCAACTCCTTGCGATCACGCGTGACGCCGGCCCGCTCGTGCACAACCGCCTCGCGCGAGCCGCTGAGACGGTTTACAAGCGAGCTCTTGCCGACGTTTGGATAGCCGACGATCGCTACGCGCGGCAGACTCATCGGCTCGTCCGCTCGGCCTGCGCAGCGCGCGCCAGCTCAACGATCCTGGCCGTGACAGCGCCGCTGCCAAGCTCTGTCGTGTCGAGCAGCACGGCATCCGCAGCCGCCGCCAGCGGTGACAGCTCGCGCGCTTCGTCGCGCTGGTCGCGCTGCTGCTGCTCGGCCAGCACCTCGGCGATGTCGCGACCGGTCTGCTCGGCCCGGCGACGGGCACGCTCGGTCGGGTCAGCGGTCAGAAAGATTTTCAGGTCGGCCTGCGGCGCGATCACGGTGCCAATGTCGCGGCCCTCGGCAACCCAATCGCCACCCGCCAGCAGCGCCTTCTGCCGTGCCGCCATCGCCTCGCGCACCTGCGGCTCAGCCGCGACCTGTGAGGCCAGCTCAGTGACCTGAGGCGAGCGGATCGCCTCAGTGACATCGTCGCCGTCGAGCAGCACAACGTCGCCTACCCCAATCTGCAGCCCAGCGCTGTCCTTCTGCGGGTCGCGCTGGCGCGCTAACGCGACGCAGCGATACATCGCACCGGTGTCGAGGTAGACGAACCCAAGCTGCTGGGCGACGGCACGTGCGACGGTTGACTTACCGGCCCCGGAGGGTCCGTCGATGGCCACGATCATTGCGTCCAACGTAGCGCGGCAGCGCCGATCAGCGCAGCGATGCGAGCGCGTCGAGGAAGTTCGGGTAGGAAACCTCGGCCGCCTCAACGCCGATCACCTGGACGCCCTCGCGCGAGGCAAGACCGGCGACCACTCCGAGCATCGCGATCCGATGATCGCCGCCGCTGTCAACCGTGCCGCCGCGCAGGCCACCGCTGCCGCGAACGACAAATCCGTCCTGCGTTGCCTCGGCGTCGCCGCCCAGCGCATTCAACGCACCGACGACCGCAGCGATTCGGTCGGACTCCTTAAGCCGCAGCTCCTCGGCCCCCTCAATCCGCGTTTCACCCTCGGCGAAGCAGGCAAGCAGGCCAATCAGCGGCAGCTCGTCAACCGCCAGCGGCACCTCATCGGCGCTGACCGTCGTCGCTTCAAGCGGGCCTGATCTGACGTCAATCTCGCTGACCGGCTCGCTGGTTGGAATCGTCCCGTCAACGCTGGCAGCTTCAATGTCGGTGACGATCACCGCCCCCATCCGCTGGGCGATCCGGATGAAGCCGCAGCGTGTCCAGTTGACCGAGCATTCCTCAATCAGAAGCCGTGAGCCAGGAACCAGGATCGCCGCTGTTATTGCGAAGGCAGCCGATGAAGCGTCGCTTGGGACGTGCAACTGCTCAGGCAGCTTTAGTTCGTCAACTGGGCAGATTGTCAGCCTCGCGCGATCGCGCGAAATCCGCACGCCTGACGCAGCGAGCAGCCGTTCGGTGTGATCGCGGCTCGGCTGCGGCTCAATGATCGTCGTCTCGCCATCGGCCGTTAGCGCAGCCAGTGCAATGCACGACTTCACCTGCGCACTGGCAACAGGAAGCGCGTATTCGATTCCGTGCAGTCGGGCTCCGATAATCGTAAATGGTGCGAAGCGCTTATCGGTTGCGTTGATCTGCGCCCCCATCAACGCGAGCGGCTCGGCGATCCGATCGATCGGCCGGCGCCGAATCGAGTCGTCACCGTCGAGGCCGAAGCTCTTGCCATCCTGACCTGCCAACCAGCCGGGCAGCATGCGGATCAGCGTGCCAGCGTTGCCAACGTCGATCGGCTGCGACGGCGCATGGGCGCTGCGCAGGCCGGTGCCGCGAATCTTTAGTCCTTCGGGCCGGCGTTCGACCAGTGCACCGAGCGATTCGATCGCTGCGAGCGTCGACAGCGTGTCGGCCGCTTCGAGGAAGTTGCTGACGATCACGGCCTCGTCGGACATCGCCGCGAGGATCGCGATGCGGTGCGAGATCGATTTGTCGGCTGGAGCCGTCAGTCGTCCTTTGAGTCGGCGCGCCGGGTCGATCCGGACCTTCACAGAACCGGCAGCCCAAGCTTGGCGAGGCAGGCCCTCGCCTCTTCTGCGTCGTCCTGAGGGACCCACAGCGCGACCGACCCTTCCTGGCCGCTGGGCGACGGACTGAGCGCCATATCAACGATGTTGATGTCGGCCTCGCATAGCGCCAGCGCGATCTCTGCCAGCACGCCGGGCCGGTTTGGCACCGTCACCCGCAACACTGTCAGGGCGCCGCCTGACAGGCCAGCCTCGGTTAGCGCCTGACGCCGTTCGCCGGCAAGTTGCTGCCACTCAGCCAGCCAGTCGCCGTCGCCGGCGGCGATCGCCGCGCGCACAGCGGTCAAGCGCTCGATCGCCCCGTCAAGCTCGGTCAGCAGGGCCGGCTGGTTGGCTAGGTAGATCGCCGTCCACATCTGCGGGTTGGAACCTGCGACGCGGGTTGAATCGCGAAAGCTCGGCCCGACGATTGGGATACGGCGCTCTTCCAGCGCGTTATCGGCCTGCAGAACCAGCACGTTGGCAACGATGTGTGGCAGCTGTGAAACGGCGGCCATCATCCGGTCATGGTCGTCAACGTCAACGATCGTCGGTCGCGCCCCGATCGCCTTGACCAGGTTGTGCACGCGCTCCAACAGCACGCCGCTGGTCTGCGCCGTCGGCGTCAGGTACCAGGTGGCGCCATCGAACAGATCCTCACGTGCGTTTTCGATGCCGCTGCCAGCACTGCCGGCCAGCGGGTGGCCACCGATGAAGCGTTCGTCAACCCCCGCTTCGTCAACGACTGCCCGCTTAATCGAGCCGACATCGGTGACGGCGCAATCTGCCGGCGCAGAGTCGAGCACCTCACGCGTTACTGCCACTAGGCGATCGACCGGAACCGCAATCACGACGACCTCAGCGCCGAGCAGCGCTGCTTCCAGCCCTTCGCAGGCTTCGTCGACAATATTCAGCTCGAGTGCCTGGCCGGCTTCGGGGCCCAGTCCTCGAACCTGGGCCCCGGTGCGACGCCGAGCGGCGAGGGCAAATGACCCGCCGATCAGGCCTACACCGACGACCGTGAGCTTCAAGCCGAGCGCGCCCGCGTGTTAAGGAAGGACGCTTTGCCGGCCAGCTGGGCCGCCTGATCAACCGCCAGCGCATACTGCTCGAACTCTTCGCTGCGCAGCGCCTGAGGGCCGTCGCAGATCGCCTCTTCGGGCTCTGGGTGAACCTCGACGATGATTCCGTCGGCGCCGACTGCTGCGGCCGCCAGCGACAGCGGCTGGACGAGCACGCGCCGCCCCGCCGCATGGCTGGGATCAACGACGACCGGCAGGTGCGTCATCTCCTTCAGGACCGGAATAGCTGTCAGGTCGAGCGTAAAGCGGTAGGCGGTCTCGAAGGTTCGAATGCCGCGCTCGCAGAGGATCACCTGCTCGTTGCCCTCCTTCAGGATGTACTCGGCAGCCATCACCAGCTCCTCCAGCGTTGCCGACAGGCCGCGCTTCAGCAGCACCGGGCGACCGGCGCGGCCAAGCTCAGTCAGCAGCCCGTAGTTCTGCATATTGCGCGCACCGACCTGAATTAGGTCTGCCACCTCCAGCACCGGCTCGAGGTCGCGGGCATCCATCAGCTCGGTAACGATCGGCAGGCCGCTCTGTTCGCGTGCCTCTGCAAGTAGTTCCAGCCCTTCAACGCCGAGCCCTTGGAAGGAGTAGGGCGAGGTACGCGGCTTGTAGGCGCCGCCGCGCAGCATCGTCGCGCCGCACGACTTGACCAGCGCAGCGGTGTCGAGCAGCTGGTTGCGCGATTCGACTGTGCAGGGCCCTGCGATCAAGGCAAAGTTCTCGCCGCCGATCTTGGCGCCGCCGATATCAAAGATTGACTGAATGCCGTGGCGCGACTCCAGCGCAGCAAGTTTGTACGGCTTGAGGATCGGAACGATCTTGCTGACGCCGGCCAGAGCGCCGAGCTCCAACTCGCTGACCCGCAGCTCGGTGTCGGCATCGCCGATCGCGCCGATCAGCGTCAGCTCGGCGCCGCGGCTTGGGTGCGCCGTGCCCCCGACCGACTCAATACGGTCGATAACGGCCTGAACCTGCTCCTCCGTTGCGCTGGGACTCATGACGATCAACATGGCTGAAACCTTAGCGGCCGCGAGCGCTCAGTCGGCAAGCCCAGCACCGGCGAGCGCAGCGGCGCTCACTGCGGCCCTGTCAGGTCGCTGCGCAGCCCCTGTGCGTCGCGCAGATAGACGTGCTGGGCCTGGTGGCCGTCAGCAGCGCGGTAGTGCAGCAGCGCGCGGATCACGTGCTGCATTGAACCCGGTACACCAATCTCGCGCACGCAAAGAAGCGGCAGGGCGTCGAGCCCCATCTCACGCGCCGCAACGGCCGGGAACTCAGCGTTCAGGTCGTCGGTCATTGAGAGGATGCAGCTGACCAGATCGTCGGCTTCCAGCCCGTTCCGTTCAATCAGCGCGCTCAGCAGCTCGCGCGTGGCACTGAGAATCGCTTCGCGCTCGTTGCTGTCAACCGTTATCGCGCCGCGCAGGCCGTAAACATTCATTACTAGCGGATCATGCCACTCACGGCTGATCGACGGGAGCACCCAGCAGCTCAATCTCGGCCGGACTGAGCCTGCGGGCGCTGCCTTCGGCGATCGAGCCGAGCTCAAGTGAGCCGAAGGCAACGCGCTTAAGTTCGCGCACTGGGTGACCGACGGCTTCGCACATCCGCCTGACTTGACGCTTGCGGCCCTCGTGGATTGTCAGCTCGATCTGGCCGGGAGCAAGCTGACGGACCTTGGCCGGCGCGGTCTTGCCATCCTCGAGCACAAGGCCGTCGCGCAGTGCTTGCAGTGCGCGCTCGCTCAGCGCTCCACCAGCCAGCTTTGCGCGGTAACGCTTAGGCACTTCAAAGCTGGGGTGCGTCAGCCGATGCGCCAAGTCACCATCGTCGGTCAGCAAGATCAGGCCGGTCGATTCGACGTCAAGCCGGCCGACCGGGTAGAGCCGCCGCGAGCTGGCGGCGCCGCTGCGCACAAGATCAACAACGGTCGGTCGACCATGCGTGTCGGCGGCGGTTGAGACAACGCCGGACGGTTTGTTCAGCGCGTAGACAACGCGAACCGCAGGACCACTGCCAACGCGTTCACCGTCGAACAGGATCTGGTTGCGAGAGTCAACATCGAGCGCCGGGTCAAGCGCCTTCTTGCCGTCGACAGTTATCCGTCCTTCAGCGATCAGCAGCTCAGCCGCTCGGCGTGAAGCAATTCCTGCGTGGGCGATGTACTTGACAAGTCGCATCCGGTTCCTGCCACGATAGGGGCGATGGATCTTGAACTACTAAAGGCAACGCTCATCAATGCTGGCGAACCCGAGTACCGCGCTCGCCAGGCTTGGGACTGGCAGGCGCGCGGCGCCGCCGACTGGGATGCGATGACCGACCTGCCTGCCGCGCTGCGCGAAACGCTGCGCGAGGCGGTGCCGTTCTCATCGCTGAAGGTCGAGAACGAAGCGGTTTCGAAGGACGGCACGATCAAGCTGCTGTTCAGCACAGCAGACGGTCGGCCGGTCGAGGCCGTGATGATGAGTTATCGCGACGGACGGCGCTCACTGTGCCTCTCGTCCCAGTCCGGCTGCCCACTGAGCTGCACTTTCTGCGCGACCGGGGCGATGAAGTTTGGTCGCAACTTGACAACGGGCGAAATCATCGATCAAGCGCTTTATTTCCGTCGCATTGGCGAGGTCAATCACTGCGTCTTCATGGGGATGGGCGAACCGATGATGAACCTCGACAACGTCCTCGCCGCCTGCGAGCTGCTGCCCGATCTGGGGATCACCAATCGCCGTACCGCGATTTCAACCGTCGGCTGGGCGCCGGGGATCAACGCGCTCGCCGAGCAGCCACGACCGATCCGCCTGGCGCTTTCGCTACACGCGCCCAACGACGCGCTGCGCAGCGAGATCATGGCCGTCAATGATCGCTACCCGATCGCCGAAGTTCTGGCCGCCTGCGAACGCCATTACGAAGCGCGCCGGCGAATGACATTCGTCGAATACGTGATGCTGGCCGGCGTAAATGACCGCTATGAGCAGGCGGTCGAACTGGCGGCGCTGCTCGACCCGAAGCGCTACAAGGTCAACCTGATCCCTTACAACCCGACCGGCAGCGATTACGAAGGCTCATCGAGGGCCGCAATCGCGGCCTTCGCCGACACGCTGGAGAAGGAAGGGCTCGGCGCGACGGTCCGCCTGACGCGCGGCCGCGACATCGACGCCGCTTGCGGTCAGTTGGCAGCGAAGGCGCTGGCCGGCTGATCCGAGTTGCCGTCCGGCAGTGGCTGCTGCTCGGCCGCCTGGGCGTCGTCGGTCGGCGCTTCGCCCAGACGGGCGCCTCCGGCAGCCAGCAACCGCTCGCGCAGGTCTGACTCTTCGTCGGGCGTTGGGTCCCACTCGGCGATCGGCGGCAGGTCGGCGATCGACTTGAGGCCAAAGAGACGCAGGAAGAGGTCGGTCGTCCGGAAGCAGATAGCGCCGTAATGCGAGCGGCCGGCTTCCTCGATCAAGCCACGCTCGAGCAGCGTGCCACTGGCCGAATCGGCGCTGACGCCGCGGATCCGAGTTATTTCGGGCCGCGATACCGGCTGCAGGTAGGCGACAATTGCCAGTGTCTCGGCTTGGGCGGGCGTCAGCGGCGGCGTCCGCGGCTTTGACAGCAGTCGCCGTGCGGCATCGTCGTTCTCAGGTGCGCTGGCCAGCGTCCAACCGCCGGCGACCTCTCTGAGCACTAGGCCACGCTCACCCTCGGCCCACTCTTGGCCGAGCTCTGCGATACCGGCCTCAATCTGCTCGATCGGGCAGCCGACAGCATCAGCCAGGTCGGCCTCTGCAACCGGCGCCGGGCTTAGGAAAAGCAGCGCCTCGATCATCTTTGCCGGCTGGTTCATGCGGCTCCTTCTATCAGGTACGGACGTTGACGTTCTTCGGTCGCAGCGATTGTGATTGGGGCGAACGGCGCATCCTGCTGCCAGGTCGCCTCGCCCTGCTTATAGAGCTCGAGCAGCGCGAACAGCGTTACGGCAACGGTCATCCGGTCGGCGCCGGCAACGGCCTGATCGAACGAGCAGGAGCCGCGCAGCAGCAACGCCCGCAGGTGCGAGAGGCGCTGCGGCACAGTAACCGAGGAGGTACGAATGTGAGCGAGCGAGATCTGCGGTGGCGTGCGCAGCAGGCCACCGATCGCTTCGCCCAGCTGGCTGGCCGCGTAGACCTTCCGGGCCCGCTCGAGTGTGACGCGCCGGACGAAGGCCGGCAGCGGCGCGAGTCGGTAATGGTGGCCACGCTGCTGATCGAGCAGCTGGTCGAGATACTCGGCGGCGTGGCGGTAGCGCCTAGCGTCGAGCATCCGCGCCAGCAGCTCCTCGGCCGCTTCTCCCGGCTCCAGATCGCCCAGCTCCTCTACGTCGCCGGCCGATAGCATCAGCCGCGACTTCAGCTCCAACAGCGCGGCAATCAAGACGATGAACTCGGTCGCCACTTCAAGATCCAGCTCGCCGCGTGACTCGAGCAGATCGAGGTAACAGATGACAACCTCGGCCAGCTCAACTTCGAGCAGATCGACCTCCTCGCGCAGGACGAGCGTCAACAGCAGGTCAAACGGCCCTGTAAAGACCTCTAGGTCGAGCTCAAGCTCGGCAGCGTTCACGGCTGAGAACGTACAGCGGCCGTCGGTCGGCGGCCGAACAGCACGACGCCAACGACGATGCAAACGGCGCCCACGGCTCCGTAGGCCAACAGATCGCCGCCAACCGCGGCCAACGCGCCGCCAATTGTCGCGCCGGCGCCGAGCGCCAGAGACCAGGTGCCGTGCTGAAAGGCGAACGCCCAGCCCTGATCGACGCCAATCTGCTCGGCCGCCAACGAAACCAGCTTGCTGGCAGGCACCCAGAGCATTCCGAGCGCCGCTACACAGAGAACCAGCACCAACGCGAGCGCCAACACGGTGGCCGGGAAGTAGAGCGAGATCAGCAGTATTCCGCCGGCAAACATGCCGCTGCGGACGATCAGCAGCACACCAACCCGGTCGGTTAGCTTTCCAACGACCGGGTTGACAATTGCTTCGACCGCTCCTGCGAGGAAGAAGATCAGGCCGAGCAGTGCGGCGCTTGAGCCAAGCTCGCTCAGCCGCAGCGGTGCCAACACCTCGATCACGCCGACTGCCAGCGACGGAACGATCAGGATCATCAGCGCGATCAGGTAGCGACCGTTGCGCAGCAGCGTCAGCGGCGATGCGCGGGTTGTCTGCTCGTCGACCTGCAGCTCCGCCGTTCGCTGCACGAGCGCCGCGATCAGAATCGCAACCAGCGCCGTCGCGGCGAACGCCGGACCGCGACCGGCAAAGTGCGCAACCGTCCCCAATACCGGGCCAAGCTGGGCGCCGACGACACCGGCGCCGATCCCAAAGCCGAGCGCTTCGCCGCGGCGCTCGCGGCTCGTACCCTGCACCAGCCAAGCCAGCCCCGCGGTCCAAGAGACCGCGGCGGCCAGCCCCTGCAGAAAGCGGCCGGTGTAGAGCATCTCGATTGTCTGGCCGAAGGCAAAGACCAGCGCCGCCACCGCCATCAGACCAAGCGCGGCAAGGATTGTCGGCCGCGGCCCAAAGCGTGCCGTCGCCCAGCCGGCAGGCAGCGCACCGAGCAAGCCGCCGATCGGATAGATCCCAACCAGCAGTCCGGCGCCGCCTTTGCCGAGCCCGAACTGCTGCGAGAGCGAAGGAAGCAGCGGCGCGAGGGCGGCGTAGAAGATTGTGTCGAGCAGCACGACCGAGCCGACGAGGACGACCAGACGGCGGTTCAAGGCTCAGCCGACCGGACCGACGCCCATCGCCCGCCGCACGTCAGCGAGCGTCGCTGCGGCGATCTGCCGGGCCTCGCCAGCGCCACCAAGCAGTACCGCTTCAAGCGCCGCCTCATCGCCGCGCAGCTGTTCGTAACGCTCGCGCACCGGTGCTAGTAGCTCGGTTACTGCTTGGCTGACGGCTGCCTTCAGGTCACCGTAGCCGCGCGCATCGCTGAGGCTGGCGGCGGCCTCGGCCGGAGTGGTTCGATTGCAGGCGGCGAGGATCTCAAGCAGGTTGGTGACGCCGGGCTTCTGCTCATCGCAGATGATCCGCGGCGGATCGTCGGAGTCGGTTACGCCGCGGTTGAACTTCCGTTTGATCAGCTCCGGCTCGTCAAGGACGTAGATCGTTCCCTCCTCTGAGGCGGCGGTCGTCGACATCTTCGACTCGGGGCTTTGCAGGTCCATGATGCGCGCACCGACCGCGGCGATCCGGTGCTCGGGCGCCACCAGCAGCTCAGCGCCATCAGCAAAGCGCGCGTTGAAACGGTCGGCGATGTCGCGCATCAGTTCAATGTGCTGGCGCTGATCTTCGCCGACCGGCACCTCGTCGCAGCGGTAGGCGAGCACGTCGGCGGCCTGCAACACCGGGTAGAAGAACAGCCCGGCCGAGATCAGCTCGCGCTGGGTCTCCGACTTCTCTTTGAACTGGTGCATCCGGTTGAGGTCGCCGTGTGCCGTTACCGAGGACAGCAGCCAGCACAGCTCGGTCTGCTCATGCACGTCGGATTGGCGGAACAGGATGCACTGCTGTGGGTCGAGCCCGGCGGCGAGCAGCAGCGCCGCCGTGTCGTAGGTCAGCTGGCGCAGCTCGGCCGGGTTGTAGGCAACGGTGATTGCGTGCAGGTCAACGATGCAGAAGATCGCTAGGCCATCCCCTTGGGCCGCGCGCTGCTGGCCTTCGACGTACTGACGGATCGCGCCGATGTAGTTGCCGAGGTGCTTGCGGCCGGTCGGTTGAATGCCGGAAAAGATGCGCATTGGGTCGAGGCTACCGCCGCGACGGGCGGGAGCGACCGTTCGTTCAGGCCAGCAACGCCTGGTAGGCCTCGGCGCTAAGCAACGATTGCTCCTGCTCGGCCACTGAACAGCGAATCCGCAGCAGCCAGCCGGCACCGTACGGATCGCCGTTGATTAGTTCTACCTGCTGCTCTACCGCCGCGTTGATCTCAATCAACTCGCCGCTAAGCGGTGCGACTACCTCGCTGACGGCCTTCAGTGATTCAAGCTCGCCGCACGACGACCCGGCTTCGAGAATCGCGGCGAGTGGCGCCGGATCAAAGAAGACGACCTCACCCAGCGCGTCCTGTGCGAACCAGCTGATCCCGACCGTCGCGATGCCGTCGCTGATTGCAGCCCAGGCGTGTTCCGGGTGGTACAGCAACTCGGGCGGGTAGTTGGCGTCGGCCATCGGGCCGCCGAGGCTACTTCAGAAAGGCCGGGATATCGAGATCGTCATCGCCGATCTTAAGGTCGCTGGGCAGCGGCCGCGGCGAGCGGTCGCGGCCTGCAGGCCGCGCGCCAGCGTCGGCGCGCACACTGCGCATCCGGCCGCGGCCAGCAGACTGATCGAAGCCGGTTGCGATCACGGTGACGCGCACCTCGTCGCCAAGCGACTCGTCAAGGACGGCGCCAAAGATGATGTTGGCGTTCTTGTCTGCGGCCGAGTGAATGATCTCGGCAGCGTCGTTGACCTCGAAAAGGCCGAGCTCGTTGCCGCCGGTGATGTTCAGCAGGATGCCGGTTGCGCCTTCGATCGAATCCTCCAGCAGCGGGCTTTCGATCGCCGCCTTGGCGGCGTCGACGGCGCGCGTCTCGCCGGTTGAAGCGCCGATCCCCATCATCGCTGAGCCGGCATCGGCCATCACGGTCCGTACGTCGGCGAAGTCGAGGTTGATCAAGCCGGGGATCGTGATCAGGTCGGTAATCCCCTGAACACCTTGGCGCAGCACGTTGTCGGCCTCGCGGAATGCTTCCAACACGGTTGTGCGCCTCTCGACCGTTGCCAGCAGGCGCTCGTTTGGAATCACGATCAACGTGTCAACAACCTCGCGCAGACGGGCGATGCCGTCGTCGGCGGCGCGCATCCGCTGCGCCCCCTCAAACTCGAATGGCCGCGTTACAACGCCAACCGTCAAAGCGCCGATCTCGGCTTTCGCGATCTCAGCGATCACAGGAGCAGCGCCGGTGCCGGTGCCGCCACCCTCGCCTGCTGTAACGAAGACCATGTCGGCGCCCTTCAGCGCCTCCTTGATGTCATCGCGCGATTCAGCTGCCGCGCCAAAACCAATCTGTGGGTCGCCGCCGGCGCCCAGGCCGCGCGTCAGCTCGTGCCCAATGTTTAGCTTGATGTCAGCGTCGCAGCCGTCGAGCGCCTGAGCATCGGTGTTGGTGGCGATGAACTCAACGCCCCGCAGGCCGGCATCGACCATCCGGTTTACGGCGTTGGTTCCACCGCCGCCGACTCCGACGACTTTGATGACTGCGAGATAGCTTCCGCTTTGATAATCAACCATGAGATCGTGTCCGACCCTCGATTTAGTGTGGGGATGTCACGGCGTCTGGTGCTGCCGACAACGCCACCACGGTGGCAGCGATATTGCCGCTTGTCAACGCAAGTCTAGAGGCGCAAGCGCTCTTGCAAGAAAAAACCCTCGACCCCGGGTCGAGAGTTTTGGCCTAAACAACCCTCACCTTCGACTTTAGAGTCGGCTATTCCGTTGCGACGACCGCTGCGGCCGTTGCGCTGCCTGAAGCAGGCCTTTCCGGAATCGAAACGTCAATGTAGGCCGCTCCCGCAGCCTCGGGGTCGCGCAATACACGCTCGGCGGCAACCCACTTCGCCGCTAGGCGGCTGGCGTCGCCAAAGCGCAGCTGTGGCCCTACTCGCAGGAACGCAGTCAGGCCGTCAGGGCCGGCCGTGACCTGAGTGATGTCGCGGCGAAGCGCCGACGGGGCGCTGGCCAGCAGTGCGACCTGCTCCGCCGCCACGCCACCTGTTACGCGGTGCCCCGAGATCAGGCGCGAAAGCTCAACCACCGGTAGGCCCGAGGTTGGGATACCGGCCAAGAGCACGCCGTCATCAGCGACGGCAACGGTGCCACCCGGCGCAACCAGCGCGCCGACCGGCGTCCGTTCGTGAACGACGATCTTCATGGCGTGGGGAAAATCGGTTTTGATGCTAAGGCTACGGATCAGCGGGAAGCGCGCCACGGCGCCGCTGAGCGCGGCGGGATCGACGTTGAGTGTCGTCATCTGCTGCGCTTCGCTGGTCAGCGCGGAGCGCGCTGCCGGCGCGCCAAGGCCGGTTGCGCCGCTGATCGTGACCCGTTCAACGGCGACCAGCGAGGAGTCGCGCAGCCAGACCCAGCCGACGCTGCCGAGCGCGGCAACGACGAGCAGCCAAACAACGACCGCCAGTGACGGCCGTCGCAGCCGTGGCAGCCGCGCGATCCGCGGACGCGTGACGATCGTTGTTGGCCAAACGGGCATTAGGCCGTTCTTCGCCCTGCGGCTCCGCTCTCCTTCGATTTCAGCTGATCGGCGCAACGGCAAGATCTTCGCCCAGCGCACGGACATCACCCGCGCCGAGGATCAGGCAGCAGTCGCCGCCGCGCAGCCGTTGCTCGAGCAGCCGCCGCGCAGCCTCAAACGACGGCGCCCAACAGACCTCGCGGCCGGACGCGGCGTCGGCCGTTGCCGAGGCGATCAAGCGGCCGTCAACGCCTGGAAAGTCCTCAGGGCGCTCGCGCGAGCGATAGATATCGAGCACGACAATCAGGTCGGCCTGCGCCAACGCCCGGCCGAAATCCGCCGCCAGCCGCTCTGTTCTTGAAAACAGGTGAGGTTGGAAGACGGCGACAAGTCGTTGCGGCGCAAGCGTCCGCGCCGCCGCGATCGTTGCCTCGATCTCGGTTGGGTGATGGGCGTAGTCGTCGATCAGCAGCGCGCCGGCCTGCGAACGCCCAAGCGTCTCGAAACGGCGCCCAGCACCGCCGAAGGAGGCAACTGCGGCAACTGCGGCGGCTGGTTCGACTCCGGTCAGCGCAACCGCCTCCAACGCAGCCAGTGCGTTCTTTGCGTTGTGCTCACCCGGCACCCGAAGCTGAACCTGCTGCCCGCGCCAGTTAAAACTTGAGCCGCCGGCCGACAGCTCCAAACCGTCAAGGCTGAAGGGAATGACCGGGCGCGCGCCGCGTAGCTCCAGCAGTTCGGGCTGATCAGCGATCACGGCCTGCGCCGGCTGCTCGAGGAATTCGGCGAACGCCGTGCGCAGCTCGGCCAACGAGCGGTAGGTCGTGTGGTGATCGAGTTCAACGTTCGTCACGACAGCTATTTCGACATTCAGCGACAGCATCGACCGGTCTGATTCGTCGGCCTCGACAACCAACCACTCGCTGCTGCCCCAGGCCGCATTGCGGCCGCTGCTGCGCAGCTCGCCGCCGATCAGGTACCCCGGATCCAGGCCACAGCCGATCAGAATGTGGGCAATCATGCTTGCGGTCGTCGTCTTCCCGTGCGCACCGGCAACGGCGATTGTGCGGCGCAGCGCCGTCAGCTCAGCCAGTAGCTCGGCCCGCTCGATCACGCGCAGGCCACGGGACTGGGCAGCGATCAGTTCAGGATTATCGTCGGGAACAGCCGTTGAACGCACAACTTCAAGCTGGTCGCCATCCGGCAGGTTGGCTGCCTCGTGACCGGCGCGGGCGTCAATCCCGCGCTCGCGCAGCACGGCGAGCTGCGGCGAATCGACCTGATCGCTGCCGCTGACCTGCGCGCCAAGCTCGGCCGCGACGGTCGCCCAGCCGCTCATGCCGGCGCCGCCGATGCCAACGAAGTGCAGCCTACGCGCAGACCAGTCGGCGCCGCTCACTTCGACTCCGCCGCTGCCCGTAGCTGCGCCGCAACGGCCAGCGTTGCGTCGGGACGGGCGATCGCCGCCGAAGCAGCCGACATCTGCTCAAGCCGCCCCGGATCGCCGAGCAGTCGCATCACCTCGTCTGCCAGCCGTTCGCCGCCAATCTGATCATCGGCAATCACGACCGCTGCCCCGGCCTGCTCCATCCAGCGAGCGTTACCGGCCTGATGGTCGGCCGCGGCGTGCGGATATGGAACGAGAATCGCCGGCCGGCCGGCGGCGGCGATCTCAAAGACCGACCCTCCCGAACGAGATAGCACGAGATCAGCCGCCAGCAACGCCTCGGCAAAATGCTCGATGTAGCCAAACAGCTGATAGCGGTCGCTTTGCGCACGTGAGCGCAGCGCTGCCACGTCGCGCTCTCCTGCCGCGTGGATTACTGCCAGCCGCTCGTCGGTCGCGAAGGCGTCAAGCGCCGCGTCGTTGATCGAGCGGGCGCCGAGCGAGCCGCCGACGACAACCAGCACTTGATCTTCGTCGGTCAGCCCGAAGCGCTGGCGGGCCGCCGTACGGTCACGTGCCGGCGGTGGGATCGGCCTACCTGTCACTAGGTAACGGCTGCCGACGCGACCTTCGAGCGGAAATGCGAGGCAGACGCTCCGCGCCCACGGCGCAAGCAACCGGTTTGTTAGGCCGAAGTGGGAATCGGCCTCGGTCAGTACCAGCGGTATGCGGCGCAGCACCGCAGCGGCGCCGACCGGACCGGCAACGTAGCCGCCAGCGCCGAGAACCGCAGCTGGGCGCAGCCGGCCGATTAGCTTCCACGCTGCAAAGGTGGCACCGATCGCCTTCAGGACTGCGCGAAGCGCGCGCAGCGGGTTAGTTCGGTCCAAACCCTCGACCGCCAGCTGATGAAACTGATAGCCAGCGCGCGGGACCAACTCGGCCTCCGCGCGGCTGCCACCGGCGAACTCAACCCGCGCGCCGTCAGTGCGCAGCGCGTCGGCGACCGCGAGCGCTGGCACTACGTGGCCGGCGGTTCCGCCGGCTGCTATCAGGTAGGTCGTCGTCATGCTCGTCCTCGGATCGTTGCGCATCGGGCCGGGCCGTGACGCCGCGCAGCTCGGCCGAGCCACCGCGAGCGATGTTAAGTAGCAGACCAATCGCGATCAGCAGCGTCACAAGACTGGTCGAGCCGTAGGAGAGGAACGGCAGCGGCACGCCGGTCAGCGGCGCGATGCCGAGCACGGCAAAAAGGTTCAGCAGCGCCTGACAAAGGATCAGCGACGTGATGCCGCCAGCAAGCAGCATCGCGTAGCGGCCGCGGGCGGTTCTGGCGATCTGTAGCCCCGCCCAAGCAACCAGTGCGTAAAGCACCAGCAGAGCGAACAGGCCGATCACGCCAAGCTCCTCACCGATGATCGAGAGGATGAAGTCGGTGTGGGCCTCAGGCAGGTAGAAGATCTTCTGAACCGACTGGCCGAGGCCGCGGCCGAAAAGGCCGCCGGATCCGATCGCGATCTGCCCCTGAACGGCCTGGAAGCCAATGTCGCTGGCGTGATCCCACGGGTTGATGAAGGAGGTCAGTCGCGCTCGCCGGTAGGGAGCGGCCATCGAATAGAGGAAGACGAACAAAACACCGACACCGGCGTAGCCGGCAAGCCAACGAAGCCGCACGCCGCCAGCAAAGAGCATCGCACCGCAGCTGAAGGCGATAACTAGTGCCGTGCCAAGGTCCGGCTGGCTGGCAACCAGCAGCAGCGCCCCGCCAACGACCAGTAGGACCGGCATCAGCTCGCCTGGGCGGCGAAAGCCAGTCGGCCGCTCAGCCAGGAAGCGCGCCGCGTAAAGCACCAGCGCAAGCTTCGCCAGCTCGCTTGGTTGGAACTGAATCGAGCCGAAACCGATCCAGCGCTGGGCTCCATTGACCGAAACTCCAATCCCCGGCAACTTGACCGCGAGCAGCAGCGCAAAGGCGACCGCCAGAAGCGGCCCGGTCAGCTTCAGCAGCTTCGACAGCGGAAAGCGGCTCGCTAAGAAGAGTCCGCCAAAGCCAACTGCCGCGAAGGTTAGGTAGCGAACCAGCAGGCCGGTGCCGTCGCCGCCGCCCTTGACCACCGATGGTGCCGACGATGCGCTGTAGACCATCACGGCGCCGAACGCGACGAGACAGAAGACGGCGGTCAGTAGCACGTCCTCTGCGACTGGCCGGGACCGCACAGCGGCCGATTCGCGAGCGGCCGGCGGGTCCTGCGCTGCTGCGCTCGCACGGGCCATTGGAAACAACTCTTCGCGGGCCACCGCGAAACTCCTGCCGGACCTTTTCAGACCGCTGAAAACCCCGTTAGCGACGAGACAAGCTGGCGAAAATGACGGCCGCGCTGCTCGAATCCTTCGGCGTATTGATCGAAGCTCGCGCAGGCCGGGGCCAACAGAACGACCTCGCCAATTTCGACGTCGCCAGCAACAGCAGCGACGGCCTGTTCGAGCCCTGCGCAGATCCGGTAATCAACGACGCCGTCGAAGGCACCGGCAAGTAGCTGCGCGTCCTCGCCGATCAGGTAAGCGGTGCGAACGCTCACCGCGGCGGCCTGACTGAGCTGATCGAACTGTTGCCCCTTTGCCTGGCCGCCGGCGATCAAACGAACCGGCTGGTCGAAGCTCGCCAGCGCCGCTACAGCAGCGGCGACGTTGGTCGCCTTCGAGTCGTTGACCCAGAGCGCCCCAGCTGCACTGCCGATCTGCTCGAGCCGATGTTCGACTCCAGCGAAGCCGCGTAGCGCAGCGACGACGGCTTCGGCCGGAAGACCGCAGCAGAGCGCCGCGGCGGCGGCGCAGAGCGCATTCTCAAGGTTGTGGCCGCCGCGCAAGCGCAGCTCAGATGCAGCCATCAGCGGCTGCCTCCGCCAGCAGATAATCCCGTCGCGGACCGCCAGATCGGCCTTCGCATCAGCGTCGCTAGAAACCGTGATCCGTTGCGCCGAGCCGCCGACTAACTCGATCATCGCCGCCGTCCCAACCGCGAAGTCGGTCCGATCCTGATGCGCGAAGAGCGCCAGCTTCGCCTCCTTATAGGCTTCAAAACTACTGTATCTATCGAGATGATCTGCCGAGATGTTAAGCAGGATGGCGACCTCCGGATCGAATGCGACCGAGTTCTCAAGTTGGAACGAGCTGGCTTCGCAGATCACCGTCGTCGCAGCGTCGATCTCGCCAACCAGCGAGCTGACCGCCGTCCCGACGTTGCCGGCAACGGCGACCGGCAGTGCCGCCGCGCGCCAAATCTCGCCAAGCAGCTCGACTACCGTCGTCTTGCCGTTAGTTCCGGTGACGGCGACGAACTTCGACTCCAGCATTCGCCAGCCAAGCTCCAGCTCAGAGTAGATTGGTATCCCCCGCGCCCGCGCCGCAGTCAGCACCGCTGCCTCGTTTGGTACCCCCGGACTGCGCACAACTGCACGGGCCCGCTCCAGTTCAGCGACGCCGTCGCTGTTTGTAACGACCTCAATCCCTTCGCTGCGCAGCGCGTCGGCATCAGCCGGCTCGTCAAGGTCAACGCCGATCACCGGCTCGCCGCGCGCCCACAATGCCCGCGCACAGGCTGCGCCGGAGCGCTCAAGCCCAACGACAAGCCACGGGCCGGGCGGTATTGGGGGTCGACGATCGGCAGTGATGGTCACCACGATACGGCGCCGACCCTACGTGATGTTGGCCTGATAGAGCGTGAAGCCAATCGCCGAGCAGACAGCGGCGATGATCCAGAAGCGCAAGATGATCTTTGTCTCCGACCAGCCGCGCATCTCGAAGTGATGATGAATCGGCGCCATCAGGAAGATCCGGCGGCGGAAGTTCTGGAAGGCAAAGACCTGAATGATCACGCTCAGAGCCTCGATCACGAAGATCCCGCCGATCAGCACCAGCAGGATCGTCGTATTCGTCATCACGGCCATCGCGCCGATCGCGCCGCCAAGCCCGAACGATCCGGTGTCCCCCATAAAGATCGTCGCCGGAAAGGCGTTGAACCAGAGAAAGCCGATACAGGCGCCGACGATGCAGGCGCTAAGCAGCGCGAGGTCACGGTCACCGGTCGTGATGAAGGTGATCGCAACGTAGGCCATCATCACGATTGCGACGCAGCCAGCGGCCAGGCCGTCTAGACCGTCGGTCAAGTTGACGGCGTTGGTCGAGCCGGCGATCACGAGGAAGACGACGACTGGAAAGAAGAAACCAAAGTCAACACTGGCATCGATGAAGCGCAGCTGAACGGTGGTTGAGATGCCAGCTTTATGCGTTGCGACCCACCACAGCGCAAGCGAGATCAGCAGCAGCACGAACATTTTCGTCCGGCCGCGCAGCCCGAGCGAACGCCGCTGGACGATCTTCGTGAAGTCATCAACAAAGCCGAGCAGCGCACAGGCAACCGCCGTGCCAAAGACGGCAACAGCGCGCCAGTCAAAGTCGGTTAGAACGAGGAACGGAACGGCGATCGAGATAAAGATCAGCACTCCGCCCATCGTTGGCGTGCCGGCTTTGCTGTGGTGACCGGCCGGACCTTCCTCGCGGATCTGCTGGCCGAACTCGCGGCCGCGGAGTACACGAATCATTCGCGGCGCGGCGAAAACGCAGAGCAGTAGCGCAGAGGTTCCGCCGATCAATACCTCGCCCATCAGTCGGCGCTTCCGGCAGCCGGCGGTAGCGCTTCGCAGAGTGCCTGCGCAACGACTTCGAGGCCAACGCCGCGGGAGCCTTTGATCAGCACTGTGTCGCCTGGTTGAATCACCGACGTAATCATCGCCGAGCAGTCGGCGGCCGACGCAACGCAGTGAAGCTGCTCGCCGCCAAAGGCCGGGCCGGCGAGCCGTGCGAGCTCGCCGACCGTCACCAGCTGGTCGACGCCGACTGAACGGACGTGAGCGCCAAGCTCGGCGTGGAAGCGCCGCTCGTCAGGGCCAAGCTCGCGCATGTCACCGAGCACGGCAACGGTCCGACCGGAGGCCGACTCGGCAAGATCATCGAGGGCCGCGCGCATCGACATGGGGTTCGCGTTGTAGCAGTCGTTGATGACGACGACGTTCGATTTCAGCAGCAGCCGCTGGCCGCGCAGCTGTGACAATTCGACCTCGATCAGGCCGCTCGGCTCGACCCCCAACGCACGCACAGCGGCCAGCGCGGCCAGCGCGTTACTGCGCATGTGAGCCGACGCGAAGGGCAGCTCGAGCCCCTCCGGCAGCCGGTCAACCTCGCCGCCTGGACCAAAGTGGACGGTCCGAATGTCGCTGCGTTGATGAGGATCGAGTAGCGGCTCGTTGGCCGGCAATACAGCGACGGCATCTGGCCCAAGACCGGCGATCAACTCGGCTTTGGCGGCTGCCACTGCCCCGACGCTGCCCAGCAGCTCAAGGTGGACCGGCCCGACGTTGACGATCACGCCGACGTCAGGCTGGGCGATCCTCGTCAGCTCGGCGATCTGACCTTTGCCCCGCATCGCCATCTCCAAGACCAGCACCTCGGTCCCGGCTGGCGCGCCGAGGATCGTCAGCGGCAGCCCGATCTCCGTGTTGAGGTTCTCGTGCGTTGCGATGGTCCGCCGTGATCCGGCAAGCATCCCGGCAACAATGTCCTTCGTTGACGTCTTGCCGGTTGAGCCAGTAATTGCGATCACGGCGCAGCCCAGCTCTTCGCGCCACGCTGCTGCCAGCTGCGCCAGCGCCGCCAGCGGATCAACGACTGCGATTACAACACTGCCTGCTGGCGCCACCAGCGCCTCTGCATGGCGCTCGGCAACGATAACCCCCCAGGCGCCGGCCGCCAGCGCCGCTGCCGCGAAGGAGCCGCCGTCCTGCGAACTGCCTTCAAGACCGATGAACAGCGTGCCCGGGGCGGCTTGGCGCGAATCGACCGTGAACGCGGTGGGGCCCGCCAGCCCCGGATCTCCCGCCAGCAACGTGCCCTGCGCAGCGTCGGCAAGCTGCGCGGCGTTCCAGCAACCGTTCACTGCGCTGCCGCCTCAATCGCGCCGCGCAGGACGGCGAGATCGTCGAACGGCGTCATGACGCCGTCGGCCAGCTCCTGCCCGCACTCATGCCCCTTGCCTGCCACCAGCACAAGATCACCCTCTTCGGCCATTCCAACAGCCGTTTCGATCGCTTTCTGACGGTCAACGATCGACTCCACTTCGGCAGCAGAACCTGGCTCAATGCCAGCGATGATCGCCGCAATGATTGCCTCCGGCGCTTCGGAGCGCGGATTATCAGAGGTCACGATCACAACGTCGGCCTTTGCCGCTGCAACCTGCCCCATCAACGGCCGTTTCCCTTGATCGCGATCGCCACCGGCGCCGAATACGACGATCAGCCGCCGGTCGCTAAGCGCGCGGGCGGCGCCAAGCGCGTTGTCGAGCGAATCGGGCGTATGCGCGTAGTCAATGATCGCGGCAAAGTCCTGTCCTGCGCTGACCGGCTGGAAGCGCCCCGGCGCAAGCTCGGCCGTCGCCAGCGCTTCAGCAATCACACCGTCACCGACGCCTAGCTGCCGCGCCGCGGCAACCGCGCAGAGCGCGTTCAGCACGTTGAAGCGGCCCGGCAGCGGCAGGCTCAGCTGAAGATCGCCAAGCCGAAAGCGGCTGCCGCGGGCATCTCCTTCGATTTCGCTTGCGACGAGGTCGGCGTCATCGCTTTCAATTCCGACTGTCAGGACGTTGCCCAGTTCAGCCGCGAGCCGCCGTCCATATTGATCATCAATGTTGACCACTGCCAGGGCGTCACTGCACCGCAGTAGGGAGGCCTTAGCCTCGAAGTACTCGTCCATGTCAGCGTGGAAGTCGAGGTGCTCGCGGCTGAGGTTGAGAAAGACCGTTAGATCCCAGTCGATCGCGTCGGCCCGGTGCAGTGTCAGGGCGTGCGACGACACCTCGATCACGCAGGCACGGTCGCCGGCGGCAAGCATCGCCGCGAAACAGGCCTGCAACTCGGTTGCCTCCGGCGTCGTTCGCACGGTCGCAGCGCGCCGTCCGCCGATGATCTGCTCGACCGTCCCGACCATGCCACTGCTGATCTTGCCGGCCTCAAGCAGCGCCCGCGTCAGGTAGGCGGTTGTCGTCTTGCCGTTGGTACCGGTGATACCGACCATCTTCAGCTGCCTCGTCGGCTGGCCGTTGAGCAGCGCGGCGGCCGGCGCCAGTGCGGCCCGGACATCGTCAACGACGACCTCTGGGACTGCCAAACCGAGCGGCCGCGCAACCAGCAGCGCGACCGCACCACGCTCCAGCGCCGTCGGCGCAAAATCGTGGCCATCGCGGCGCAAGCCAAGGATGCAGCAGAACAGCGCTCCTGGTTCGACGAGGCGATCATCGAGCGCCATCGAAGCGATCTCAACGTCAGCCTGATCGCCGACCAGACCGTCAAATAGCTCACCCAGCCGCATCTGCGCAGCCTAGCGAGCCATCCGGCCCCATCCGGCCTTTACTTAGGCGCGATCCGCAGGTACGGCAGCGCAAAGGCGGCGATCTTGCCAAAGGCCGGCGCCGCGACCGATCCGCCGTAGATGTCGCCCTGCGGCTCGTCCACAATCACGCTGATCAGTAGCTGCGGATCGTTCGCCGGCGCCATGCCAACGAACGAAGCGACGTACTGCGATTTGGAGTACTTGCCGGTGGTCGGGTCGATCTTGTTCGACGTGCCTGTCTTACCGGCCAGCTCGTAGCCGGGAATCGACACCTCGGCCGCCGTACCACCCGGCGCAAAGACCCCGGTCAGCATCTGCCTTACCGAAGCTGCTGTCGCCGCGCTGATCACGCGCTGCGGTGCCTGCGCAGCTTCGCCAGCGCGACCGTCGACGGTGTTGACGACGTGCGGCTTGACGAGAGTGCCGCCGTTGGCGATCGCGCCGAAGGCCCTCATCATCTGCATCGGAGTGACCAGCTGGCCCTGACCGATCGGCATGTTGCCCATCGATGAGCCGGAGTATTTGGCGAGCGGCGTAATCAGACCACGCTCCTCGCCCGGAAGATCGACGCCGGTCAGGTGACCAAAGCCAAAACGATCGACCCACTGACTAAAGCGCTTTGCGCCGAGCCGCTGCCCAATCGTGATCGCACCAACGTTGCTCGACTGGGCGAGGATTGCCGCAGTATCAAGCGTCGCCCAGCCGCGCTCGCTTGATTCGTTAATCACCCGATCGGCTACCTGAATCGAGGGTGCAAGGTTGAACGATGTGGTCGGCGTCACCTTCTTGTCCTCGAGCGCCGCCGCAACCGTAAAGGCCTTGAAGGTCGAGCCCGGCTCGTAGGTCATCCCAAGCGCACGGTTCTGAATTGCAGCGGGCGGTGCCTTGCCGGGGTCGTTGGCGTCAACCTTCGGCCAGTTGGCCATCGCCAGGATCTCGCCGGTCTTCGGGTTTGTGACGATGGCTGTCGCGCCTTTGGGCTGGAAGTCGGTTCCGATTTCCTGCAGAACCTCCTCCGTCCGCTGCTGAATCTCGGCGTCGATTGTCAAAGCGATCGCGCCGCCGGCGACGGCCTTCTTCGTGTCGCGCGTCTCGATCGCCTGACGGCCGCCGTCAAGGACGCGACGCTGCTCACCATCGCTGCCACGCAGAACCTTGTCATGCGCGTACTCCAAGCCGAACAGGCCGTTGCCGTCGATGCCGACAACGCCAAGCACCTGCGCGGCCAGCGCGCCGCGCGGGTATGTCCGCAGCGCGCCTGGCGCGAAATCAATGCCGTTGATCTTCAATGCCCGCACGCGGTCGGCGACCTCAGCCGGTACGCGCCGGCCAATGTAGACAAAACCTGTGTCACGCCGTGCCAGATCAGCGACCAGTTTGTCGGCCGGCAGATTCAGCAGCGGCGCCAGTTTATTGGCCGTAGCGACGGGGTCCTTGATCAGGTACGGCGTCGCCGAGATGTCGTCGGCCGGTTCGGAGCTGGCAAGTGGCACACCGCTTCGATCGGTGATCGTGCCGCGCTGGGCCGGCAGCTTGGCGACGGCAACCTGCTGAGCGGCTGCAGCGCTGGCTAGGCCGGAGCCCTTGACCAGTCCGAGGTAAGCGACGCGCAGTCCAGCGATTGCCAGGAGCGCGAGGAACGTCGCAAAGAGAAGTCCGATGCGACGCTCAATCAGCGTCACTACTGGCCACCCGCCGATAATCCGCCTGAGTCAGCCTGCGCGATCGGCGACTGGCTATGCGTTTGATCGCTCGGCGCCGTTTGATCGGTGGCACCGGTCGTACCTGTCGTGTCGGCGGCAGTTGGGCTGCTCTGCGCCGCGCCGGTGTGCTGCGCCTGGACGAGTGACGGGTCACCGGTCGGTCCGTTCGGGTCAAGCAACGGATCGCTGCTCTGGCCGATCGCGCTGTCACTGACTGAGCAGGCTTGGCTGTCTGAGGCCTTCAGATAGCAGACCTGATCGGGGGCCGGCATCACAAGGCCAAGGCCACCGGCGGCGCCGGTCACGCGCTGCGAAGCGTCGAGTTTCGCCAGCAATGATCGCTGCTTGGCCGTCTGGCGGACCAGCAGCTGCGTCTTCTCAGCGTCGGCGCTGATCTGCGTGTTCAGCTTCAGCAGCGAAACTTGGAGGAAGACAAGGCCGATTAGCGCGCAGGCCAGTAGACCGATTATCCGACGACCGGCAAAGGCGCGAACCAGCAGCCCGCCCGATGCGGCGCCGACGCGGCCAACAACTTTCCGAGAAGGGCGGGCAACCAGCCCACCCGGTAAACGACGGCGCTGGGGCAGCGGCCCCGCGACGCGGCCAGCGGTTGCCGATGCGGCTGTCGGCGGAGGTGTCACCGCGCAGCTCCAACAATCTTTGTCGCCGCCCGCAGCCTAGCCGAGCGGGCGCGTGGATTGTCGTCTGTTTCAGCTTCGGTCGGCGTGATGCCGCCGCGCGTTAGCAGCGTCGCCTCGGCGACGTGACCGCAGCGGCAGATCGGCAGCCCTGGCGGGCAGACACATTCGCGCACCAAGCCGGCAAGAAACTGCTTCACCCGACGGTCTTCCAGCGACTGGAACGAAATCCCTGCAAATCGACCGTTTTCCCGGAGCAACTCCCAGGCCAGTGGCAGCGCCTGATCGATCTGCTCGAGCTCCTCGTTGACGGCGATCCGCAGCGCCTGAAAAACACGCTTAGCGGGGTGGCCGCCACCAAAGCGGGCCGGGGTTGGGATTGCGTTGGTGACAATCTCGACCAGCTCGGTTGTTGTCTCGATCGGGCGGCGCTCGCGCTCGCGCACGATTGCATGAGCGATCTTGCCGCTGTAGCGCTCCTCGCCGTACTCGCGGAAGGTCCGTGCCAGGCGGCGCTCATCCCATTCAGCAATGATCTCGGCGGCAGTAACGCCGACAGTCGGGTCCATCCGCATATCGAGCGGTGCTTCGGCCGAATAGGAGAAGCCACGCTCGGGCGTATCGATCTGCATCGACGAGACGCCGAGGTCGAACCAGATCAAGTCAACTGGAAGTTGCTGGTCACGCAGCTCAGTCAGCGCATCGGCAAACGGTGCCTCGATAAAGCGCGAACGGCAGGGCAGCTCACCCTCTATCTCGTCATAGCGTCGCCGTGCCTCGGGGTCGCGGTCGATCGCCACGAGCATCCCTTCGGGGCCAAGTTTGTCGGCGATCATCTGGCTGTGCCCACCGGCGCCGAACGTTGCGTCGACCGCGACTTCGCCTGGTCGCGGGTCGAGCACTGCGACCAACTCATTCGCCAGTACGGGGACGTGGTCGGTGCGCATCAGCAGCATCTCAGCCGGCCTGGCCAAGGGTTGCGGTGATCTCGAGCACGTCGGCGGCAAGCTTGGCGTTCTCTGTCGCCCAGGCGGCGCGGTCCCAGACTTCGATGCACGGGCCGGCGCCGGTTACAACGACCTCTTTGCCGAGCGAGCCATGCTCCAGCAGGAAGGCCGGAACCATAATCCGGCCGGCCGAGTCGAGCTCGGTCTCAACCGCGTTGGCTGAGAAGTAGCGCTGCAGGTCGCGAGCCTCGGGCGAGAGCGGGTTCAGCTGGCCAAGCGCGGATTCGACGAAGGCGTCGTACTCGCCCGGCGTCCAGACCGAGACGCAGCGCTCGACGCCCTTCGCGACGACCACACCATCGCTAAGTGATGCGCGAAACTTAACCGGAACGGTTAGCCGGTTCTTCGCGTCGAATGTGTGGTCGAAAGTTCCTCTGAATGCCATTTGGAGCCTCGCCTGTCGCTGGCGAGAGAAGTGGTTGCGGGCCGAGGTGGAGGAGTGGGAGGAACCCCTCCACCCCGGCCTGCGAGGCCGATAATACCCACATTGCCCCACATTGCAACTCCTTTGCAACATTTTTTCCCACAAAGCCGTCCGGCGGTTCCGCCTTGCGCCACGCGAATTCGACACAAACCTCGATAACTATTGGGTTTGAGCGGCCCTTCTCATCCTCCGGCAAGCCCTGCAATCATCCCTGCCGCGACGCAGCAAATTGCCGCCGGAACGAGCAGCAGGGCAACAATCAGCTGGATTTTCGGCGCCGCACCCTGCGCCTGCTCGGTGATTCGACGATGGTTGTCGGCGCGCGTACCGGCCGCCAATGAGCCCAGCGCCGCGGCGAGCGGCGAGCCTTGCCGGTCGGCACGGCCGATCGCTGCGACCAGCGCGTCAACCTCGGCCAGCTGGCAACGGCGCGCCATCTGCTCAAGCGCCGCGGCGCGGGCGACGCCGAGCTTGCTGGCAGCGTCGCTGCTACACAGCTCGGCCGCGAGAATCCCGCCTCCGTGGGCACCGGCCTCAGCTAGCGCGCGGCCGACCGGCAGCCCGGCCCGCAAGGCCAGCAGGATCCGGTCGACAACGGCCGGCAATTCGCCGCGTAGCTGCTGACGACGACGCCTCGCCCGGCGCGCCAGCAGCAGGTCCGGCAAGAGGAAGCCTGCCGCCGGCGCGACCCCCAGCAGCAACGGCGACAGCCGGCTGGGCAGCGCCGCGCTGCCGCCCAGCGCGGCGATTGCCATCACGCCCGCCAACAGCAGCTTCACCGTCATCAGCTCGCGCGCGCTGTAACCACCCGGCGTTCCGGCCGCTTCAACCAGCGCACTAAGATCGCCCGGAGCCGCGGCCGAGATGTTGGCTAGGCGCGCCCTGAAGCGGCTGGCGCCAACGCGCTGCGAGCGCTGCTTAGTGCGCCGGGCCCGCCGCACCCTCGCCAGCGACACCAGATCGCCGATCGCCACCGCGCCGCAGCCTGCTGCCACGGCTGCGGTCAGTGCTGCGCCGCTGATCACTGGCGCACCTTCGCCACGCGGCGCACCGCCAGCAGTGCAACGAGCTGCATCGCCGCCGCCGCCAGCAGCAACGCCCGCGGCAGCGCCATGCTCATCATCTTGGCGATTGCACCCGGCGCGGCGAGCACCGCCAACGCTGCGCTGGCGAGCGGCATCATCATCACGATTCGCGCCGTCAAGCGAGCCTGGGCGCTCGCTGCACGGGCCTCACTGCGTGCCCGCCGCGTTAGCTCCAGATCGCCGGCTAATTCGCGCAGCAGTAATGCCAGGTCGCCGCCGGCCCGGCGCTGCAGCTGGATCGCCGAGACGATCGCCTCCCACGGGCCCGGTCCGGCTCGGCGGCGCAGCGTCTCAAGTGCCTGATCGGCCGGCAGGCCAAGCTCGGTCGCTGCCGCAAGCTCGGCCAGCGCAGATCGTGTCTGCGATCCAACCGCGCCATCTTGGCCGGCCCTCGCGATCGCAACCACGACCGGCTGGCCAGCGCTTAGCGCGTCGCCGATCGCTCGCGCTGCAGGCGCCGCGTCGCGCGCCAAGTTCGCCCGCCAGCGTCGCTGCCGCAACCGAATCAGCGCGGTCGCCAAGATCGGCCCGCAGGCTGCCAGCAGCAACGCCGCAAGCGGCCCCAGCAGCGACCATCCAGCAAGCGCAACGCCAAGCCCGGCGAGCACGGCCAACCGCCGACGCTCGATCGTCGCTGGCGCACGGCCGTCGAGTCCGGCGGCGCGGGCCGGCGCGATCAGCCGCGCCATGCCGCCAAGCAACAACGGTCGTTCGATCGCGCCGATCAGCTCCCAAGCGACGACCGTCGCCAGAGCGCCCGCGGTCGCTGCCAGCAGGCTTGCGACGCTAATCAACGACGCCCTCGCTGCGATAGAGCTGCTGCACACAGATGCTCTGGCCGTTTCCCGCGGCCTCAGCGACTTCGTGAACGCTGGCGACGTAGCGGTGCCCACTCGCATCTCTGACTTGAAGCACGACCAGATCAATCGCCTCAGCGACCTGCGAGCGGACCGCTGCGTGCGGCAGCCCGAGGTCGGCCATCAGCGCGAGCGTCTCGAGCCGGCGTAGCGCCTCCTGCGGCGACCCGGCATGGATCGTCGTCAGCGAGCCGTCGTGCCCGGTCGACAGTGCGATCAGCATGTCGAGTGCCTCGGCGCCGCGCACCTCGCCGACGATGATCCGGTCGGGCCGCATCCGCAGCGCGTTACGAACAAGCCGCCTGATCGTTACCTCTCCCCTGCCCTCGATTGTCGCCGGTCGAGCTTCCAGCCGGACCACGTGATCGAGCTCCAGCCGCAGCTCTGCCGTGTCCTCAATCGTCACGATCCGCTCGTCTCTAGGGAGCAAGCCAGCAATCGCGGCGAGCGTCGTCGTCTTGCCGGACCCGGTGCCGCCGCAGACGAGGATGTTGCGCCGCTCCCCTACCGCCTCTGCCAATAGGTCACTGAGCTGCTGTGACCAGGACCCCGACCGCACCATCTGAGCGGCCGAGAAACCACACCTGCGAAAGCGGCGGATACTCAGCGCCGGTCCGTCAACTGCCAGCGGCGGCAAGACCACGTTAACCCTTGATCCATCGGGCAACCTTGCGTCGCAGAGCGGTTCGGCTTCGTCAACGCGCCGGCCAGCCGGTGCCAACAGCCGCTCAATCGTCAGCCGCAGGTCATCTTCACTGGCAAATGAAACCGCGCTCTGGAGCAGCTGTCCGCGGCGCTCAATCCAGATTGGACGGGTACCACTGACGAGGATCTCCTCGACCTCCGGGTCACGCAGAAACGGCTCGAGCGGGCCGGCGCCAAGCGCTCGCTGCCAGATCCGTTGACAGATCAACTGGCGTGTTGCGCCAGAAAGCGCTGGCGCTTGCTGATCAACCAGCGCCGCGGTCCGCTCCTCCAGCGCCGCGGGCGCAGCACCGGCGCGGACCTCGTCAAGCAGCAAGTTGTGTAGTCGCTCGGCAATCAAGCCAACCGCCTGTTCGCGCTCAACTGTCATGGCGCGGCCGCCGGCGGCCGCGGCAAGGCCCTCAGTTCGCGCGCTGAATCCTGCGCCTCGGCCAGCAGAACGGCCTGCCCGAGCGTCACCCTGAGTGCCAGCGCAACACGCGGCAGCCCGGCGTTGGCTCCGTCCTCGGCTGCTGGCGCCGCAGAGGCCTGAATCACTTCCGCGTCGCGCAGACCAACCTTTGTCCGTGCCACGCCGGCCGAGTCATCGCGCGTGATCAACAGGTCAACCCTGCTGCCAACCCTTATCTCGCTGGCTGAGCCGACGACGATCAGCCGCGCAATCCGTTGATCGGCCGATGCGACATCTAGGGCACCGGCGGCGCCCGGGTCGGCGCCTTGCAGCAGCGACGGCTGAAGGTCGGCGCCGGCTTCAATATCGACCGCCGCCCGGGCGCCGATCACCTGATCGACGCTGGCGAACGAAAGCTTCGGTGCGAAGTGCTCAGGGACTTGACGAACTGCCAGGCTTTCATCTGTCACTGCTTGCCCTCGCTCGATCGGCCGCGCCGCGACAAGGACAGCGACATAACCGCCAACGCGCCGCTCGATCTCCGCCTCACGCCGGGAAACTTCAGAGGCGGCAAGCGCCCCCAACAAGACTGCCAGTCCGCCAAGCAACACCGCGCGGCGGCGGCGACTCACGCCGCCAGCGCAATCTCCTCGCGCAGATCAGCTTCGCTGACCAGCGCCGGAGCGTCGACAAGGCGATAGCCGACACCCCAGACATTGACGACATAGCGACCGCCGTCGGCGCCGAGCTTGCGGCGCAGTCGACAGGCATGTGAGTCAAGCGTGCGGGTCGTGCCGACCGTGCGCCGGCCCCAAACGGTGCGCAGCAGCTCAGCCTTAGTGAAGACCCGCGTCGGATCGGCGGCGAGGACGCGCAGCAGCGCAAACTCCTTCGCGCTGAGCTCCAGCCTGGCACCGCGCAGCAGTGCCGTCCTCGATGCCGTATCGATCTCCAGATCGCCAACTCGCAGCCTGCCGCCGGAGCGGCTGCGGTCGGCGCGGCGCAGCAGCGCTTCAACGCGGCAACGTAGCTCGCGGTAACTGAAAGGCTTCTCGACGACGTCATCGGCGCCGCGCTCAAAGCCGCGAACGCGGTCAAGTTCGCCGCAACGAGCGCTCAGTAACAGCACCGGCACCTGCGGGTCGACGCGGCTTGCGACGCCATCGGACTCACGCACGTGACTAAGCAGATCGAGCCCTGATGAATCCGGCAGGTCAACGTCAACTAGGGCAAGGTCGGGGTAACTGGTCTCAAGGTGGCGCAGGCCGTCGCGAACGCAATCGGCGACGATCATGTCGTAGCCGTCGGCGGTCAGATGGTCGGCGAGGAAGGTACGAGTTGCTTCGTCTTTCTCGATTAGCAGGATCGTGGCACGGTCTCGATTGATCATGCTCTTGTTAGCCAGCCGGTCAAGATTCTTCCCCCCTTTCGCTCGAAAGACGCGCCAACCGCCCCAGCGCTTACGATCGACCGGTGCGTAATCATCCTGCAACCGGACCGGTACTGGCGATCTTTGGCGCTGTCGCATTCTTCGTCGTTTCACTGTTCACTTGGTACACGATCGATCTGGCAAAGATCCCGGTTGGCGCAAAATTCGCCGCCCAATATGCAAAGACGGCCGATTTTGCGACCAGCGCCAATGCCTGGGAGCCATGGGGGCTGCTAAGCGACCTGCTGATGCTGACCGTGATCTTCGGCGCCGTCGCACTGGCCGTGATGCTGCTAACCGGCGGCGGGCGACAGCTGGCGCCGGCCGGTGGCCTGCTGGTAATCGGCATCGTCGGCACGCTGCTGGTTATGTTCCACATCCTTGGCGGCCCGCAGCCGTCGGAGATCGTCACCGTTCAGCCAATCTCCTGGCTCGGCGCGCTGGCGACGATCGCAATCGCCGTTGGCGGCTACTTGAGTTTCGATTTCGCCCAGAACGGGGCAGGCACTGCTGCGCCCTCGGCGCCTCCGCCACCAGTGCAGCGCAGCGCCAGCGCCAGCGAGCCGCGCCGCGACAAGGGCGGGCTGTGGGACGATCAGAACTTCCGCTAACGACCTGCGGAGCGGCATCAGTGGGCGGCCAAATTGTCGCTCTAAGCGGGAAAATCTGAAATATCCCGTTCAGCGCTGTCCCCGACAAAGGGTTCCGGCCTAGGATCCCGACGGGTCCTTAGCCCTCTGGCTTGGACCCTCACTGTTTGTGGACTCAATGAACCCCTCAATCCGCGGCAACTACGACTCCGGCGAAGACTTCGTCTTGGAGTACGGCGAGCTGCGCTTCACCTTCAACGAGCGCGACTTCTCGGAGCGCTGCCAGCAGGCAGCCCACCGGCTTGGCTTTGTCGCTGGCGAGCTCGACTCAAATGAGCTTGAGGATCTTGTCAACCTCGCCGTCAACGGTGAGATTCATCAGCCGGCATCAGACCTCGGTGAGCACGTCAATGACTGCTGGCCTGAGCTTGTTGGGCCCGCCGACCGTTCGCTCGTTCACTGGCTGCGCCGGCTTGTCTTCCGCTCCGCCTGGCTTGATCAGCGCGTGATGGAGGGCGAGCTTGACGTTCGCTACGACGAGCAGGCCCGCTCCTTCACCTATGTGCAGCCCGACCGCGACGATCAGCCGGTCGAACTGGCGCCCGAGCCCTCGTGGGGCCGGGTCGCTTATATCCCCCGCTCGGCCGCTCCCTAAGCGCGGAGTAGTTCGCTGCGCAGGGTGCGGCTATGGGCCTTGTCGACGGCTGGCGTTGTTGCCTTGCCAGATGTCTGAGGCGCCAGCACGATCAGCGTAGTTTCGCCGCCAACGCGCTCGCGGGCAGCGGCGATCACGGTCAGTGAGCCGGCGCCGGGGACGCTGCGCGCAGCGCCGATTGCGCGGCGTGCTGCGGCCGGCGACAGGTCGTCCAGCGAGTCGATCACAACGGCGCTGTGCTCACCGCGGGCGGTGACGCGGCGGGCCGCCTCGATCACACGCTCAATCGCCTGCGCCTGAGCGTCAGGCGATGCGGTAAGAGTTTCGACTGAGGCTGGCTCGATCCCTGCGGCAACCCACTCAGCCTTCTCCTCTGGCCGACTGCCGGCCATCACAACAGACAGTTCGATGTCGCTGATCGCCGCCAGCTCGGCCGCCAACATCCGCAGCGTCGTGCTGCGGCCACTGGCAAACGGTCCGACGACACTGACGCGTGAGCCGCGGCCAAACGGGGCAGCCTGAGCGATCGACTTAAGCGTCGCGTTCCTCGAACTGAAGCTGATCAGCTTGGTCGGGAAGCCGGCCTCGAGCTTGTCGTAAGGCGTTCCAACCTCGACCTCATCGGCCGAGCGGCCGTTGATCGTGACGACGCGAACTAGCGACGGGTAACGCTCGGAGCGGCGCGCGGCGCGGGCCGGCCCGGTGACGACGTCGCCGGAGCTCAGCTCGCAACGCCGGACCTGAGCTGCCGAGACGTAGACGTCATCGTCGCTCTGTTTGCCCGGCGTGACGCGAACGAAGGCAGAGCCGTTGCCGAGCACCTCGACCGTCCCTTCAACGCTGCGCTCCGGCTGATCGGAGCTGCGCTCGGAGCGGCCACCACGACCACCCTCACGGCCTCCGCCGCGGGGGCTGCGATCACGGCCGCCGCCTCCGTTAGCACCGCTGCGCGAGCTGCTGCTGCGCCGCGGGCGCGCTGCGCGAGCCGGCTTCTCAGCCTCGTCACCACCGTCATCGTCGACGTCGACCGGCTCCGGCTCCGGGTCGGGGCCGGGGTCGCCGCCTTGGTCGATGATGATCGCTTTGATCAGGTTGGCCTTGCGCATTCTGCGAAAGCCTGCAATACCAAGCTCGGATGCAATTGCGTGCAGATCGGCGAGCGGGCTGCCCTCAAGGGCGTCACGGGAAAAAACAGACATCTTTACTCCTTCGGTTGAATGAGGACCGGTTGGCACTCCAGCCGCGTAGAGAACAGCGGCAAGCGATCCGTTTGCAGCGCAGAGAGTAGCGCTCAGCCCAGCGGAGTGTAATGCAGGAAGAGAAAACTGCCGCTGCGCCACAGCGCCTGAAGCCCCAGCGCCAGCGGCGGCTCGAAGGCCGGGCCGTCAAGCACCGGCGGTGCCGCGCCGCCCACCAGCAGCGGTGAATCAGTGAAGACAAAGTCGTCGATCAGCCGTTCGGCCGCAAGCGCGTAAAGCAAGGTCGGGCCACCCTCGCTGACGAGCGTCCGCACGCCGTGCTCGCTGTAAAGGTTCTCAAGGCAGCCGCCCAGCGTCAGCTCGCCCGGGGCCGAGCGTTTGATCGTCAGGTCGGCGCCACTGGCCGCGAGATGGTCGCTTGACTGCGTGTAGACGACGACCTTTTGGCCGCTGACCGCCAGCAGGCGCAGACCGGCGATCCGTTGATCAAGGCGGCGTGAGATCGTTGCCGCAATCGGCTCGGCGCTGAGACCGGCGGCGAGCCGTCGCTGCCGGTGATCCTCGTCGAGCAGCGTTGAGTACTGCTCATCAACCAAAGTTGATGGGCCGACCAGCACTGCGTCGGCGCAGCAGCGCAGCTCACGCAATAACGCGCGGTCGGCGCCGCCACCAAGGCCGCCGGCGCGACCGTCAATGGCGGCGCGGCCGTCGGCGCCTGAAATCATTGCCGCGACGACGCGCGGCCTGCGGCCCTCAACGCCCTCGCCGTTTGGTGAAACGCCGATCTGGCGAACGACGGCGGCGGCGTCAACCGACGACCGGTCGCTGCCGTCAAGCGGTTGGAAGAGCTCGCCCACAGCGACGATCTTACGCCAGCCTCAGCGAACGTTGATCTTGCGCGTCACGACAGCCGTGTTGCCAGCACGATCGGTCGCAGTTACGGTCACCGTTAGGCGGCCGGAACGGGCCGATTTGTGCTTGATCGCGATGCTCGAGCCAACGATCCGCACAGTTCGGCTGGAACCGCCAAAGTTGACCGAGATCGACGCGAGCCCCGACCCAGCCGGTGGCTTCGCATCGCTGCCCTTTGCGGCAACGCTGACAACAGCCCCGCGCGCGCGAATCGTCGCCGACAGCTTCGGGACCGTCGTATCGATCTTCAGCGGCGCGAGCGGCGTCGTTGAGCTGCGGCCGTCACGCGTGAAGTTCTCAACACGCCAGCTGTGCGTGCCATCGGCCAGCGCGCTGAGCGGTGTGAATGTACGCGCCGTTGTCGTTCCGGCGAGCAGCCCATCGACAAATACGCGGTAGCCGGCCGGTGCCCAGCCCTTTGTCGACGGCCTCCATTGCAGCGCCGGCAGCGAGCTGCTGCGCCATACGCCTACGTCGTCGAGACTGACCGGGGAGGGTGGCAGCGAGAACGACGCGACAACAAGTCGCCGCGAGCCGACCGGACCCTGCGTGAAGGCGATCAAGCTGTCGCCGGCCGCGTCGGCTGCAACGTCGATACCTCCCGACGCCTCAACGCCACCGAACTCTGCGACCGACAGCAGCGCCGCAGCGCCAAATGGCGCCGGTACCGGCAGCGCGTCGTCATCTTCGAGTTGACGTGCATAAAGCTCTGCCGCAGGCCCCTGCAACCAGGCCGTTACACCGTACTGACTGGCTGCGAAGGCACTACCGGTCATCACCTCGCCCGACGGAGAGCTGCCAAGTGGAACGGCTGCGCCGACGAGCTCATTGCGTAGCAATGAAGCCCAGATCGTCCCGTCGCTGCTCTGGACCGTCGCAAGACCGCCGCCGTAGAAGTTCGCTGCGAGCTTCGGCCCGGTGTCGGCGCCGATCGCTGCGCCGCCAGCCAACGCTTGCGGAGCTTCAAGCGTTGAGCCACGGACGCGTTGCACAACGCCGCGTCTGACACCATCATCAAACTGTTGCGCGTAGACGATCCAGGCGAAACTCGAATCTCCCTCAATGGCGATTCCCGGCCGGTCAGCAGCGCCTCCGCCGTGACCGTCAAGGCTCTGCGCACCGGCGTTCAGAACAACCGATGACAGGCGGGTCCTTACCAGACGCCGCGCGATCACCCGAGTAGTCGCACCATTGCTCTCGCCGAAGGCGACGATTCCCGTGCCATCAGCCGATGTTGAAACCTCCGCGCTCAGCGCGGCTGTGTCACCGGCGCTGCTCGCCGGGTCGCCGTTGGCCGACCCGGCGTAAACGCTGAACTGGGTCACCAATCGCGGCAGATAGGCGGCGCGCAGCTGACCGCCTTGGCTCCAAGCTGCGTAGCCGACTCCGGTCAACGGCGCCATGTCGGCGCTTGGCCTCACCGATCCCGGACCGCCAAGCTTCTGAGCGGCGGAGAACGGCCGCCCTGCCGCAGTGCGGACGCGGGCCCAGAGCCCGTTGCTGTTGGCAAAGAGGACCGTGACTCGCCCGCCGTTTGAGACACCGACCGCCGGCTTGCCGATGATCGGCGGGTGCCCTTGGTCGAGGCGCACCGGCCCCTGCGGCACGCCGGCGACGATCACGCTGATGAACGCGTGGTCGGCGCCAGCGTCGCTGCGCACGTAGCCAATTACGCTGCTCGCGTCGAGCGAGACATCAAGGTCGCCCAGCACTGTGACCCCGGCAGTCGGGCCGTCCACTGTCAGTGCCGGCGAGAACAACCCGCCCGCGAATACCGGGGCGGCAAACGCCACGCCGGCGACAGCGCCGATCGCGCCGGCGGCCAAAACGGCGCCGACTGATCTACTTTTCAGCACCACAAGGAGGCTACGCAGTCGGCGCCGCGTTCGCGACGATTCCCTCGGCCGCGGCCTCGGCGCGAAAATCCTCGACCTGGGCCTCGATCTGCGCATCGTCCCATCCCAGCTCGGCCGCCATTGCCCTGGCCACGCGGCGCGCCACGGCGCCGTCGTCTGCTGTTACCTGCCGCGCCGCCAACAGTGCCGCGCGGCTGCGGCGTAGCAGCGCGTCGCCAACACTGCGGGCTTGCTCATGGCGCGCCGCGAAGACAACCTCGGCCAGCAGGTCGCTGGGCCCGTCGTCGATGATCGGCCGTGCCAGCTCGCCGCGCTCGGCCGCGACCGCCAGCACGTCGCGGGCGCGGTGGCCGTAGCGCCCCGCGAGCTGCTGATAGGCGCTTGGCGTGACGCCTTCGACGCGCGGCAGGCTGTCGGCGTCAACCGCCTGCCCAAGTGGGATCTCCTCAGTACGACAGGGCGCCTCGCGAGCGTCGCGTTCAACGATTCGATCAACCGCCATCTTCGCCATCCGCCGCCAGGTCGTCAGCTTGCCGCCGGTGATCGTGATCATCCCGCTACCGGTTTCGTAAAGCTCGGCGCGGCGTGAGATGTCCACCGACTTCTTCGGGTCGCCAGTTGCGATCAGCGGCCGCACACCGGCAAAAGCGCCGCTGATCGCATCGGCGCTGAGATCGGTCGCAAAGAAGCTGTTGATCGCGGCCAGCAGGTACTCAATGTCCGACGCGGCCGGCGCCACATGATCAAGGTCGCGCTCATCAAAGTCATTGTCGGTCGTGCCGATCAGGGTTGAGCCGAGCCACGGCAACGCGAAGATTGAACGCCCTTCGCCGGCAGGGACGATCACACCGTCGTTTAGCGGCAGGTCCTCGCTGCGCAGCGTGATGTGGGTGCCGCGGCTTGGCCGAATTACAGGCAGCCCGGCCTCGTCGTGCAGCTCGGCCGGGCGCAACCGGTCGGCCCAGACGCCGGTTGCATTGACAATGTTGGCGGCGCGCAGCACAAACTCGTTGCCGCTCTCGCTGTCACGGACGGTGACACCACTGGCGCGGCCGTTCTCTTCGACCAGGCCGACCGCTTCGGCGCGATTGGCGCAGATCGCGCCAAAGCGCTCGGCCTCCTCCAGCACAGTTAGAACCAGCCGCGAATCGTCGGTTTGGCAGTCATAAAACAGGTAGCCACCGGTCGGTTTTCGGGCCGCCAGCGCCGGTGCCCGCTCAACAACCTCGTCACCTTCAATCAGCCGGTGGCGTTCGGGCGACCAGTCGGCGCCAAACTCGTCGGCTTCCTCGTCACCGCGTTTGCGCCGGCCGCGCAGCGTGTCAACTGCCATCACGTCGTAAAGATTCAGCGCAACGCCGACCCGACGGTCGGGCCGCTCACCATCGAAGGCTGGCACAATCATCGCTAGCGGCTTCACCAGATGCGGCGCCAGCCGCACCATCAGCTGGCGTTCAAGCAGCGCCTCGCGCACCAGCCCAAGGTCGAACTGCTGCAGGTATCGCAGCCCACCGTGGACGAGCTTTGACGAACGGCTCGACGTTCCCGACGAGTAGTCAGCCCGCTCGATCAACGCGACCGTGTAGCCGCGCGTCGCCGCGTCGAGCGCCACGCCGGCGCCGGTGATCCCGCCGCCGATCACGACGACGTCAAACTGCTGCTCGGCAAGTAACTCGACTGCCCGCTGACGTTCGATCATCAACGCCAGTCTGGCAGCCGCAGCGGGCGGCTGATGCCAGCGTGGCGCGTTACAGCGCAGTCAGCTCGCTGGTGATCTCAGCAACCGAGCTTTTCGCGTCACCAAAGAGCATCGACGTCATCGGCTCGTAGTACAGCTCGTTCTCAATCCCAGCGAAGCCCGGGTTCATCGAACGCTTAAGCACAATCACCGACTTCGACTCGTTGACGTTGAGGATCGGCATTCCGTAGATCGGCGAGTCGGCGTTGGTGTGGGCGGCCGGGTTGGTGACGTCGTTGGCGCCGATCACCAGCGCCACATCGGTGCGGCTGAACTCCGGGTTGATCTCGTCCATCTCCTTAAGCTGCTCGTACGGCACATCGGCTTCGGCCAACAGCACGTTCATGTGGCCAGGCATCCGGCCGGCGACCGGGTGGATCGCGTACTTCACCTCGACATTGCGCTTCTCAAGTTCGGTCGCCAGCTCGCGCACGGCGTGCTGGGCCTGCGCAACCGCCATCCCGTAGCCCGGCACGATCACAACCTGACGGGCGAACGCCATCTGAATCGCGGCGTCAGCGGCGCTGGTTGCCCGGACCGTGCCCTCGTGCTCGCCGGCGCCGGCCGCGGCGCTGTCGCCACCGCCACCGCCAAAGCCTCCGGCGATGATGCTGGGGATCGACCGGTTCATCGCCTCGGCCATCAGCCGCGTCAGGATCGTGCCTGAAGCGCCGACGATCATTCCGGCGACAATCAGCGCCGTGTTGTTCAGCGCCAGCCCAATCGCCGCAGCCGACAGGCCGGTAAAGGCGTTAAGCAGTGAGATCACGACCGGCATGTCGGCGCCGCCGATCGGCAGCACGACAAAGAGGCCAAGCAGCGCCGCTGCGATCAGCAGCACCAGGATGTAGACGGTCGCAGTTTCGCCGCTGGCAATCGCCACAGCCGAGCCGACAGCGATCAAGAAAAGCAGAAGATTGATCGGCTGCTGAGCCTTGCCTGCGCCAATCGGGCGGCCGGGCAGAATCTCCTGCAGCTTGGCGAAGGCGATGTTCGAGCCCCAGAAGCTCACTGAGCCGATGATCGCCGCGAACAGCGACGGGATCACGAAGGTCAGCGGTTCGCCGGTAAAGCCGTTCGTGTTGTTGAATTCGGCCCAGGCGATCAACGCGACGGCGCCGCCGCCGACGCCGTTGAACAGCGCCACCATCTGCGGTACCGCCGTCATTTTGACGCTGCGCGCCGCAGGGATACCGATGATCGTGCCGATGATCAAAGCAATGATTATCAGCGGCCAGTTGCCCATGCCGTCAATCAAGAAGGTCGCCAGCAGCGCGATTGCCATGCCGACGGCGGCGATCCGGTTGCCGCGAACCGCGGTCCGCGGGCCGGTCAGGCCACTCAGGCCGTAGATGAACAAGCTGAAGGCAACGATGTAGAGGACGGCGATCAGGTCGCCATCGTGGATGAACGAGCTCGCGAGCGGCACGCTCAGAGCTCTTCCTTCTCGGCCCTGTCGACCTTCGCTGGCGGCGCCGGCTTGGCCTTGAACATCTCCAGCATCCGGTCGGTCACAAGGAAGCCGCCGACAACATTGATTGTTCCGAAGATGATTGCGATCACCAGCAGCGTCTTGTTGAGCAGGCTCAGATCGACGCCAAGGCCGAGCACGATGATGCCACCCAAGACGACGATCCCGTGAATCGCGTTAGTGCCGGACATCAGCGGCGTGTGCAGCGTGTTCGGCACCTTTGAGATCACGGCGTAGCCGACCAACCCGGCCAACACGAGAATCGCAACGTTGGTTACGAACGGGCCGCCGTGATCAAGCGGCGTGGCGGCTGCTGTCAGTAGATAGCTGCTCATCTTCAGGCCCCTTGACCGCTCTCGACCGCCGCTTTCGCGCCAGCATGGAGTATCTCTCCGTCACGCACGATGCAGGACCCGGCGATGATCTCATCGTCAAAGTCGGGCGCCAGCGTCGCCCCTGCGCCCTCTTCGCCGTCGATGATCATCAGGTTGAGCAATGCCAGCACGTTGCGCGCATAGAGCTGTGATGAATGCTCCGGCATCTGCGCTGGCAGGTTCAACGGGGAGAGGATTGTCACGCCGTGGCGTACGACCGTCTGGCCAGGCTCGGTCAGTTCGCAGTTGCCGCCGCTCTCGCCAGCCATGTCAACGATCACCGAGCCGGCCCGCATTCCTTCAACCGCCTGGGCCGAAACCAACTTCGGTGCAGGACGGCCGGGCACCAAGGCGGTCGTGATCACAACGTCAAAGCCGGTGATCGCGTCGTTCAGCGCCTGCTGTTGAGCTGCCCGCTCGTCCTCCGACAGCTCGCGTGCGTAGCCGCCCTCGCCCGACGCCTCTATCCCGAGGTCAAGGAACGATGCTCCGAGCGACTCAACCTGTTCGGCGACTTCGGGGCGAACGTCGTAGCCGGTCACGACGGCGCCGAGGCGGCGCGCCGTGGCCAGCGCCTGCAGCCCAGCAACGCCTGCGCCGAGCACCAACACCTTGGCCGGCGGGATCGTGCCGGCAGCCGTCATCAGCATCGGGAAGAAGCGGGTTAGCTGTGCGGCCGCCAGGATCACAGCCTCGTAGCCAGCGACGTTGGACTGCGAGGAGAGCGCGTCGATCGCCTGCGCGCGGCTGATCCGAGGCACCGCTTCCATCGCCAGCGCCGTTACCTTGGCGTCGCGCGCTGCGACGGCCGTCGCAGCACTGGTCAAAGGCGCGAGGAAGCCGACCAGCATCGCGCCGGGGTTCATCGCGGCGATTTGCTGCGGTGTCGGCGGCGCGATCGTGACTACAAGATCGGACTTCCAGACAGCCTCGGCGTCGACGATTGTCGCCCCCGCCTCGGCAAAGGCTGCGTCGTCAATAAGCGCGCCGATCCCGGCGCCAGTCTCAACCACCAGCTCAATACCACGCCCGCTTAGCTTGCGAACCACCTCGGGCACCAACGCGACTCGCCGCTCGGCTTCTTGATTTTCCTTCGGGACGGCGATACGCATCTAGCAGCGAAAACTAAACGATTCGATGGTTGCCGCGACGCGCGCCCACGCAGCTCGACGCGAAGTCGCTCACCGCCGAATGATTCTGACCGGTAACGGCCGCTTTGCCAGAGCTGCAAGTGCCTGCGATGTAACCCAGACCGGCGTGGTTGCGCTGCCGCGCGAATAGCGCACCGAGCCATCGGCGCGTTGCAGCGAGCGGATGTAGCTGAGAGGTGATCGTGCGCCGCGGCGCCGTTGACGATCAGGGTTGCGGCCGGCGGCAACGAGCGCCTGGACGGCGAGCGCCGCCGACTGCGTGTTGGAGCGGCCGCCTGCCTGAAGTGGAAAACCGCCGTCGCTGTTCTGGCGCGCAGCAAGGTAGCTGGCGGCGCGCGTAACGGCGCGGCTGCCACGCATCCCGGCTGCGCTAAGCGCCTGCAGCGCGCCTGCAGTGTCGTCGATTGAGCTCGGCGAGCCGCGCCTCGCAAAGTTGAAACCGCCGTCGCGGTTCTGGCGGGCGGCGATCCACGACGCGGCGCGCCGAACCGAGGAGCTGGTCGGCCCACGGCCAGAGGCTCGCAGCGCCAGTAACCCATAACTGGTCAGGTTGATCAGCCCGGCAAACGAACCGTCACGTCGCTGGCTGCGCAGCAGCCGCGTTTTCAGTCCGCCACTTGAAACGCTCAGCCCGGCAGCGGCCAACGCCAGCGCCGTGCGCTGAATGTCGGCGGTCGTGCGCGAACGCGCCGCGTAGTCCAGCAGCAACCTGCGCGGCGAGCGGCCGGCGCGCCGAACGCTCAGTGCGTCGTAGCCCGCCGCGCCCAGCCCGATCACGGCCCACGAGGTTTGAGCTGCGCTGGTAGCGGCGCCTCTTCCAGCGCCCCAGCCGCCGTCAGCATTCTGCGCTGCGACGAGGTAGCGGGCAGCCTTCAGCTTTGAACTGGCGGCCTTCGCGCCGTCCGGAACCGCGGCCGCCGCGGCGAGTGCCACGGCCAGCACAGCCAGCAATACCGGCAGCCGCGCAGAGGCGGCGCGCAGACGCTCGCTGGCAGCCGGCAAGGCGTCGCTCCAGTTGACCTGAAGCCTTGTCCGGTAGCGCATAACGGCCCGCAACAGCGCCGGCCCGAAGGCCAATGCGAAGACGACGTTGCCGGCGGCGTGGGCGACGTTGAACGGCAGCGACGTTGCCGAGATCGCTAGGTACTGCGTGATGTCTTGGCCACCGGCGTAGGTGACCCAGATCGATCCATCCATCACGGCGCCGAACAGCAGTCCAGCCAAGCCGCAGACGGCGGCCAGCTGAAAGCGTCCGATCTGCCTGTCGGTCAGGCGGCCAATCAGCGCGCCAAGGCAGCCGACCAGCCCCCAGGCAACCATCTGCCACGGCGTCCACGGCCCTTGCCCAAACAGCAGGTTCGATGAAAGCGCGGCGACCGCGCCGACGACAAAGCCTGGCGCGCCGCCAAGCGCAAAACCAGCGATCAGGATGATGTCGGTCGTCGGTTTGACGTTCGGGATCGGCGCGAAGGCGATACGGCCGATTGCCGCGAGCCCCGCGAGCGTGGCGACCAGCGCCAGCATTCGTGAGCCTGGCTGCGTGCGCTCGTACCACGCGAAACCGCTGATCAGCGCGGCGGCGAGGATTGCCAAGGCAGCGAACTCCCAGCTCATTGCGCCACCTGAACCGTCATCCGCGCGCGCAGCAAGTCCCCACCCTCTTGCGGTGTGCAGGCCTGCCCCTGGCCGCCAAGAATGCGCGCCGTCTCGGTCGCAAAGTGCCAGCCACCGCTCAGCACCTCGGCGGTCGGCGCGTCGGCGACGACGCGACCACCCGACAGCAGCACAGTGCGCTGCGTCAGCTCGGCCGCCAGCTCAGTGTCGTGTGTGGCGATCAGCACCGCTGTGCCGGCCTGCGAGAGGCCGCGCAGCCTAGCAATCAGATCGCCTTTGGCGGCGCGGTCCATTCCGCGCGTCGGCTCATCGAGCAGTACGGCGGCGGGCCGCGCGCCGCCGAGCACGATTGCCAGCGCCAGCCGCTGCCGCTCTCCGCCTGAGAGATCGCGCGGATGACTAGCTGCTAGATCATCGAGGCCAAAGTCGGCCAATACCGCGGCCGGCAGCTCATCGTCAACGCGCTCATGGATTAGGTAGTCGCCGGGGTTCTGTAGCAGCAGCGCGACGCGGCCAGCGGCCTCAACTTTGCCGGTCGTCGGCGGCTCAAGCCCGGCGAGGATCCGCAGCAGCGTTGACTTGCCGGCGCCGTTACGCCCGATTAGCGCCAGCGTCTCGCCTGGCGCCAGGCTGAGGTCAAGGTTTCGCAGCACCGCCCTGCCGTCGTCCAGCTCGTAGCCGACGGCGCTACAGGCCAGCGCCGGCGCTGGGCGCTGCGCGGCGCGGCGCACCCGGCGACCGGCGCGGCGCGGCGCGGCGGCCTCTGCTGGCTGCGCGCCTTCAACTGCAGACTGTTCGAGTAGCCCGTGGATTTGCAGCGTTGCCCGCGCCTCTTTCACGCCGGATGGTGGAGGCCGCAGACCGGCCCGTTCAAAGAGCCGCGCTGCCGGCGTCTGCAGCGCTGGCAGCTGCTCGCCCGCCCAGCTCAGCATCTCTCCCGGCGGCGCGTCGCAGACGATCTCGCCGTCGCTCAGCACGACGACGCGGTCGGCGTGTGCAAGGCAGCGTTCCAGCCGGTGCTCGACCAGCAGCACTGCCGTCCCCCACTCCTCGTTCAGCCGTCGCAGTGTCCAGATCAGTTCATCGCCGGCGACCGGGTCGAGCTGCGAGCTTGGCTCGTCGAGCAGCACCAGCGACGGACGGGCAGCCAGCGCCGCGCCAAGCGCAACGCGCTGCAGCTCACCCCCTGACAGCTGCTGCACCGGCCGTTCCAACAGGTCGCCAATCGACAACGTCAGTGCGATCTCCTCAACGCCGCGTGCGACCGCTGCGCGTGACAGGCCGCGGTTCTCTAGCGGGAAGGCAAGCTCGGCGCCGACCGTCTGCATCACGACCTGTGTTTCGGGGTCCTGCAGCAGCGTGCCAGCGACGGCCGCAATGTCGCCCGGCCCGTGCTCGCGCGTGTCGAGCCCGCCAACGACGACGTGGCCCGAAGCTTCGCCGCCATGGAAGTGGGGCACCAGCCCGCTCGCGGCGCGCAGCAGCGTTGACTTGCCGCAGGCCGACAGGCCGGCACAGACGACGAACTCGCCCGGCTCGATCGTCAGTGAGATGTCGCGCAGCGCGGCTCCGGGCTGCCCTGGGTAGCGATAAGAGAACCGATCGAACAGCAATGCGCTCATTGCCGCCGCCTCTTCGCAGCGATCAGCGGCCCGGCGGCGGCGACTAACACGATCAGCGCGGCGAACAGTAACTCGGCGCTGCCGGTCACGATTGTCAGCCGCGGGTAAGGCTCAAAGAGTGCCAGCCCGGTGCCAATGCCAATAGCAAGCAGCGCGGCCAACCCGGCGCCCGATGCCAGCACGGCGCGATCGTCGCGCGTGTACGGAACGCGATCGTCACCGGGCGGCGCCACGCGCGTCGCGTAGCCGCGCAGTTCCAGCGTCGCCGCCACGTCGACCGCCCGGTCGAGCGCGCCGGCCGCGACGGCGCGCACCAAGAGCAGCTGCCCGAGCCGGCCACTACCGCCGCCGTCAGGTCGGCAGCGGCGGGCTTGGTCGAACCGCCGCGCATCAAGTGTCAGGATGCCGATCATCCGTGTTGCCAGGACCGCCGTCAGCGCCGATCGAAAGGCCGAGCGGCGCATCCGGCGCAGCACATCATCGGGATCGACAATTGCTATCAACAGCGAGCTCGCGGCGATAATCACAACAACGCGCAGCCCAAGCAGTAGCCCGTAGACCAGCGCCTCGCCGGTTAGATCTAGCGGTCCAAATAGTGGCACTTCGCCAAACCGCCACAACACCGTCACACCGTCGCGAATCAGCAGCGCGTTGATTACGGCGAGCATCAGCGCCAGTGGCAGCGCGAAGCGCATAGCAGTCAGCAGCTGACGCTGGCAGCCCGCCAGCCGCGCCGCGACGACCGTTGCTAACGCGACCGCGGCAAGGATCAGCGGGTGCGTGAAGGCCAGCGCCAACGCGACCAAAGCAAAGCCGTACAGCGCGCAAACCGATGAGCGGGCGCGCAGCAGAACCTTGTCACCGGCGGCCGAGCTCACCGCGACTTACCCCAAAGTGGCAGCGCTAGCGCCGGCGCGGCGGCCGGCAGCGCGACGGCGTACTTGCGGCTCAGGTTGCGCTGATTGAATGCGGCGGCGGCGAGCGCCACGCCTGCCGCGTCGGTACCGGTGATCGCCCAAACTGGCGGCTGACCGGCGCTCGCGGTCGCGGCGATCAGGCCGGAGCCTGCGCCGAGTGAGAAGACAGTCCGCGCGTCGGCGTTCAGCAGGTTGATCTGACTGCCGGTGGAACTCGGCTGCGCGTAGACACCGCTGACGCTGGGCCCGCTCTCAAGCTGGCGCAGTGTGTCGTCTTCGCGCAGCGCCTCCCACGGCCCGACCAGCAGGCGCAGCGTCGCTTTCGTGATTGAGGCGCGGAACAGCCCGGTCGCGACCGGCACGCCGAACGCCGCGAGCGTCTTCGATATCTGTCTGCAGGGGGCCGACTCAATCTCGACGCACTCGACCCGGACCGGCAGCCGCTTAACGCTACCGGGACCGTGAATAAAGGGCTCAGGGAATGAGCCAACAACGGCCGGCACGCGGTCGGCCTGCCCCCAGTCACGCCAGTCCCACCAGATCCGATCACCGTCACGCAGCTTTGTCGCCGCCGCGCCGATCGGCGCCTCGCTGCCGTTGACGAAGTAGAACCAGTCGGTCTGGCGGCCGCCGGAGCTGCCGCCGCTTACTCCATTGATCGAGTCAATGAAGCCGCCGCCGTAGCTGGTTTTCGTTTTCGCGTTCTGCTCCAGTAACCGCATCACAGTTTGCGACGGCGGAACCCCCGTGATCGACCGGTTGAGCACCGGTACGCGGCCGAAGTCGCGGCTGACCGTCAGCTGCACGCTGGCGTCACCGCTGCCGGCGCCGGCACCGCAGCCGCCCGCCAACATCGCGATCAGCGATGCGGCGAGCAGTGCTGGCACCAGAGCCTTCATTGCCGTCAGCGGATCCGTACCCTGACCGCGTTGGAGCGGATCGCGCCCTTCTTCGAGGCAACCAGCCGCTTGCTGCCGGCACGTCGCAGTTTCAGCTTGACGTTGCCGGCGGCGTTGGTTCTAGCGCCGCCAACCAACGCTCCGGCAACTGCTGCGCCGGTATGCGCGTTAGTGACGTGGGCCGTCAGCCTGGCTCCGGCTCGCACCGTCTTCGCAGCGCGAAGGCGCAGCAAGGGCATTGAACCGTCAGTTACCGCCCAAACAACCTGGTCGCCGGGCTTCAGCGCGAAGTGACAGCCACCACCCATGTTGGGGTCTTGGTTGTAACCCTTCCAGTTGACCCAGTAATCCCAGTACATCGCCCCGCTCGGCTTCTCGGCGCCGGCCGAGGCGAGCATGAAGTCGCTCAGCGACGCGTACCACTCAAGGCCCAGCGGCAGCAGGCGATCGCCGAGCGGCGCCTCTGACGCTGCCAGCAGCGCCCTCGTTGGCGTCGCCGCAACGCTGCCGTTGCCCTTATTGAACGCCGAGTTACAGAGGTGCGCAGCGCGATCGCTGCCGATGTTGGAGCGCAGCGAACCTGGGGTCGCCGTGACCGCGCCGTCAAACAGCGTCGCTTTCGCCCCTTCGACCCGGACATTGACCTTTGTATTCGCTGCCGCCGGGACGGCGATAGCGAGACTGAGAACGGCGGCAAGCGTGAGCAGCCGCAGCGGTGAATTATTGAACATGGAGCAACCCCTTTCCTCGAGGGTTTATGTGCTTTTTGGCCGGAGGCAGGTTTCCTGGCTCCCGGGCCTGTCGCTCCCGCGCCTTCCCAAACGGCTGCCGCCGTTCAGTGGCTGCGCTCTCGCGCTTGCGGGTGACTCTTGCCCGGTCACAGTGGCGGGTCCGCGCCGGATTCAAACCGGACTTCCCTTTCACCACCGACCCTTATGGCTCAAACAATACACGGTCGCTAGGCTGGCTAGCTGTGACCGTCAACCTGACAAAGATCTACACCCGGCTCGGCGACGACGGCCAGACCCACCTTGGCGATATGAGCCGCGTTACGAAGCTCGACCCGCGGATCGAGGCTTACGGAACGGTCGACGAGCTGAACGCCCAGATTGGCGTCGCCCTGAGCGTCGCCGGCATGCCGGAGCCGTATCTGCCTTGGCTTCGCCACATCCAGAATGACCTCTTTGATGTCGGCGCCGACCTGTCGGTGCCGCAGCCCACTGAAAAGCAAGACGAGGCGGCAAAGTCCCGGCTGCGTGTTCTGCCCGAGCAGGTGACCTGGCTGGAGCAGCGCTGCGACGAAGTCAACGCAGAGCTGCAGCCGCTCAAGTCGTTTGTCTTGCCGGGAGGCACTGCGCCGGCCGCGCAGCTCCACGTCTGCCGCACCGTCTGCCGCCGCGCCGAACGCCGCACGCTGCTGGTCGAGGATGGAAACCCGGAGGTGGTTCGCTACCTCAACCGCTGCTCCGACCTGCTGTTCATCCTCAGCCGCGGCGCCAACGCCGGCGACGAGCCGCTCTGGCAGCCGGGCCGCTTTCGCTGAAGTCAACAGCCGCGGCCTCCGTGAAAAGGTCGTGAAGGACGTGCTAGTTGGCAGGAATAGCTGCCAAGCTTCGGCGCGATGTCACACGTCGCTGCTCCAGTTGCCTTAGGTCACGCGCTCGACGACGCGCCGATGACGCGCCGTCACCGCCGCTTCTGGCTGCTCGCAGGGCTCGGCATCCTGCTTGACGGCTTCGACTTCTTCATCATCGGCATCGTCAACCCGCTGATCAAGGAGCAGTACGGCCTCAGCCCGACGACGCTTGGCCTTGTCTCCGCCGCGGCGATTGTTGGCGCGATCTTCGGTGCCGGGCTGCTCGGCCCGCTTGCCGACAAGATTGGCCGGCGGCGAATCTTCATGTTCGACCTCTGGCTCTTTGTGATCTTCTCACTGGCCTGCGCCTTTGCCCCTTCAATCGAGCTGCTGATCGCCTTCCGCTTTATGGTCGGCGTTGCGATCGGCCTCGACTACCCGATCGCCGCCAGCTACCTGGCCGAGATCCTGCCGAAGAAGGCCCGCGGCCGCTGGCTGGTCGGCGCCTTCAGCCTGCAGGCGGTCGGCATTCTGCTGGCCGCAGTGGTCGGCCTGATCGTGCTGCTGATCGTTGCCGCGCAGGCCGGCGCCAACGCAACCGACGCGCAGATCAACATCGCTTGGCGCGTGATGCTCGGCTTCGGCGTTATCCCAGCGCTGGTGATCATCTTCGTCCGACGCAAGACGCCCGAAAGCCCGCGCTGGCTGGCCCAGAATGGCCGCGAGGAAGAAGCGATTGAGGTGACCGAGGCGCTCGTCGCCCCGGTCAAGGTGAAGATCACAGAGAACGACCGTGAGCGGGCGATCAACCCAGGCGAGGGATTGAAGGCGCTCTTCCAGCCGGCGCTCTTTAGGCGCAACATGATCCGCCGCACAGTCTTCACGGCGGTGCCGTGGTTCCTGATGGACATCGCCACTTACGGCGTCGGCATCTTCACGCCAACGCTGTTGGCAGCAATCGCCATCAAAGGCGCCAACACAAGCTTCATCACCGACGACATAACAGCAACCGCCGGCACCGCGATCCTTGACATCTTCCTGCCACTCGGTTTCCTAACGGCAATCCTGCTGATTGACCGCGTCGGCCGCGTGCCACTGCAGATGATCGGCTTCGCGATGATGGCGATCGCACTGCTGATCCTCGCCTTCGCCGAAGGACTTCCGGGCGGCAGCGATGAGCACCTGCCACTCGTGCTGATCGGCTTTGCAATGTTCAACTTCTTCATGAACGCGGGACCGAACTCAACCACCTACGCGCTGCCGGCTGAAGTGTTCCCATCCGAGATACGCGCCGCGGGCCACGGCTTTGCCGCCGCCTGCGCCAAGCTCGGCGCCGCCATCGGTGTCTTCTCCTTTCCGATCCTGCTCGCGTCGATCGGCACCAGCGCGCTGCTGCTCTGCATCGCCGGAACGACCTTGCTGGCTCTGCTGATCACTCGCATCTTCCGAATCGAGACGGCAGGCAAGTCGTTCGATGAGATCTCCGGTCGCCAGCTTTCAGCGGTCGCGCCGCGCCCATCGCCGCCTTGATCCGCGGCGCAGTCTGAAGTACCGCCAAGGGGATTCGAACCCCTGTTTCCGCCGTGAGAGGGCGGCGTCCTAGTCCCCTGGACGATGGCGGCTTGCGAGCCGCAGAATAGCAAGCGCCGCAGTGCTATTGTCGCCGCTGGCTACGCGGATGTGGCGGAATTGGTAGACGCGCACGGTTCAGGTCCGTGTGGAGGCAACTCTGTGGAGGTTCGAGTCCTCTCATCCGCATCGCTTGCCTGCCACCAGCGGCCCGGCGTATTCGCCGAGATGACTCTGTAGACTGAGCTGATGCGAAATCGCGTTGCGCCCTATCTGTTTACCGCACTGGCCGCGAGCGCTGCGCTGGCCGCTTTGGCATTGCCAGCGGCCGCTTCGGCGGCAACGACGCCGGCGAAAACGCCGAAGGTCGTCAAGCCCGCGCTTCCGCCCGGAACGATTACCCGTACCTACAAGGTGCCGCTGTCGATCAAGCCCGGCCAGAACCTCAACCTCTACCAGTCCATGACGGCCCGTCAGCGGCCGTCAGAAGCCGGCTGGATTATCGGCTTCAGGCCGAACCTGAAGCTCGCCGACGGCAGCACGCCTCCGGTCGACATAATCCATCTTCACCACCTAGTGATGCTGCTCGCCAGCCGCATCGTTGTCGCTGCCGGCGAGGAGAAAACGCGGATCACGCTGCCAACCGGCTTCGGTTACCGCTACGAGCCAACTGACGGTCTTTTGCTGAACCACATGATCCACAACCTGACGGCCACGCCGGAGAAAGTGGTCTTCGAATACACGGTCGACTTCCTCCCCGACACGGCGGCTGCTGCCTCCTCGATCATGGGTGTCAAGACGCAGTTCGTCGACGTTGAAGGCGGCAAGGCCTACCCGGTCTTCGATGTCAAAAAGGGCGCCGGCGTCAACGGCCGCTACACCTACCCAGCGCAGGCTCCGGCGACGCTGAGCGCGCGTAACAGGGTTCGCGTACAGCACGATGGAACGCTAGTCGCGACCGCCGGTCACCTCCACCCTGGTGGCCTCTACACCGACCTGTTCGTTACCCGCGGCGGCCAGACGAAGAGGATCTTCCGTTCCAACGCCTACTACTACGGAGCTGCCAAAGGCGCGTCGTGGAATGTATCAATGGGCGCGACGTCGCCGAAATGGCGTGTCGCCGTCAAGCGTGGCGACATCCTCAGCGTTCAGGTCACCTACGACACAACAAAGGCGGCCTGGTACGAATCGATGGGAATATCGCCGGTCGCGCTGACCGACGCGCCTGCTGGCGGCCCCGACCCGTTCACCGAGAAGATCGACCAGACCGAAGTGCTGACGCACGGCGAGCTGAAGGAGAACCGCGACTACGGCGGCCGCAAGACTCAGGGCTTTAGCGACGCGCGCAAGCTTGCCGACGGACCGAGGCTGACCGTGGTCAAGATCAAAGACTTCCTTTACCAGCAGGGCGATCTGACAATGCCGGGGCGTAAGGGCCGCCCGCCGGTTGTGACCGCCGGCCAGCCGTTGAAGTTCGTCAACCAAGACCCGACCAGCGAGATTTTCCACACCGTGACGCCGTGCCGCCTGCCTTGCAACCTCAGTTCGGGGATCAGCTACCCGCTCGCCAACGCCGCGCAGATCGACTCGGGCGAGCTCGGCTTCGGCCCGGCCGGCAGCACCCCTGCCGCGAACCGCGCTGACTGGTCGACCCCGGCGACGCTGAAGCCGGGCACCTACAGCTACTTCTGCCGGATCCACCCATTCATGCGCGGCGCCTTCCGGATCAAGGCCGCCAAGTCGCTCAACTAGCGCCTGGTTCAGCCAAGCCAAGCCGTCAGCTGGTCGAGCGATTCGAGGCCAAATAGGCTCGATAAGTGCTGCCTGAGCGTCATTCACGCGACCGACCTACTGCCGCTAGCAGCCCCAAAATCCAGCATTTTGCGGCCTTTACGAGGCCGAATGCCCGTTTTTACTTGGAATACGACCGATCGGACGCCTAGCCTTATGTCAAATCTCGCCCCAATGGAAAGAGGAACTGTGAATAAGCAAGATCTAGCAGCGAAGGTTGCCAGTCAGACCGGAACAACACAAGCCGAAGCACAGCGTGCGCTTGACGCAACGCTGGACGCGATCGTCAGCGAACTCGCTGACGGCGGTGAGGTCAACCTCGCCGGCTTCGGCAAGTTCACAGTCGCCTATCGCAAGGCGCGCGAAGGTCGCAACCCCGCGACCGGCGCAACGATTCAGATCGCAGCCAGCAAGGCACCGAAGTTCTCGGCGCTCGGCGCGTTCAAGAAGGCCGTCAAGGGCTAGATCTTGAACGGGTGCCCTCGGGGCACCCGAACTGAAGTAACGCCGTAACCAGCGGCGTCCGGGCTTACGGCTCGGGCGCCGCTGTTTTTTGCCCGGACCAAACCGGCGCGCAGCGCCATCTGGCTGGTACGTTGGCCGCAGATGCCTGCCGCCGACAAGCCCGCGCCACCCCGGCGCGACGACTACCCGCACCGCACGATGCTGCAGACGCGCTGGAAGGACAACGACATCTACGGGCACGTCAACAACGCCGACTACTACGGCTACTTCGACACTGTTATCAACGCGCTGCTAATCGCCGAAGGCGGCCTCGATATTCACGGCGGTGCGGTGATCGGCCTATGCGCCGAGTCGCACTGCAGCTTCCTCGGCCCGCTGAGCTTCCCCGGCGATGTCGAAGCCTGCCTGCGCGTTGGCCAGCTTGGCACGACCAGCGTGCGCTACGAACTGGCGCTGTTCGACGGCGCCGACGGCCCAGCCGCCGCAGACGGCTGGTTTGTCCACGTCTTCGTCGATCCGCAGACGCGCCGCCCGGCGCCGATGCCGCCGCAGCTACGCGCGCTGCTCGAACGGCTCTTCCCCGCCGAATGACAACCGTCCGCGCCGCCGTCCTGATGCGCAGCGACGACGCCGGACCGTTCGAGGCCACGAAGCCGATCGAGATCCGCGAGCTACAGCTAGATCAGCCGGGTGCCGGTGAGCTGACCGTCAAGATCCGCGCCGCCGGCCTCTGCCATTCCGACCTGTCGGTGATCAACGGCGACCGGCCACGGCCACTGCCGCTGGTGCTCGGCCATGAGGCCGCCGGCGAGGTGGCGCAGGTCGGCGAGGGTGTCAGCCGGTTCGCGGTCGGCGACCGCGTCGTCCTCACGTTTGTCCCCTCCTGCGGCGAATGTGAACCCTGCCGCTCTGGACGCGCTGCGCTCTGCGAACCAGGCGCCGCCACCAACACGGACGGCACGCTGGCTTCAGGTGAGCGGCGCTGGTCAGGCGATGAAGGCGAGCTGCTCCACCACCACCTCGGGATCAGCGCCTTTGCAGAGCAGACAATCGTCTCGGCGCTGTCAGCGGTGAAGATCCCTGACGATCTGCCGTTCGAGGTGGCAGCGCTGTTTGGCTGCGCTGCGCTGACCGGCGTCGGCGCAGCGCTCAACGCAGCCGAGATTCAGTCTGGCCAGACGGTCGCGATCTTCGGCCTTGGCGGTGTCGGGCTGTCAGCACTGCTCGGCGCAAAGATTGCCGGCGCCGGGCGGATAATCGCGATCGACCCGGTTGCCTCGAAGCGTCAGCTGGCATTGGAGCTCGGCGCCGACGACGTGCTGCCCGGCGGCGCCGACACGGTCGCGCAGCTGAAAGCGATGACCGGTGGCGGCCCCGACCGCGTGATCGAGACGGCCGGCTCGGCGAAAGTGCTTGAAACTGCCTATCTGGCAACGCGCCGCGGCGGCACGACGATCACCGTTGGTCTGCCAAACCCTGCCGCGTTTCTGTCAATCCCGGCCGTCAGCCTTGTCGCCGAGGAGCGCACGCTGCGCGGCTCCTACCTTGGCTCGGCCGATCCCCAGCAGATGCTGCCTCAGCTCTTCGAATTCTGGCGCGCCGGGCAGCTGCCGCTCGAGAAGCTGATCAGCGGCCGTTTGACTCTCAACCAGATCAACCTCGGCTTCGACCGGCTCGCATCAGGCGAGGCGGTCCGTCAGATCATCGTCTTCTAGGCCGGCGGCCTGGCGGCAGCTTCGCGCTCGGCCTCAGGCAGTGCAGGCAGGCGCCCCCAAGCGGCGACCTTCGGGCCTTCGCCGGACGCGCGGGCCTGCGCGCCGGCAAGACCGCGCTGACCGGTGCCGGGCTGCCAGCCTGGTCCGCCGAACATGTGGCCAAGCTTGTTATGCAGGCCGCGCGCGCCGCGAACGTCGTGCCAAACGGCGACATATTCATGAAACGCGACGCGGACCGGGTTGAAGGTCTCGATATTTGTCGTCAGGCCGTAGACAGCGCGCTGATCCTCAGGCTCAAAGCTCCCGAACATCCGGTCCCAGATAATCAGGATTCCGCCATAGTTACGGTCCAGATACAGGTCGTTGGTGCCATGGTGCACGCGATGGTGCGAAGGCGTATTGAAGAGGTATTCGATTGGCCGCGGCAGGCGGCGAACCTTCTCGGTATGCAGGAAGAACTGATAGATCAGACTGATCGACTGCATCGTCAAGATCATCCACGGCTTATAGCCAAGCAGCGCAATCGGCGCCCAGAACGGCAGTGCCGTCATCGGGATCCATGGCTGACGCAGCGCGGTTGAAAAGTTGTAGTGACGGCTTGAGTGATGCACGACGTGACTGGCCCAGAAGACGCGCACCTCGTGGCTGATCCGGTGGTAGCAGTAGAAGGCCAAGTCATCGACCAGGAACAGCAGAACCCACGTCCACGCGTCAGCGGCATCCATCCGCAGCGGACTGACCGTGTACAGCGCCGCGTAGAGGACGATCACGACCAGCCCCCAGACAGCTCCGATGATGACACTGCCGAGGCCCATCGTCAGGCTGGTCGAGGTGTCGCGCCTTTCGTAGCCGACCAGTTGATCGTCCTGCTGCGCGATCTTGTACGAGATCCCCTCCAGCACGAGAAAGAAGATGAAGAACGGAACCGCAAAAAGGACAAGATTGTTCATCAGGCTCGCGCTAAACGGTAGCGCTCAAGGCCGCTCGATCGGAGTCGGCGCGGCGCTTCACGGGCGGCGCTTCAGGGGCGACGCTTCCCGTCCGGCCCGATGACCCACCACAGGCCGCCGTTGAGGCTCACGTTGTGGCAGCTGACCTCGCCGGGCTCCTCGTGTGCATAGAGGTAGAGCGGCTTGCCGGCGTAAGTGACCTGCAGCTTGCCGTCGCGGCGCTTCACCGTGCCCAGCAGCGAGGCCTTGACGCCCTTGCCGGCAACAGGCTCGCCGTCCGTGAAGACGGGGGGCCACGCCTCAGCGCATTCGCCGTAGCAGACGCTTTCGCCCTTCGGGTCCTTCTCGAAGATGTAGATGGCCTGCTTGTTGGAGTCGAAGAGCATCTTGCCAAACTCTGATTCGCCGACGGTGACCGTGGTGCCGTCGGCCTTGACCTTGGCCGCGTCCTCGGCGTCCTGTTTCGTGGCCGTGGCGGCGGCGGTCTTCCCCTCCATCGCGTCGTTGCTCTGCTGCGCACCCGCAGCAGGCGTCTCGTCGTCGCTTCCGCAGCCGACCACGGCCAGCAGCCCGACGATCAGCAGCATCGCGAGCCTCTTCATGGCAGCGATCCTACCAGCCGCCTCTTACGTGGGAATTACGAAGCGCACGCGAGTCCCGACCTCGCTGTCGACGAGCCAGAGGCGCCCGAGGGCGCCTCGACGATCGCACGCGAAATGGCCATCCCTAGGCCGGCGCCGCCCTGGGAGCGCGAGGCGATTGACGCTCGGCCGGTACCGGCGCAGGCCAGCGCTCAAGGTGATACGGTTGGTTCATGCTGGGGCTCCAGAAGCACGCTCGGCCGCTTACTGCAATCACCGTCGCGGCAGTGGTGGCCCTCGCTGGCGCGGCTCTGGCCCCCGCTGCCGTCGCGAAGACCCCCTCCACGCTCCAGGGCACCGTCTCGTGGAAGACCACCACCAGCACGAATAGGGACATCGCAGGTGGCGACGCCACGTCCGGCACGGAGACTCGCACGGTCACCATGAAGGTCAAGATGACCAAGCAGCCAAGGGCCTTCTATTGGCAGGTGGAGGACAACGGCAGTTCCTACACAGCCAGTTACACAGAGTCGGGCCAGACGCTGCAGCGCGACTTTTGGGGCACCGTCGACTGCACCGTGACGGTTGCCGCGTCGGGGAACGCCGCCGGGAAGCTGCCGAAGAAGCCGAGAAGCACCTCTGCCCCGTACCTGGGCGCCGTAATCGTGCCGGGCACGTCGTCGCTCGGCTCGAAGACCAAGGCGATCGGCCTCTCGGCGAACCTGCGGTACTCCGGCCAGAGCACCGCCACCTTCACGGGATCGGGCCTCAGCCCCTGCGAGTCCGGCCAGTTCACCGACCCAATCGACGGTTCGCTCTCTCCGAGCAACGGTGCCCTGGGGATCTGCTACCCCGCAGGCACGAGCAGCAAGACCAAGATCCCCGCGGGGAGCAACCTCGTCGGCGCGTGGAAGAAGAGCAAGAAGGTCTTCAGCTTCAACTGCCAGACGACTTGGAACAGTAGTGAGAGCCAGCAGGTCACGACGACGGTCACGGGGACCTTGAAGCTCAAGTAACCTCGACGGCCGCGTAGCGTGAAGTGGTGTAAATCCGTTCCCGCTGTCTTAGAACGACACATTATTTGAACGGTCGTGGGCATCGGTTTCGCCTATCCGCCGGACGGTCTTGGAAAGCTCAGCTCGGACAACCGATCGGTGCCGCTGACCGCGATCAACGCGGAAGTTGATCAGATCGCACCGTCACCGGCTCGATCAAGTTCAACCAGTCGCTCGGACGCTGACGAAGCGCGAAACCACGCCCGGCAGCGCCTGCAACCAACTCCGCCGTGCCGATACCCCGCAATCGGGCGCGGGAACTTGGAGCGGTAGTCCGCGCCCAGATCCCGGACGTGTTTTCTGTACTCACGGTCGCTGAACAGCGCGGCGTTGGCCTTAACCACGCCGTTGATTACGACGACCTGCGGTCCGTCGAAACCCCGCGCCGCGAGTTCCTGCGGCGTGCCGTTGTCGAGGATGCAGAACAGGCGATAGTGGCGACGGCCCGGTCCCGTCACCCGGATCTCGTAGTAGCCCGACATCGTCCCGTGCATCGCTTCCCATTTGCCGCCACCGCTGAAGGCCGGCGGCGGCGGCGCGCGCACGGCGTCGAGGACGGCGCTGAACGTCGCCGTGATCTTCCGGGGGCAGGTGTCCAAGAACGTGCTCGCAGGAACCTTCCCGGCCGCGTCCGCATAGAAGACGATGTTCCATCCCATCGGCGCATCGATCGTAGGCGGCTCGCCAGACGAGCCAGGTGAGGTCAGAGGCCTGCTGAGACCGGTCTGCTGCGCCGCGACGACTTCTTGCGCGGCACGACGATCACGTCGGCATCCAGGGCGTCCGCGATCGCCACAACGGTACCGAGCTCAGGGTTGCCCTTGGCGGTGAGCAGTCGACGCACGCTGGCGGGGTTCTTGTCGATCGCCCGCGCGAGTTCAGCCTTGCTCAGGTCGTGTTCGACGCGGAGCGCGTCGAGCTGGTTCACGATCTCGTCAATGGCGGCGATCGCGCGATGCTGGCGCTCGTACTCCGCCTTGAACGCGGGATCCTCCAGACGCTCGGCGCGTCGCCGGTCGTAGTAGCTCGTGTCGAGCTTCTTGGTCGTAGGTATCGCGTTCATTGCCTGAGAGCGTACCACAGGTGATACGCCCTACACAACGCCCGCCGTAACATCTACGGTACGGTGCGCCGACCGACCCGAGCGGTTGCCGCCCCGACTCCTGTTTCTCTCGCGATCGGAAGCTGGCCATCGAGCTGCCCCCGGCTACCCGTGCCGACCTCCTTCGAAGCTACCCAGAACTACACATTTACTTTCGTTTCGTGCATCCACCCGACGCAGAACTATAGTTTTGACGCAGGATGCCCACCGAACGCCGAGAACTGAGACGCCAGCTGTTCGCGCTCGCCGCCGACCAGGCCGGGTACTTCACCGCCGCCCAGGCAAAGGCCCTCGGCTACTCCTATCCCGCACAGGCCCACCACGTCGTTGCCGCGAACTGGACCCGCGTCGATCGCGGCATCTTCCGCCTCACCGACTGGATCCCAGCGATTCACGACGATCTCGCACGATGGAATCTCTGGTCCAAGGAACGCGCCGTGGTGTCACACGACACAGCGCTAGGCGTCCACGGCGTCGGCGAGTTTGAGTCTCCTCGGATCCAAATCACTGTTCCGAGAGGCTTTCGGATGCGCGACGACGCGCTGCTCCTGCACACGGCCGATCTGCCTGCGGAAGACATCGAAACCGGTCCGGGTTTCCGCCTGACGACGCTGACGCGGTCGCTGATCGATGTCGCGGCCACCCACGCAGACGAGGATCAGCTCGCGCGGGCGCTGGACGAGGGGCTTGCCCGCGGAACGGTCACGCGCAGGCAGCTACGGGCGCGCGCAGAGGCCGTCGATCTGATGGCCGCGCTGCGCATCGAGCGCGCGCTCGGGCTGCTGGGGGCCGCTTGAGCTACGGCACGCCGCAGGCCCTGCGCGCAGCGATTGAGGCTCGCATTCGCAACGAGTCGGCCGCTACTGGCGTCTCGCCTGACCGTCTGCGTCGCCGCGTCGTCCTCCAGCGAATCGTGACGCGTCTTCAGCGCGCGGAGCCCGGTTGCTGGGTGCTCAAGGGCGGCATGGCCATGGAGGTGCGCCTTCAGGACGCTGCGCGCTTGACGAAGGACCTTGATCTGGGCCTGCGGGAGAGCAACATCTCGTCCTCAGAGACGCCGTCCGCCGTCACTATCGCGACGACCTCCGGCAATCGTCAATGGACGACAACGGGCGGCGCTCCAGCACCGCTCTCAGCCGGAATGAGGTGGTATTGGACGACGTACCCGAGGCTGTCCGCGTAGCGCTCGACGGTCGAGATCTTGGCGTCGGTTGCTGTCGTCTCCAGGCGCGCGACTGCCGACTGAGATGTCGCCATCGCTGCGGCGATCGCGGTCTGCGAGCGCTGCTGATCCTCGCGTTGTGCGCCGAGAGCATGAAGCAACTCGCGACGCCGGCGAGCGGCGTCGAGCAGCCGCGGGAACTCAGGGTTCCGTGCGGTCCGCTTGTCGATCATCTTGTCAAGGAAGTCTCGTTCGGCCATCGATCTCTCGTTCTAACTCCGTCTCGATACCTTCAGCGGTATCTCATTGGTGAGATAGTCTAGCAGGGACACTACCGGCCCTGCGGACGCTTTCCTCGAGCGATCCGCTTGGCGTCGCCGCGCCTCCGCCAGTCGGCGAGACGGCGCTTCGCGAGGTCGATCGTCGCGCGCGGCGTCTTCTGGGTCTTCTTGTTCAGGCCTTCAAGCGCCAGGAGCACCTGGCTTCGCGCGCCCTCCGGCGCGAAGAGGATCCGATAGATGACCCTGTCGCCATCCACCCGGACCTCCCAGATGTCGCCATCGAGGTGCCGCGCGGCCTCCAGCCCGCGCTCGCGCACCTCCCGCATGCCTGCAAGCACCGCCGAGGCGTCGACATCGGAGAGGTCGTCGATGAACCCCTCGACCGGACTTCGGCCCGCCGCGGTCTGGTAGTCACGCCAGCGCCTGCGCACAGCTGGCGTGTCGGGCGATGGTCGGGGCTCGCGGCGTGGACGTCTGGGTGCCGGCACCGGTCGGCCCTACACGGCCTTCTGGTGAGCCGCGACCTCGGCGTTGAAGACCGGCTGAGGCTCGGGTTCGGCGAACGCCGCGTTGACCATCTCTACCTCACGCGCTGACGGCGCATAGTGGGCGTAGATCTGCCTCGTCTTGAGGTCAGCGTGGCCGAGAAACGCCTTGTCGGTAGCGTATCTCATGCCGTCAGTTCGGCGATCTGCCGCTGCACCGTCTGCGGGAACTCGGCTGCGGTCGCGTGCAGCCGGCGCTTCGTGGTCAGACCGCGCCGAAGCGCCTCCAAAACCGCCGCTTCGATCTGCTCGGTCATCCCGGCGGAACGCAGCACGTCGATGATCGTGCGGTCGACCGTCGTGACGGGAACGCCCAACACATCCCGGCGCTGCCCCTTGGTGATCGGGAACGTCGTCGGGTGAACCACGACGCCTTCTATCGGCTTGCGACGCTGGGCTCGCGGCACGGTCACATGGACCTGATCGGCGATCAGATCGGAGAGGTCATCCAGCTCCAGGGCACTCTCATGCGAGACGACAGCATCCGCCGATGGCGGCGTGCGCAGCCAGCCCGCAACCACGTGCTCATGCGGGCTGCTTGGGAAATCGCGGAGCCGGTAGAGCCCGCGCGCGACATGCACCAGCCGACCCCCCGGACGAGCCTGGTACGACAGCACCGACCGAGCTATGCCCGCCTCCACTGCACCACGAGCCGTCAGATAGCCAGCGCGCCCCTCAGCCAGCGCGTAGAGCCGACCCGCCGCGCTACTGTCACCGACTTGTTCCACAAATTTGGACATCGCGGTGACATTATCACTTGCCGTGGTCGGCTCTCGAAGTCAAACGGGCTGGGTACAGGAGATGCAACCTGCGACCCCGGTTCCCATAGGTCGAAATTGGACCCCGCCGTACGAGCGGCTCAAAACGGCGAAAGCCCTGAAATGCAAGGCTTTCCGCGCATCGGGGAGACAGGATTTGAACCTGCGACCGCCCGGCCCCCAGCCGGGTGCGCTACCAGACTGCGCCACTCCCCGTGGCCCTTCTTCTTCATCCAACCAAGCGGGCGACGGGAATCGAACCCGCCCTAGAAGCTTGGAAGGCTCCTGTGCAACCACAACACCTCGCCCGCAGGCCCCTTGATGTTACCGCGGCCGCGTCCTTTCAACCGAGCCGCCCCCGAGCAACCGCTAGGACGGCGCCAGCTCAGTTTCCGAATCAGTCTTGGCGCCGCGCAGCAGCACGTAAGCCAGCGCCGCGCCGAGCGCGGCGACGATCGCGCAGAAGATCATCGCCGCCGAACCGCCGCTGTCGAAGGCGTCGTAGACGATATTGAGCGCGCTCTGCGACAGCGTGCTTGTTGGCTGCGAGCCGACCAGCACATCGAGCAGCTTCGACTGGACCGTCCCTGCCAGCACGGCAGCGTTGCTGGGCTCTTCGAAGACCTTGACGGCAAAGTTCTGGAAGATCGCGGTTGCGACGGCGACACCCAACGACCCGCCGATCATGCTCGTCGCCTTAAAGACGCCGGAAGCGACACCCTCTCCGGCACCGGAAGATCTAACCGCCAGCTCGGTCGCTGGCGTGATCTGTAGCCCGATCCCCGCACCGACGAGGATGAAGCCAGGCAGCAGCGACGCGTAGCTGCCGCCAAGCCCAGTCAACAGCACGCAGCCAACGCCCAGAATGATCATCCCGAGCGCGATTGGCATCCGATAGACCTGCCGCTGAGTCAGGTGCTCACCGAGCACATTGACGGCCAGCACGACGAGCGTCGCTGGCAGCAGCAGCGCGCCAGCCTTCAGCGGGCCGTAACCCATCACGACCTGCAGGTACAGGGCCATGATGAAAATTACGGCCGAGAAGATGATGTTGGCCAGCAGGTTGGCCGAGACCGCCCCCATGAATGCAGGCCGGCGGAAGACCGACAGCGGCACGAGTGGTTCGCTGGCTCGCGATTCGATCAGCACGAATAGCGCAAACAGTGCAATCGAACCGCCGAACAGCGCCGCTAGCAACGAGCCCGAGGCGCTGTCGACGCTGACCAAACCGTATGAAAGCGAGACCAGTGCGGCGGTCAGCACGACCGCGCCGGGAACATCGAGTTTCGCTCCTTTACGCGTGTTGAAACTCTCCGGCGTCGTCCGCAGCACCAGCCAGATCGCTGCCAGCCCCAGCGGCAGGTTGATCCAGAAGATCGCCTGCCAGCCGAAGGCCTCGATCAGCCCGCCGCCGATCAACGGACCGATCCCCTGACCGCCCCAGGCAACTGCAATCCAGATCGCGATCGCCCGCGCGCGCTCGTTCTCGGGGAAGCCAACGGCGACCATCGCCAGTGATGACGGCAGGATTGCCGCCGCGCCAACGCCCTCGATCACGCGGCCAACCACCAGCTGCGCCGTGCTGCTGGCGCTGCCAGCAACAACAGAGCCGAGGATCAGCAGCGACCCGCCGATAATGAAGATCCTGCGGCGCCCCCGCATGTCGCTGAGTCGCCCGCCGAGCACGATCAGTGAGCCAGCGAGGAAGTAGCCGTTGACAGCCCACTGCAGCGTGTCCATCGAGCCGCCCAGTTCACGGCCGATTGTCGGCAGCGAGATCGAGATGTCGGTCGCCGTTAGCCAGACCAGCCCGGTCAGCGTGCAGAGCGCCAGCAGCGACCACCAACGCTTGGGGTTCAGCTCGTCGCCGCCAGCAACTGTTGCAGAGGTTGTCATCGGTCGGACATTACAGCCAAGCAACGACGCATCCGCCTCGCTCTCTAGTTTTGGCGGTGTGATCCTCGACCCCGTGCAGACACCGCTCTGGCTTGACTTGGCGGCGGTAATAACGTCGGCGCTGGGCGGATCACTGGTCGCTGTCAGGGCAAAGTTTGATGTGACCGGTGTCGTCGCGCTAGGGATCGTGACCGGCCTCGGCGGCGGCCTGCTGCGCGACGTACTGCTCAACCAGCAGCCGGTCGCACTGAACTCGCCGTGGTACGTGCTCGCCGCGGTGATCGCTTCAGCCGTCGTCGCGCTGTTCGCACACCAGACCGAGAAGGCCGTCTGGCTGCTGCTGATCTTTGACGCTGCGGCGCTTGGCCTTTACGGCGTGACCGGTGCAAACAAGGCGCTCGCCAACGGTGTCGGGCCGGTGCCGGCGGTCCTCGTCGGTTTGATCGCAGGGCTCGGCGGCGGCGTACTGTCCGATCTGATGACCACCAAGCCGCCAGCGATCTTCCAACGGGGGCACCTCTATGCGGCGGCCGCCTTCGCCGGGCTGGTCGTCTACGTTGCGGCGATCAAAGCCGGTGCCCCGGCCACTGAGACGGCGATAGTCGCCGTGGCGCTGATCTTTGGTCTGCGAGTCGTCGCCCGCTCACGCGACTGGAAGGCGCCGCAGCCGGTTGACGTGCCGCGAGAGATCCGCAAGCGGATGGACGCCGACTAGCCGCTGCTAGGCAGCAGCCAGCGTCGGTGCGTCAGCCATTACGGCGTCGAAGCCGGCCAGCACCTTGTCGGCGGTCTGCTTGTTAGCGTTGTAGCCCATCAGGCCAATGCGCCACATCGCCGGTGCGCCTGGCAGGCCGCCGCCAATCTCGATCCCATGCTCGCGCAGCATCCGCTTCTGCACGGCGGCGCCGTCGATGCCTTCCGGGACAAGTACGGCGGTCAGCTGCGGCAGCTGGTGGGCTGGGTCGGCGAGCAGCTCGATGCCCCGCTCGGCGATTCCCGCCTGCAGGTAGGCGCCTGCCTCAGCATGGCGCGCCCAGCGCGCTTCAAGCCCTTCGTCGAGCACTTCGCGGATCGACTCGTGCAGGCCAAAGACCAGCGGCGAGGGCAGAGTGTGGTGGTATGCGGGTGGGCGCGTCAGCCAGTAGGCCTCCAGCAGCTGCGGATCGAGGTAGAAGGTGTTTGGCTTCGGCTGGCTCCGCATGAAGTCAAGTGCTCGCTGCGAGATCGAGATCGGTGACATCCCGGGGCTCATCGCGAGGCACTTCTGCGTGCAGCTGTAGGCGTAGTCGACCCCCCACTTGCTCAGCGCGACTTCAATTCCGCCAAGCGAGGTGACGCAGTCGGCCATTAGGAAGGTGTCGTTCTGCTTCATCGCCTCGCCAAGCTCGGCGAGGTCGTGGCGCACGCCGGATGAGGTTTCAGCGTGAACGACCGCCATCAGTCGTGCGTCGGGGTTGGCGGCGAGCGCTTCAAGTAGTGCTTCGTTGCTGACGGCCTGGCCCCAGTCGGCCTCAACCTCGATGACGTTGGCGTGGTAGCGGCTGGCGATCTCCACCAAGCGGCGGCCGAAGTATCCGTTTACGCCGATGATCACGGTCGAGCCTGGCTCGACCAGCGATGCGATGCCGGCCTCCATGCCGGATGTCCCGGTGGCGCTGATCGGCAGTGTGATCCCGTCACCGGCGTCGCGTTGGTAGACCTTCGCCAGCATCTCGGCAAGCTCAGTCAGGATCTCGTACATGTCGGGGTCGAGGTGACCAAGCAGCGGCTTGCTCAGCGCCTCGAGCACGCCGGGGCTGACATTGGCGGGGCCAGGGCCGCAAAGCAGTCTTGGTTCCAAGTTGAGCTGGGCGTAGGTGGAATTTGTCATGGCCTTACCCTGACCGTTCGCACCAATAGGTTCAATAGTAAGAACTATAAAATTTCCGCGTTTGGTATTGAGTTAGCCCTAAACTTGGCTTAGCTACTGATATCCGCGGAAACCCCGTTAGCGAGGCTCTTTTGACAGCCGCCGCAGCTCTGTGCTTCACTGCGCCGCTCGTACCACTAAGGAGATAAATGCGATGACGATGCCACACCGACTTCACCGTTCCGAACTTGCCGTCCCCGGCAGCAACCAGCGGATGCTTGAGCGCGCTCCGGAGGCAGGAGCCGACGTCGTCTTCCTCGACCTCGAGGACGCCGTCGCCCCCGACGACAAGGTCCAGGCACGGCTCAACGTGATTCAGGCACTGAACGAGCAGGATTGGTCGGCCTGCTCGATCTCGGTCCGGATCAACGGCCTCGACACCTACTGGTGCTACCGCGACATCGTTGACGTCGTCGAGCAAGCCGGCAAGAAGCTTGACGCGATCTTGATCCCGAAGGTCAGCAGCGCCGCCGACGTGCACCTCGTCGCGACGCTGCTCGAGCAGATCGAAGCGGCGATGGGCATTACGAAGCCAATCGCGCTGTACGTGTTGATCGAGACAGCTGCCGGAATGGCCAACGTTGAAGAGATCGCCCAATCTCACCCTGAACGCCTTGAAGCGCTGGTCTTCGGCGTTGCCGACTACGCGGCGTCGATCCAGTCGAGCACGACGAACATCGGCGGCGTCAGCTCCGACTACTCGGTTCTGACCGACGCGGTCGAGGGCGACGACGAGCGCCAGGCCTTCTGGGGCGACCCGTGGCATTACGCGATCGCCCGCATGGCAGTCGCCGCTAGGGCCAACGGGCTCCGTCCAATCGACGGGCCGTTCGGCGATTTCTCCGACCCCGAGGGCTACATTTCGGCCGCCCGCCGCGCCGCGATGCTTGGCTGCGAAGGGAAGTGGGCGATCCACCCCTCGCAGGTCGAGCTGGCCAATCAGGTCTTCACCCCGGCCGAGCACGTCGTCAGCCGCACGCGCCGGATTCTCGAGGAGATGGAGATCGCCGCAACCGAGGGTCGCGGCGCCGTCTCGCTCGACGGTCGCCTGATCGATGCCGCATCAATTCGGATGGCGGAAAATCTGCTTGCCAAGGTCGAGCAGATCGGCGAGCGCGACGCGATGCTCGAGCAGAGCCGCTCAGAGCGCAAAGCCACCGCCAGCTAAGCACGCAGCTACTTCAGATCACGGGGGACCGAGGAATCGAACCTCGAGCAAGGGCTTTGGAGGCCCCTATGTTGCCATTACACCAGTCCCCCAGGTGCGCCGCTGACAATAGCCAGCCGCGGCGCCTACCGGAGGGCGACCGGGCCCGAGTCAGCTGCCCGGCGTTGATGAACCGACCCGATGGCAGTATGCACAGGGCACACAGGTTGGGCACACGGGCAAGAACCGGGGGCCGAACCGATCGGCACTTAGTGGCCTGATTATCAGTATTTATGCGGCAATGCGGGCGAAGGGACTCGAACCCCCACAGCCTTTCGGCCACCGGCTCCTAAGGCCGGCGCGTCTACCAATTCCGCCACGCCCGCGTGGCAGCAGCCTAGCGCCGATGGCAAGCGTCGATGCGGCGCGGTATCGTCGCTGGCGATGACTCAGGTCGTACATCAGGGCGAAGCCGTGATCGAGCACCCCAACCGCGCCAAGGCCGCCAGCCAGACGATGCGCGCCGTCGTCGTGATCGTGCTGCTCGCCTCGGCGCTGCTAATCGCCGTAATTACTTTCGGCGGCTGGAGCGTGCTGCAGGGAATGAAGTCGATCTGCATCGCTTGGATCATCCTTGACCTTGCCTTCGCTTACTACGTCGGGCGATGGATCCGCGGCGTGCTGCCGGTGATCGCAACAACGGCGATGATGATGGGCGTCTTCGCTTTGATCGCAATTCCAGCCTGGGTTGACCGGGAAAGCTTTGGCTTTGCGCAGCCGGCTCTCAGCTCGGCCCTACTCGCCTCGCTGACATCAATTCTCGTTGCCCTGCAGCTGCTCGTGATCATCACTTCGATGTACGCATTCCGCCAGCAATGGAATGTCGAAGTCGAACACTGGCCGGCCGAAGAGGGCGACGCTTTGCCCGCCGGCGCCTGAGCGACCTTCCAGGCGCCTACGATGTGACAGCCCTGCCCGGGTGGCGGAATGGTAGACGCGGGGGTCTCAAAAACCCTTGTCCGAAAGGATGTGCGGGTTCGACTCCCGCCCCGGGTACTTAAGCGGACCACCGCCTAGCGCGGCAGGTTCATGCCGATCAGCTTCGGCAACTTCGTGATCGCGGTGGTGATCGGATCGCTCGTCTGGCCGCGACTGTCGGCCTCGTCGCTACGGATTAAGGCGGCCCTAATCAGATTGCCGCCAATTGAGCGGGCCGGCTCGGGCGGAAAGTATTTGACCTTCGGCTCGACTAGCGGACACTTGGTTGTCTCGTCATCGCTGCCAAGCGCGAGGCCACTGAGGATCCGTCCACCAAGGTTTGACGGGCCAACACCATGGCCGGTGAAGCCCCAGCCGGCGTGGACGGCGCCGCTGCTGCGGTAGATCGGCAGAGAGTCTGGCGCGACATCGATCGGGCCACCCCAGGCGTGCGTTATCGCCCGCCCTTCGAGCTGCGGGAAGAAGCGGCGCAGCGTCGCCGCCGTCTGCTCAATCACCTCCGGGTCGACGTCGATCCGTGG
>JBCJUC010000004.1:0-82165 GCA_039744075.1 Solirubrobacteraceae bacterium
ACCGATGTTCCATCCGCCAACGTTTCTGAGCAGTCTGAACCGCAATCAATTCCAGCTGGTGAAGAAGTAACTGTTCCGGCGCCAGTGCCGGACTTCGAGACCGCCAAATCAAACTGTCCTGGCGGCACAACGGCAAACTCTGCAGTAACGTCGCGCGCTTCACTCATTGCCACCGTGCAGGTTGAAGTGCCCGAACATCCAGACCCACTCCAGCCAGTAAACGATGAGCCGGCGGCAGGTGTTGCGGTTAGCGTCACCGACGCTCCCGAGTCAAAATCAAAGGTGCAGGTAGCTCCGCAGTCGATCCCGGCCGGTGCTGAAGTAACCGTCCCTAAGCCGGTCCCTTCCCTGGTGACGGTGAGAGCCACAGCCGGGTTAGCCACGAACCAGGCGCGGGCGTAGTAATTGGTTGCCGATTCGATGTTACCGGCGAACGCGACCAGGAACCGCCCCTGCGATGGGTCATAGGCGACCGAGGGACGCCAGGCCGTGAAAGGAGCAGCGTCGCTCATCACCTGCGCGGAGCCGTCTGGGGTGCCGTCGGCGAGGATCCGCAGACCGGAGACCAAGCCGAGGTCGCCCGAGGGGAGGTGCGCTACGACAAGGTATCCGCGATCTCCAGCGGAAGCAATTCGTGGCCGGCTCCCTAAGGGGCCCAGGTCAATATCGCTTCCGATTGGCACTCCATTCGAGTCCAGTAGCCGTAGGAAGTGCGTGCCGGGGGAGGATTTCAGCCGGTAAGCCACCGCGAACTGCTGCGTGGCAGAGTTATACGCAATGGAGGGAGCCATATTTGCCGGAGTTGCCCCCGTCGTCGAAATATCGAAGATCGAGCCCTGAGGACCGGCAGCGGTTACGACCTGACCGATAGAGCGGGTATTAGTATGTGCCGCGGCGACTGAGATCCACCGCCCGTTTCCGTAGGCGAGATCCTGGGACATGCGTATGCCGTCGGCGGTATCGGTCACTAGAAAGTCGTTGCCGAGACCGGCACCTGAGCTGTCGACGAAACGGCCGACCACCTGATGACCGTTGGCTGCGTCCGGGAATGGAGTCGAAACGAGGGCCTTCCAGGAGACCAGGTAGCGATTGTCCTGCGGCGACCACGCAGCGCTTACGGTGTTCATATCGGCGTAATTGATGTTCGATGAAATAGTCAGGTTCGGGCCCGCGCGATTGCCGCTGGCATCCAGGACTTGGCCGTAGATGGCCAAGCTGCTTAATTGCTGCCATACGACCAGCCATGTGCCGGCCGGGCCGGCCGCAACGTAAGGCGCTCCGGCGCAAGCGTCAAATGATGATGAAGGGAGGGTTATAGAAACGTCGACCGGAGTGCTCGACAGGGCCGCATCGCCGTTCATGAAAGCCGCCCGAACCATCCCGCCATTGGGAGCTGAATCGCTGATCGCGACACTCTCGATCCACACAGCAAGCGTCTTCTCGGAGGAGGCACTGTAAGCAAGCGAAGGCCCGCTGCAGTAGGTTCTGTTCGTGACCGGGCTGGAGGTGGTCAGCTGCTGCTGCGTGCCGACAGGGTCTGCCGCAGCAGTGGCTGCTGGGAAGAGGGAAACGGCGAAGGTCGCCGCGAGCGTGACAAAACGAATGTTGAGCATGGGCGATTATGTTACATCTAGGAAAGCCTGAGCGCGACGGCGGTCGCGGAGACTGCGGCGCATCGCCTCGCTGTGGGGCTCGGCAGCGTCGACTGCCGCCTCGGCCGCATCGAGCTCGCCGCTGAGCTTCTGCAGGTCGAGGTCATCCGGACTGATGGCCTCCTCAACCAGTACCAGAGCGTGGTTATCAGCGACCTGAATGTAGCCCTCACCCTGGGCGAAGCGGAGGACGTCGGTCTCTGATCTGTAGAGCCGCAGTTCGGCCGGGACCAGCAACCCAAGTAGCGGCGTGTGGTGGGCGAGGATGCCGATCGAGCCGACCTCGGTGCGGGTCGAGATCATCTCGACCTCGCCGCTGAAGACAGGGCCTTCGGGCGTCAGCACCTCAACTTGGAACACAGTGCGGGCCATCTTCGCCGCTACTTCTCCTTCGCCGCGTCGGCGAGGACCTGCTCGATCGAACCCTTCAGCAGGAAGGCCGACTCCGGCACGTCGTCGTGGGCGCCGTCGATCAGCTCACGGAACGAGCGGACCGTCTCAGCGACCGGCACATACTCACCAGGCGTACCGGTGAACGCTTCGGCGACGTTGAAAGGCTGCGACAGGAAGCGCTCAACCTTACGGGCCCGCTGGACGGTGATCTTGTCCTCTTCCGACAACTCGTCAATGCCGAGGATCGCGATGATGTCCTGCAGCTCCTTGTAGCGCTGCAGAATCTCCTTGACGCGGGTCGCCACCTCGTAATGCTCCTGACCGACCACTTCGGCCTTGAGGATCGTTGAGGTTGAGTCGAGCGGATCGACGGCCGGATAGATGCCCTTCTCGGCGATCGAGCGTGACAGCACGGTCGTCGCGTTGAGGTGAGCAAAGACCGACGCGGGCGCCGGGTCGGTGAGGTCGTCGGCCGGTACGTAAATCGCCTGTACCGAGGTGACCGAGCCCTGACGGGTCGAGGTGATCCGCTCCTGCAGCTGCCCCATCTCCGACTCCAGCGTCGGCTGGTAGCCGACCTGCGAAGGCATCCGGCCCATCAGCGCCGAAACCTCAGAGCCGGCCTGGACAAAGCGGAAGATGTTGTCGATGAACAGCAGCACGTCCTGGCCCTGATCGCGGAAGTACTCAGCCATCGTCAGGCCCGACAGGGCGACGCGCATACGTGCGCCGGGTGGCTCATTCATCTGACCGAAGACGAGCATCGTCTTGTCGATAACGCCGGACTCCTTCATCTCCAGCCAAAGGTCGTTGCCCTCACGTGAGCGCTCGCCGACGCCGCAGAAGGCGGACAGGCCGCCGTGCTCCTTAGCGAGGTTGTGAATCAGCTCCTGGATCAGCACCGTCTTGCCGACGCCAGCGCCGCCGAACAGGCCGACCTTGCCGCCCTTGGCGTATGGCGCGAGCAGGTCGATCACCTTGATCCCGGTCTCGAACATTTCGGTTGTCGGCGTCAGGTCCTCAACGTCAGGTGCCGGCTGATGTATTGGTCGGCGCTCCGTAACCTCAAGCTCCGGGCCGCCGTCGATCGTTTCGCCCAGCAGGTTGAAGATCCGGCCAAGCGTCGCAACGCCGACCGGAACGGTAATCGGGCCCTTCGTGTCGGTTACAGCGACGCCGCGCGCGAGGCCGTCGGTGGTGTCCATCGCGACGGCACGGACGCGGTTGTCACCGAGCTGCTGCTGAACTTCGCAGACCAGTGTCTCGCCGCCCAGCTCGACCGTGATCGCGTAGTTGATTTCCGGCAGCGTGCCGGGGAAGGAGGCCTCGATAACGACTCCCTTGACCTCTTCGATGCGTCCTGTATTGCTGGTGGCAGATTCCATTTGTTCCTCTATTGGTCTGTGATCAGGTCAGCGACTCAGCGCCGGCAACGACTTCCATTATTTCCTGCGTGATTTCAGCTTGACGGGCGCGGTTCATCTCCAGCGTCAGGTCGTCGATGACCTCACCGGCATTTTCGGAGGCGCTACGCATCGCCGTCATCCGCGCGCCGTGCTCGGATGCGGTCGATTCAAGCAGCGCCCGGTAAACCGAAATCTCGACGTAATCAGGAATCAGGCGCTGGAGGATCTCGGCCGGATCGGGCTCATAGTCGACCAGTGCATGGTGAACCTCGGTGCCGTCGCTCTGCTCTTCGGCAATCGCAATCTCCTCGTCGATCGTCGCCTGCTGGAGCGGCAACAGGACCTCGCGGCGGACCTCCTGTGTCAGCGGCGAAACGTAACCGTTGTAGAAGAGCTCGACGCGATCGACCTCGTCATCGATGTAGGCCGCCATCAGCTGCTGGGCGATCTGGCGGGCGTCGGAGTAGGCCGGGCGGTCGGTGAAGCCGACGTAACGGCCGGCCGGCTCGAGCTTGCGGAAAACCAATGACGAAACGCCGCGGCGGCCGACTGCGTAGTAGTGAACGGCGACGCCTTCGGCTTGGTAATCGGCGGCCGCAGCGAGGCCGGCGCGGATGATCTGCGAGTTGAAAGCGCCGGCCAGCCCGCGGTCGCCGGTGATAAGCAGGATCGCCGCAGTCTCAAGCTTGTCGTGCTGCTGCAGGATCGGGTTGCCGACAACCTCGCCACCGGCAGCAGCGGCGGCCTGACGGGTCATCCGGCGGATTGCCCCGGCGTAAGGGCGCAGCGCGGCGATCCGCTGCTCGGCGCGGCGCAGCCTCGCGGCCGCGACCATTTGCATCGCGCTCGTGATCTTGCGGATGTTCTTGACGGATTCAATCCGCTGTTTTACGTCCCGCTGGGACATTTGGTGGTCGCTGCGGCGCGCCTTACGCGGTCGCCGCGGCCTCCTTCTTAGCCTTATCGATATCTTCGTCGACCTGGCGCAGGCCCTCTTCGCTGCGCGATGTCTCTCCAACACCGCTGTCAAGGATCGGCTGGCCTTCCTCGTCAAGGTCGTAGCCGAAGTCGTCGGCGAAACCGTTGACGATCTTCGTCAGCGCCGCCTGCGTCTGATCCGACCAGTCGCCGCCGTGGATCTTCTCAAGCGTTGCCGCATCCTCAGAGCGGGCGCGCTGCGTAAGCCCGTCGAGGAACTCGGGAATCCGCTCAACCGTGATCCGGTCGAGCGCACCTGACGTGGCAGCGAAGACCTGCGTCACCTGAATCTCGATCGGCAGCGGATCTCGCTCGTCCTGGTTGAGCGTCGCGACGAGCCGCTCGCCTCGCGCCAGCGTCCGCTGCGTATCGGCGTCGAGGTCGGAGCCGAACTGAGCAAAGGCCTCGAGGTCGCGGAACTGCGACAGCTCGATCTTCAGACGGCCAGCGATCTTCTTCATCGGCGCGAGCTGCGCGTTACCACCAACGCGCGAGACCGAGATGCCGACGTTGATCGCCGGGCGCACACCGGAGTTGAACAGCTTCGGCTCGAGGAAGATCTGGCCGTCGGTGATCGAAATCACGTTGGTCGGGATGTAGGCCGAAACGTCGCCGGCCTGCGTCTCAATGATCGGCAGCGCCGTCAGTGAACCGCCACCGAGCTCGTCGCTGAGCCTGACGGCGCGCTCCAGCAGGCGGCTGTGCAGGTAGAAGACGTCACCCGGGTATGCCTCGCGGCCCGGCGGGCGGCGCAGCAGCAGCGACATCTGGCGGTAGGCAAAGGCGTGCTTTGTCAGGTCGTCGTAAACGGCGACGACGGAGCCACCCTTGTAGAGGAAGTACTCACCCATTGCGCAGCCGGCGTAAGGGGCGAGGTACTTCATCGGCGCAGCCTCATCGGCCGAGGCGGCAACGATGATTGTGCGATCCAGCGCGCCGTTTTCAGCAAGCGTCTGAGCCAGCTGAACGACGGTCGCCATCCGCTGACCGATCGCGACGTAGACAAATACGAGGTCGCTGTCCTTGTTGTTGATGATCGCGTCGATCGCGATCGAGGTCTTACCTGTCTGGCGGTCGCCGATGATCAGTTCTCGCTGACCGCGGCCGATCGGGATGATCGAGTCGATCGCCTTCAGACCGGTCTGCATCGGCTCGGTGACCGGCTGACGCTGGACGACTCCAGGAGCCTTGAACTCGGCCAGCCGCGTCTCGGTCGTGTTCAGCGCGCCCTTGCCGTCAAGCGGACGCCCGAGCGGATCAACGATCCGGCCGAGCAGCTCGTCGCCGACCGGTACTTCGAGCAGCCGGCCGGTGCGCTTGACGATGTCGCCTTCAACGACCTCCGTCCAATTGCCGAAGAGCACGGCGCCGACGTTGTCGGACTCAAGGTTCAGAGCAAGCCCGGTTACACCGTGCGGCAGCTCGAGCATCTCGAGCGATTGACAGTTCTCGAGCCCGTGAATACGAGCGATTCCGTCACCGATTGACAGCACTGTGCCGACCTCGGTCAGCTCGGCGCCGCCGGCTTCGAGGCCTTCGATGCGGGACTTCAGGATGCTGGTGATCTCGTCGGGTTTGATCTGCATGATGTTCTCTGTTCTCCTTGGATTCGCCGCGCTTTAAGCGCGCGCGATCTCGGTACGAAGCTTGTCAAGTCGGTTACGTAGTGATGCGTCGAGGATTGAATCGCCGGCGCGGACGATGAAGCCGCCGACGATCGAAGCGTCCACCTGCTGGTCGAGCTCAATCTTGCGGCCTGTCTGCTGGCCGATCTGTTTCCCAATCCGGGCGACGACCGCCGGGTCGAGTGCCACCGCACTGGTGACCGTCACCGAAAGCAGACCATCGGCCTGGTCGCAGAGCCGGTCAAACTCCTCGCGCACACGGAAGATCACTGGCAGCCGCTGATTGTCGGCCAGCAGCATCAGGAAGTTCTCAACCGCCGGGTCGGCACCGTCGATCGCCTTCGCCAAGCCCGCCTTCTTCTCTTCGGTTGAGAAGTAAGGCGAGAAGCAGAACAGCTTCAGTTCCTCGTTGCCGGCCAGCGCGTCGGCCAGCTGGCCGAGCTGCTCGCGCACCACGGTGATCCGACCCTGCTCGCTTGCGACCTCAAAGAGCGAGCGCGAATAAACCTGTGCGATCGCCTCCATCGGTCAGCCCCGCCGCTCGCCGCTGAGCGCCGAAAAGTCGAGCTCGGCCAGCGCCTCGTCGACCAGTCGCTGCTGATCGCTGTCGGTCAACACGCGGCCGGTGACCTTTTCGGTCGCCAGAACCGTCAGGTCGGCAACCTCGCCGCGGATCTCTTCGATCGCGCGGCGCGTCTCGCCCTCAATGTCGCGCCTTGTCTGCTCGAGCATCTCGGCCCGCTTGACACGCGCCTCTTCGGTTGAGTCCTGCTCAAAGGCTTCGGCGTTCTTGCGAGCGCGCAAGACGATCTCGTCGGCTTGGACGCGGGCATCCTTGAGCCGCTCGCGGTACTCCGCCAGCAGCTCGTCGGACTCGGCCCGTGCCTTCTCAGCGTCAGCGATCGAGTCCTCAATCATTTTGACGCGCTTATCGAGCGCGTCACGGATCGCCGGGAAGGCGAACTTGTTGAGGACAAGCAGCGTCACGCCAAAGGCAAGCAGCGTCCAGATCATCAGCCCGACATTCGGGCTGACAAGGAAGTTGCTGTTTCCCTCCTCGGCCGCCACGGCGGCCAGTGTCGTTAGCGGCGCCTGCATCGTCTTATCCGAGGAAGAAGGCGATCAGGCCGAAAATGAAGGCGTAGAAGACGATCGCTTCTGTCAGCGCGAAGCCAAGCCACTGAATCGAAGTGATCTCGTCTTTCATCTCCGGCTGGCGGGTAACCGACTCGATCACCTTGCCGAAGATGTAACCGACGCCGATACCGGGGCCGATCGTTCCGAGCCCGGCACCGATGCCGAGCGCGATTGCCTTCATGCCCTTGCGGCCATACTCCTGGGCCACTTCGGCTGTGACGCCCGACTGGGCGAATTCGCTAATCAGTTGGAGTTCCACTGTCTTCGTGCTCCTTAGTGTTCCTCGGCGACGGCGCCGCCGAGGTAGATCGCTGCCAGGGTCGTGAAGATAAAGGCTTGCAGGGTTGCCACGAGGCCAACCTCAAAGATGTAGAAGGCAACAGCCAGCGTACCGGTGACGAGGCCGAGGATCAGTGACCCTATGAGCGCCAAGTTGAGCAGCACGACGAGGCCGCCGCCCATAAACAGAATCAGCAGGTGGCCGGCAAGGATGTTGGCGAAGAGTCGTACTGACAGCGAAACGATGCGGACGAACTGCGAGATCACCTCGATCAGGAAGATCGGGAAGGCTGCAACGCCGGACACGCCGGCCGGTACCCAGCCCTTCAGGTAGCGGTAGGGACCCTTGGCGCGGAGCCCTTCAAAGTGGTAGCTGATCACGACGACCAACGTCAGTGCCAGCGGCACTGAGATGTTGGCGGTCGCCGCATAGAGCGCCAGCGACGGCACCTCAATGCCGAAGATGCTGACCATCGCGTGGGTGTTGGTTGGCAGCGGCAGGTAGCCGAGCATGTTCGAGTACCAGATGAAAAGGAAGGTCGCGGCGAGGAAAGGGAACCAGCGGTTGACCATCTTGCCGCTGAGATTGCCCTTCGTGATCGTTCTGATCAGGTTGTAATAGGCCTCAACGGCTGCCTGCAGCCGACCAGGCTTCATCTTCATCCGCTGGCCGACGTAAATCATTGTGGCGCAGGCCAGCAGCGATGCCAGCACGATGTAGACGACAGCCTTGTTGATCGACATGTCGATGCCGAAGATCTCGATCTTGACCCACGGCACCAGCTCAAACTCGTCCTGCGGCTTGAAGTTCTCGTTGACCTTCAGTGCCAGCGCGCCAGCCGGCGAGGCGAGCATTGCGGCGAAGACCGAAGCGGCGGCAAACAGGCGGGCTTTAATCATGAGCGCTGCCCGGCCTTCGGCTGGTCGAACGGGCGCGTTGCTATCGAAACCGAGAAGTAGAAGGTGAAGGTGATGATGAACAGCACCGCTGCAGCGAGGCCGGCGTCGTTGCTGATCATTCCGACGCCGAAGATCGTCAATGCGACCAGCCAGCCGCGGCCGATCATTGAGGCGGTAACGATCCCTGCCACGCGCGCCGGATGATCGCTGCTTTGAGCCTTGCTATTGGTCCAAGCTTGGATCGCGCGCTGCGCACACCAGGCGGCTGCGCCGCCGACGTAGCCAAGTAGCGGCCAGCCAGCGATCAGGAAGATCGGCAGCGCAGCGGCCAGCAGGATCAGGTCGGCGTAGCGGAGGTAGGGCAAGATCGCTCAGGCCTTATAGGTCGCGAAAGCGGGAGCGGACGAGGGCGATGCCGACGATTGGGCCGATGACCAGGCCGGCCAGACCGACCGCGATTGGCAGCCCGACCAGCGCGCCGAGGCCGTAGCCGACGGCAGCGCAAAGGACGATCACGGCAATCAGCAGGCCGCCGGCGTTAGCGGCGCGCATCGTCGGCTTTGAAGGTTGCTCGCTGATGGCGGAGGCTGGTTGGGTCGTCAGGGTCAGGGACATTGGTGGCGCGCTGTGACCGGTTAGCGTAGCCACCGGAAGCTGGCTGAGCGTATCGCATGGAAGCGCGCTGCGGCTTCCTCGTCCAAGCTCGTATCTGCTGCCACAATCGGCGGTTCCGGTGGGCGAGCCGCTGCTCAGGCGGCGACCGCGCGCAGCCGTCGGCGCGCGCCGCCTGCCAGCTCAACATCAAGCAGATTGGCAATCTGCCCGTAGACCTCGCGGTTGACCGCCATGCCGCAGTGCGAGCTGTTGACTTCGATCTGCTGCGCTTGCGGATCGAGGCAGGCGCGCCAATTCAGAACACCGTCGCTGCGCGAGAAGATTGACGCGAACAGTGTCCGGTCGGGAACGTCCTCGTCGAGATCGCTCCAGAAAGAGCTGCAACAGCCGGTCGGCTCAAGGCCGAAGCTGTAGGCCTGCCAGCTGCGCTCGCAGGCCTCGCCCAGCACGCCGGGAGCGCCGAGCCGTTGGGCGCCCTGCAGCGCCCGGATCTGCAGACGCAGCAGCAGGTGGATGTCGTCGAGCGTGGCGACCAGCGGCGAGCCGAGCGTGACAACGCGATTGACGCGGTCCGGATTGCGCACCGCAAGCACCTTGGCGCAGCTGCCGCCGCGGCTCTGGCCGACGATCGCGATCGGCTGTCCGTAACGCTCGCTCAGCGCGATCAGGCGCTGCTCAATCTGGTTGACAGTGCTCTGGGAGCAGCCGATGTGAGCAGTAATCCCAGAGCCGTGTGTGCGATAGCCGATCCGCCGCAGCCACTGCCCCATCAGCGCTAGCGACCGATCGCCGGCGAGGAAGCCCGGAATCAGCAGTACCGGCTGACCGGCGCCTCGCGGCACGCCAGCGCCGCGCCAGAGCGAACTGGTCAGCAGCGTTAAAGCCTCGACTGCTCCTCGGCCCTCGCGCCACATTTCCGGGCCGTCGTTGAGAGCCATCGCAGCAATGCTACGGCGACCGCAGGACGAGCTGCGCTGGTAGCCTCGAAGCGATGGCAACAGTGCCCCGGCCAACCCCCGTACCGACGGCAAAGCGAGCGGCTGTCGAAGCGGCGCTGCTCGAGGCGACCGAAACGCTACTGGCCGATGGTGCCTCGTTTGCCGACCTTGGCGTTGAGCGGATCGCCACCCAGGCCGGCATAACGCGGACCGCCTTCTACTTCTACTTTGCCGATAAGCGTGAGCTGCTGATGGCATTGACAGCAGAGGTCAACGAACTATTGCTCGAACAGGCCAGCCTCTGGTGGTCGGGCGACGGTGAGCCGGTAGAGCGGCTTGAGCGGGCGCTGCACAACGTCAGCCTGCTGTACAGCGAACATGCCGTGCTGATGAAAGCGCTGGGCGAGGTTGCCGCCTACGACGAACAGGTCGCCGATCACTGGCAGGCGCTAATCGGCGCATTTGCCGCAGCGACCGAAACGCGCATCATCGAGGAGCAGGAGGCCGGGCTGGCGACCTGCCAGAGCGCGCGGGCGACGGCCTTCGCGCTGACCTGGATGACCGAGCGTGTATTCCACCAGCAGATCATTCAACAGGGCCAGCTGCCGGGCGACGAGCTGAACGGTGCGCTAGTTGAGATCTGGCTGCGGTCGGTCTACGGATCGGCCTGACCGCCGCCGGGCTGATCAAGGTCAACGGCGTCGAACTGGCCTGTCTCGACGCTAACAACGACATCGCGCGCGACCTCCTCGTCTGACAGCTGCGGGTTGCTGCGCCGCAGCCGTCGCATCCGCAGACGGCTGAACTTCAGAATCTCAAGCAGATAGACGAGGTAGACACTGGCCGCCAGCACCAGCAGAAAGCCGGCCGCCAAGATCAGCGCCCAGCCAATGTCGAGATTGCCGGAACCGTCGGAGTAAGGCACAAAGCGAAGCGCGACGGCAAAGCCGGCAACAAGCGTCGTCCAGCCGTAGAGGTACAGCACCGTCTTGCGTTGGCTGAAGCCAATCCGGTTCATCCGGTGATGGAAGTGGCTCTGGTCGGCGACGTAAACCGGGCGGCCGTACTTCAGCCGTTTCAGGACAACGAACGTCGTGTCAAGGAACGGCACGGCCAGCACGACGAGCGGGAATACGAGCGCCAGCACAACCTGCGTCTTCACGGCACCTTCGATCGCCACGCAGCCGAGCAGCAAGCCGAGCAGGTTGGAGCCGGCGTCGCCCATGAAGATCTTTGCCGGGTGGAAGTTGAAGACGAGGAAGCCTGCCGCGGCGCCGGCGATGATCGCCGCCAATACTGCGGCCGATCCACGGCCAAGGTCGAAGGCGATGATCGCGAAGGCGATTGCCGCGATCGCACAAACGCCGGCCGCCAAGCCGTCGATCCCATCGGAGAAGTTGACGACGTTGATGACAAATACGAGTCCGAGGATCGTCAGCGGCGCACCGGCCGCGCCCAGCTCAACAGCGCCGATGAACGGCAGCGTGATGTTGGTCACCTCGAGCCCCGCCAGGACTGGGATTGTCGCTGCGATCAGCTGGCCGACCAGCTTCACTGCCGCCGGAAGGTCAAAGCGATCATCGAGCGCGCCGACCAGAGTGACCACAACGGCGCCGGCGAGGATGCCGCGGATCCGCTCGCCATCACTGCCGCCCGGCTCGAGCAGCAGCAGGCTGGCAACGAGCACTGCCGCCAGGATCGCCAAGCCGCCGAGCAGTGGTGTTGGCTGCTCAGAGAGGCCGCGCTCACGCGGCTGGTCAACGGCGCCAACGCGGCCGGCCAGCCGCGCCGTTAACGGCGTCAGCGCAACGGCAACAACAAAGGCGACGACGAAGCCAAGGATTGCGTCGCGCTCAGTCATCGCTGAGCAAGCCTAAAGCGCCGGGCGGCGCGGCGGTTCAAGAAGCGGCAGGCTGGCCGAGGTGCTCGTAAAGCGGGTAACGCTCGGCGATTCCCGTGACACGCGCCGCCAGCTCGTCGCGGCGAGCTTCAAACTCCGGCGCAAGCGCCGCGGCGATCAGCTCCCCCACTTCACTGAAGTCGCCGACCTGCAGGCCGCGGGTCGCCAGCGCGCTGGCGCCGATCCGCAGCCCGCTGGTAACGATCGGCGGCCGCGGGTCGAACGGCACGGCGTTGCGGTTGACGGTAATGCCGATCGAGTGCAGCCGATCCTCGGCCTGCTGACCGTCGAGTTCACTGTCGCGCAGATCAACGAGCACAAGGTGGACGTCGGTGCCTCCGGTCAGTACTGAAACGCCAGACTGCGCCGCCGGTGATTCGAGAATCGCCGCGGCGACGGCGCGCGCGCCTTCGACCGTGCGGACCTGGCGCTCACGAAACTCATCGGTCTGAGCGATCCCCAAGGCGACAGCCTTGCCGGCGATGATGTGCATCAGCGGCCCGCCTTGCTGGCCGGGGAAGACGCCAGAGTCGATCGCCTTGGCGTACTGCTCGCGGCAGAGGATCATGCCGCCGCGGGAGCCGCCGAGCGTTTTGTGGATCGTCGTCGTTACAACGTCGGCGTAGGGTACTGGGCTGGGATGGACACCACCGGCAACAAGCCCGGCAAAGTGAGCCATGTCAACGAGCAGCAACGCGCCAACCTCGTCAGCGATTTGGCGGAAGCGTTCAAAGTCAAGAAAGCGCGGGTAGGCCGACCAGCCGGCGATGATCATCTTCGGCTTGCGCTCACGTGCCAGTTCGGCGACGGCGTCCATGTCGATCAGGAAGTCGTCGGCGCTGACTTCGTAGGCGGCGATGTCATAAAGGCGTCCCGACATGTTGATCTTCATGCCGTGGCTGAGGTGGCCGCCATGCGCCAACGCCAGGCCCATCAGCGTGTCGCCGGGCTGCAGCAGCGCGTGGTAGACGGCGGCGTTGGCCTGCGCGCCGGAGTGCGGCTGAACGTTTGCGTGCTCGGCGCCGAAAAGCTCCTTCGCTCGGTCGATCGCCAGCTGCTCGGCAACATCAACGAACTCGCAGCCGCCGTAGTAGCGCTTGCCCGGGTAACCCTCGGCGTACTTGTTCGTCAGCACGCTGCCTTGGCATTCGAGAATCGCCTCAGGGACAAAGTTCTCCGAGGCAATCATCTCCAACGTTGATTGCTGGCGATCGATCTCATCGGCCAGCACTGCGGCGATCTGCGGGTCGACATCGGCCAGTGGACGGCTTAGGAAATCGGGGGCGAATTGAGGCATCGTCCGACGATTCTATTGGCCGCGCGGCGCAGGCTGCCAACTCGGCAGCTGTCAGTCCAGCAGAGCCGACAGCTGTTCAGCGTCAAGCGGCCCTTCGCGCAGCAGCTGCCAGCTGCCATCGTCCTCGTAGCGGCGCAGGTCGATGACGCTCGATGCGCTGCCTGCTAGCTGGCCGGCGTCGAGCACAAGGTCGACCTGCTCGGCAATCTGCGGCGCCAGATCGGCAATCCGGCTTGGCGCCGGCTGGCCGCCGAGGTTGGCGCTGCTCTGCAGGATCGGCCAGCTAACCGCGCCAAGCGCCGCAATCTGTTTGCCCAGCGCTGGCACACGAATGCCGAGCGTTGCCGGCTGGGAGCCGCAGGCCAGTGGAAAGCGTCGCTGCGGATTGTCGAGCAGCAACGTCACGGCGCCGGGCAGTAGCTGCCCCAGCGCGCCCTGGCAGCGTGGCCCCAGCTGCGGCAGCGCCGCCAATGCCAGCTCAAGGCTGAACCAGAGTACGGCCGAAGGCATCTGCGGCGAGCGACGCTTGATCGCGTAGAGCCTTGCCACGGCCTGCTTATCGTTCGCGTCGCAGGCAAGGCCGTAAACCGTGTCGGCCGGGAAGACGGCGACGCCGCCGACCGCGATGCAGCGCTCCAGCAGCTCCGCCTGGTCGGCTGTCAGCGGCGCCGTGCTCATCGCCGCGCCACGACAACGCGCTCGATCCCGGCAAGGTCGCGGCGCTGCTCCAGCTCAGTAAAACCGGCCTGCTGCGCCAACTGGGCGACCGTTGGCGCCTGACCGGCACCAACTTCGATTGCCAACAGCGCCGCGCTGCTGGCAGCCCCGGCGCCAACCAGCCGACGGATCAGGTCAAGGCCGTCGGCGCCGGAAAAGAGCGCCTGCGCAGGCTCATGGCGAAGCACATCGGGCGGCAACGTCGCCCGCTCCGCCTCGGCAATGTAGGGCGGGTTGGAGAGGATCGCGTCAAAGTCCCCCCCAATCCCCTCAAGCAGGTCAGCCTGCTCAAAAGCAACGTCAAGCGCGAGCCGCTGGCCGTTGGCGCGGGCGACCTGCAACGCTTCGGCGCTGATGTCGCTGGCACTGACGATCAGGTCGGGCCGCTCCTGTTTGAGCGCAAGCGCAATCGCGCCGCTGCCGGTGCCGAGGTCAAGTACGCGGGCGCCGGGCGGCAGGCTCAGGCCAACCTCGACCAGCAGCTCGCTCTCCGGCCGTGGCACCAGCACACGGCTGTCGACGTTCAGCTCGATGTAGCGAAAGCCCTTCGTCCCGAGCAGGTAGGCGACCGGCTCATGCCCAACCGAACGGCGTCGAACCAGATCCTGATAGACCCTGACCACCGGCCCGACCAGCTCGCGCAAAGGGTCGGCCACTAGCGCCGCGCGGTCAACCCCCAGCGCCGCTGCCAGCAGCAGCTCGGCGTCGAGCGCCGCCGTCTGCTCGCCGCAACCGGCTCCGATCGCCGTCCGGGCGCCGTGAAGCGCGTCGCGGACCGTCACGCCGCGCATCAGGGCTGGCTGGCCTGCGCTGCGAGCAGGCGGCTCTTCTCGTCGGCCTGCAGTGCCGCCGTAAGCTGGTCGAGCTGCCCTTCAAGCACTGCGTCGAGGTCATGGACGGTGACCTTTACGCGGTGGTCGGTTACGCGCCGGTCAGGAAAGTTATAGGTGCGGATCTTCTCTGAACGCTCGCCGCTGCCGACCTGCGCGCGGCGGTCGGCGGCGATCTTGGCGTTCTGCTCAGCCATCGCCCGCTCGTAGAGCCGCGCCCGCAGCACGCGCAGCGCCTTCTCGCGGTTCTGCAGCTGGCTCTTCTCATCCTGCATCGAGACAACCACGCCGGAGGGTTTGTGGGTGATGCGGACCGCTGAGTCGGTCGTGTTGACAGACTGGCCGCCAGGCCCGGAGGAGCGGTAAACGTCGATTTGGAGATCGTTCTGGTCGACCTCGATGTCAACCTCCTCAGCCTCAGGCAGAACGGCGACAGTTGAAGTGCTGGTGTGGATTCGGCCCTGCGATTCAGTCTCCGGCACGCGCTGCACGCGGTGTGTGCCACCTTCGAACTTGAAGACCGAGTAAGCGCCGGCGCCCTTCACGGCGAAGGTGTACTTGCCGTCGCTCAGCTCCAGCGGCTCGATCGTGAAGCCAAGTCGTTCGGCGTAACGCGTCAGCATCCGGTAACAGTCGCCCGCCCAAAGGCCCGCCTCGTCGCCGCCAGCGCCGCCCTGAATCTCAATGATCACGTTCTTCGCGTCGTTCGGGTCGGTTTCGACCATCGCCAGCCGCAGCTCTTCCTCGAGCTGTTCAATTAGCGCGCGCGCTTGGCTGAGCATCTCGTGCGCTTCAGCGTCATCGCCGCCTTCGGCGATCAGCTCCTGCGCGCCGGCCGCATCATCGGTCGCGCGGCGCCACTGCTCGGCCAGCCGGGCCGGCTGCTCAAGCCGGCTGTACTCGCGCCCGGTCTGGGCGTAGCGCTCGCGGTCGGCGATCACCTCAGGGTCGGTGATCTCGCGCGACAGCTCAGCGAAGCGCGCCTCAATCTGGGTTACCAGCGACTCGATCATCAGCCGTCCTAGGCTAGCCGCCAACGCCGCGCATCATCACGCCCTCTAATACCGCCTGACCACCTACTGGGGCGTCACGCGTCGCAACCCACTCGGCCGGCTCAGAGTCCAGTGCCAGCCCCGGGCGGGCTTCAGCGGCTGGCATTCCGGCCCCGGTCAGGAGCCAACGCCGGAGCGCTTGGCGGCGCGGCGACGGAAGCGCTCGACGCGGCCACCGGTATCAATCAGCTTCTGACGCCCGGTGTAAAAGGGGTGACAGTTTGAGCAGATTTCAACCTGAATTTGAGGCTCAGTTGAGCGCGTCACAAACTCGTTGCCGCAGGTGCAGCGAACGTGGGACTCGACGTACTCAGGATGCAGATCAGTCTTCATCGACGGAGAAGTCTAGCCGCCCAGTGGAAGACACGGCAGTTCGAGCACGTTGTTGAACTCGTCGAGCTCGCTGATCGCGGCGCCGGAGTCGACGCTGAGCCGCACGGTCGAGTCGACGCTGCAGGCTGGGGCGACGAACCTCAGCAAACGGGAACGCTTCGCGGCGAGCGACTTGATGCCGAGCGAGCGGTCGCTGCCGTTGACGCTGAGCGCAACGTTGAACGGGCCGGCGGCACCAAAGCCACTATTACGAACCGCAATAAGGTAAAGCGAGTTACCGCCTTTCGCTGCGCGCCGCGAGATCAGCGAACCGGTCAGCTCAGCGTGCATGTCGGGCTGGTCGCAGGCGGCGGAGACGACAACGGCGCGCTTGATCACCCGGCCGCTGCTCGAAAGCCAGCGGTGGCTAACCACGACGCGGTAGCTCTGGCCGACGCTCAGCCCGGCGACACGCTTGGTACTACGGAAAATCCCGGCGCCCTTGCCTGCCCGGTCCCAGCTCCCAAAGCTCGGAACGCCGCCCAGCACCTTCCACGGCCCGCGCAACGGCCCGCCCAGCATCGGCCTGACCTCCAAGACAAAGCGCATCGCCATCCTGTCGGCTGGGCCGTCGGTCGCCATCTGCGCCGTAAAGCTCGCCGAGCGGTCAGCGGTCAGGCTTCGCTGGCAGCCATCGATCTTTACCGAAGCGGTCCGCCGCGCTGCGACGGTGGCCAACGGTGAGCCTGTCGACAGCGGCGTTAGCGTCTGAGCGCCGCCGGCCGGAACGCTTGCGGCGCCAGCTGAAAGCGGCGCCGCAAGGGCGAGAGCAGCGACAGCTGCGGCGGCGCGACAAGTTGCCTTCAGTAGATCCATACGACTCATTAACACCCCGTAGGCGCAATCGTTGCGGTGTTCGGCTGATTGCGGTGCTCGGCGCAATCAGGTCAGCTGATAGAGCGGCCCGTCGCCGCCCTCAGGCACTGTAAGCCGCCCTCCCTTGGCGGTGATCGCGCCGCATTGCACGCAGTTTGTGTAGTTGACGATCACGTCGACCGGCCCTTCCTCGGGCGCATCGTCAGGGATCTCATAGACCCCGGCCGGGCACATCCACTTCCAGGTCTCGGCCAGCTCCCGCGGCACGTGGGTCTGCACGCGAATGTGGTTTGGCGCATCATCGCGCGTCTGGTTGCCGGTAATGAAGACGCTGGAGAGCTTGTCAAAGGTGTACTTGCCGTCCGGCTTGACGTAGCTCTCGGAGCTCTTGCCGATGAACATCGGCTGCGCGTCGCTGCGATGCAGCGACCAGCGCCCGGCCGGGAAGCGACCCTTCGTCGCAATCATCAGATTGACGAGCAGACCGCCCTTGATCAGACCCATGGCAAAAGGCTGGCGTACGTTGCGTACCTGATAAAGCTCCTTGCCGACGACCGACTCTTCAATCGCAGCTTCGTAGTTTGCAAGCGCTTCGCCGCGCGCGAGGTTGGCGTAGATCGCCTCGGCGGCGATGATCCCGGCCTCGATCGAATAGTTGAGGCCCTTCAGCGCCGCCGCGTTGACCATTCCGCCGGCGTCGCCAACGATGACTGCGCCGGGCATTGAGAGCTTCGGCATTGCCCAGTAGCCGCCGGCCGGAATCGCCTTCGCTCCCCAGGCAACGCGCTCGCCGCCCTCGAGAATCTTCTTCACCATCGGGTGAGTCTTGAAGGTCTGCAGCAGGTCGTGGGCCGAGGTCGTCGCATCGGCATAGTCGAGGTCGATCACGAAGCCGATCGAGACGAGGTCGTCGCCGGTCTTCTCGTCCTTCATCGGGTAGATCCACGAACCACCAATCTGGTGGTACTTGGCGGAGATCTTCAGCGGCCAGCCGGCGACCGTGTGGATTACGCGGTCGAGCGGCTTGTTGACCTTCCAGACCTCCTTGACGCCGAGCTCCCAGACCATCGGCTCGCGGCCCTCGCCAAGCTCAAATTCGCGGATTGCGGCGCCGGTCAAGCTGCCCCAGCAACCTTCAGAGAGGACCGTCACCTGAGCGGTCACGTCGGCGCCTGGCTCAAAGTTGCCTAGCGGTTCGCCCTGCTTGCCGCGACCTTTGTCGCCGGAGCGAATGCCGCGCACAACGCCGTCCTCAACCAGTAGCTGGCTAGCGGCGGTCTCGGTTAGCAGGTAGGCGCCCTTCTGCTCAGCTTGGGCGGCCATAAAGCGGCACATGCCGGCGACTGAGATTGATTCGTTGCCGTGGTTCTTCAGCGGCGGCGGCGGCGGGATCCGCAGCTTCGTCTTGCCGTTTGGCAGCAGGTAGACGGCTTCCTTCTTGATCTCGCCGAAGGCAAAGCCTTGCTCACGCCACTGCTCGCGGCTGACGTCCGGGAACAGCTTCTCCAGCGCCTCGGGCCGCATCACTGCGCCCGACAGGTTGTGAGCGCCGCAGCTCTTTGCCTTTTCGACGACGGCGACGGGCACCTCGCCGAGCCGCTCCAGCGTCTCGGGGTCGTCGGCTAGCAGATCCAGCAGGCGATTGGCACAGGCCAGCCCGGCCGTGCCACCGCCGATGATCGCAACACCAACGTCGATCCGCTGATCCTCGGCGTCGAGCTGACGCTTGATGAACTCCTCGGGCGAGTTGACCGGCGGCGGGTAGGACCCAGGAACGACCTTTCCGTTAGCGCCGGCCACCGTGATCAGCTGGCTTTCTTGGCCTTCACGGCTGCGGTCAACTTCGGCATGATCTTGTTCAGATCGCCGACGATTCCGAGGTCGCTGAACTCGAAGATCGGGGCGTTCGCATCCTTGTTAATCGCAACGATGTTCTCGGCGCCCTGCATGCCGACCTTGTGCTGGATCGCGCCGGAGATGCCGGCCGCCAGGTAGAGCTTCGGCGCTACCGTCTTACCGGTCTGGCCAATCTGCCCGGCGTAAGGGAACCAGCCAGCGTCGACGACGGCGCGCGTCGCGGCGACGGCTGAATTGCCCCCGAACGCCGCCGCAAGATCCTCGCACAGCTGGAAGCCTTCCTCAGCGCCAAGACCACGGCCACCGGCGATCAGAATGTCGGCACTCTCAATGTCGACATCGGCGCCGCGCTGCTCACCGCGGCTGACCATCGTTGCCTGGCCCGAGAAGGGCGAGAACTCAACGCTGAGATCTTCAACGGCGGCGCTGCCACCGGTCTCCTTCAGTTCGAAGGCGTTCAGCCGGCCGATGATGATGCCGACGTCGCTGCGGAACGAGATCTGTGAGATTGCCGAATCGCCAAGGATCGGACGCTCAGCGACCAGCTTGCCGCCTTCAGCGCGGATCGCCGTGATCTCCATTGCCACACCGGCGCCGAGGCGTGCGGCAAGGCCGGCACCGACCTCAAAGCCGAGCAGGCCACCGCCAAACAGCGCGTAGCTGTAATCGCCGCCGCTGATCGCTGTCGCCATCGCGTCGACAACCGGCTGTGCGAGCCCTTCGGGGCCGCTGACGCGCAGCACCTTCGCGGCGCCGTAATTGCCAAGCGTTGCCGCCAGCTCGTCGCTGACCGATTCGCCCAGCACGATTGCGTGTGCCTCGCCACCGAGCTCGGTCGCCAGCTTTGTGGCCTCCGATACGGCGCCGAGTGAGTTCTTGTTAAAGGCGCCCTCGTAGTGCAGCGCGTAAACCAGAATGTTGGCCATTTAGATCAGCTTTCTCTCGTCGAGCCAGGCGACGATCTGCGCGACCGTCTCGGCTGTGTCTTCATCCTCGATAATCCTGCCTGCTTCCTTCTTTGGCGGCTCGCTTGAGCCGGTCCACTGGGCTGCAGAGTGCTCGCCGCCGACCATCGTGACGTCAATTCCGGCGTCGCTGGCGGTGAGCTTCTCGTGCGGCTTCTTCTTGGCACCCATGATCGCCTTCAGCGATGGATAGCGCGGCTCGTTGATCGCGTCGCCGACCGAGATAACGGCCGGCAGGTTGATCTCCACCGTGTCGTAGCCGTACTCGGCCTGTCGCTCGGCCCGCAGCTTTGTGCCACCGTCAACGTCAATCTTGATCACCTGTGTCAACGACGGAAACTTCAGGTGGTCGGCGACAACGGCGCCGATCGTGTAGCACTCACCGTCATCGGACTGCTGACCGAGCAGCACGAGGTCGGGGGCTTCCTTTTCGAGCACCTTCGCGAGCGCGTAGCCGGTCGCCGCAACGTCGGAGCCGGCCAGCGCGTCGTCAGCTAGATGGATTGAGCGGTCGGCGCCGAGCGAGACGGCCTTGTGCAGCGCCCGCTCAGCTGAGTCGGGGCCCATTGTGACGGCAACGACCTCATCAACCGCCAACGCGCCGCTCTCTTTCAGCTGCATCGCAGCTTCGATCGCGTGCGTGTCATATGGGTTGAGGTTCTTCTCGCCGCTGCGATCCATTCGACCTGTTGACGGGTCGATCTTTTTCTGGACGGCAGCGTCCGGAACTTCCTTAACTAGTACGCAGATTTTCACTTCGTATCTCCTGTTTAGCTCTGTTTGAAATTGTACCGAGAGGGTTGACTGACTAGTCAGTCGGCTACCGGCGCAGGCGACTTAACGAGGCTCTCTGTCCCCTACGGCGCCAACCAGAAAGTCGATGATCTCCTGCGTCGGAGCGCCCGGCGTGAAGACGGCGGCGACGCCAAGTTTCTTCAGCTCCGGGATATCATCGGCCGGGATTGTGCCGCCGACCGTAACGACGACATCGTTGATCCCCTGCGCCTCAAGCAACTTAACGATCTTCGGCACCAGCGTCATGTGTGCGCCGGAGAGGATTGACAGGCCAACGGCATCGGCGTCCTCTTGGACGACGGTCTCGACGATCTGCTCGGGTGTCTGATGCAGGCCGGTGTAGATCACTTCCATGCCGGCGTCGCGCAGCGCGCGGGCGATGATCTTGGCGCCGCGGTCGTGGCCGTCAAGCCCAGGCTTGGCGACGACGACGCGAATCTTCTGTGTGGTTGTGGCGGCAGACATTGAAAGCTCGGCGCGCCATGGCGCGCGCACCTCGCGATGGTAGTAGACCGGCGCCGTTCGGCGCAGGTCGGCTGGGCGAAGACTCAGCGAACGGTGACGTGTAAAGCCATGCCGCGGTGGATCGTGCAGAGGTAGCTGCCGGAGCGTGAGGCACGGACCGAAACCGAGCCAGAGCGACGCGCACCGAAGTTTGCACCCCGGCCGATGAGGTTATGCGGAAGCCTGCCGCGCCAGACAAAGCGCAGCGTCGTGCCGCGCGAAACGGTGATCCGTTTCGGGCTGAAGACGGAGTCACGCACCGTGATCGTCTTCGTCGCAGCGGCGTGCGAGCCGCCTGCGGCGCCAGCAACTGCGCTGCCAGTAGCGGCTGCCAGCAGCAGCGAGGCGGTTACGGCGGTCATCAGAATTTTGCGACTCATTGATAAATCTTCCTGTTTCAGAACACTGGTGATTCGGTGTAGCTACCAAACACGTCTTGTAAGGCTTGCACAATCTCCCCTTCGCTTGCGTAGGTTCGGGTGCAGTCGATCAGCAGCGGCATCAAGTTTGCCCGCGGCTGCGCCGCAGCCGCGCGCAGCGCGGTCAGCGACGCCTCGACCGCTGCGCTGTCGCGGCGCGCACGAACTGCGCTGAGCCGGTCGATCTGCTCACGCTCGGTCGCCGGGTCGACGCGATGCAGCGGCGTTGGCTCGCCATCGCCCTCGGTGAAAGCATTAACGCCGACGACAACCCTGCGGCCGGAGTCAATCTCCTGCTGCAACTGGTAGCTGGCGTCAGCGATCTCACGCTGCGGATAGTTGGCCTTGACGGCGGCAACCATCCCGCCCAACTGATCGATCTTCTCAAAATAGGCGTAAGCCTCAGCCTCAATTCGGTCGGTCAGCGCCTCAACGAAGTAGGAACCGCCGAGCGGGTCAATTGTGCTGGCAACACCGGTCTCATGAGCAATAATCTGCTGCGTGCGCAAGGCCAGCCGTACGGCATCCTCGGTCGGCAGTGCCAGCGCCTCGTCGTAGCTATTGGTGTGCAGCGACTGAGTGCCACCAAGAACGCCGGCGAGCGCCTCAATCGCCGTTCGTACAACGTTATTCAGCGGCTGCTGCGCGGTTAGCGAAACACCAGCCGTCTGCGTGTGGAAGCGCATCAACCAACTCTTTGGATCCTTCGCGCCAAAGGTCTCCTTCAGCTCACGTGCCCAAATCCGCCGCGCCGCACGGTACTTCGCTATCTCCTCAAAGAAGTCAATCTGGGCATTGAAAAAGAACGACAGTCGCGGCGCAAAGTCATCAACGTCAAGACCGCGCTCAACCGCCTGCTCAACGTAAGTGAGGCCATCTTTCAGCGTGAAGGCCAGTTCCTGCGCAGCGGTCGAGCCAGCCTCACGAATGTGGTAGCCGCTGATCGACACTGGATGCCAACGCGGCATCTGCTGCGAGCACCACTCAATCATGTCACCCATCACGCGCATCGCCGGATCAATTGGGAAACACCACTCCTTCTGCGCGATGTACTCCTTCAAAATGTCGGCCTGAATCGTCCCCGCCAACTGCTCCGGCGGCACACCCTGACGCTCAGCTGCAACAACGTAATAGGCCATCATCACGGCGGCCGGCGCGTTGATCGTCATCGAAACCGAAACCTCACCAAGATCAATCCCGGCGTACAACACCTCCATATCCTCCAGCGTGTCAACAGCAACCCCCTCGCGGCCAACCTCGCCGACCGACAACGCACTGTCGGAATCGTGCCCCATCAGCGACGGCATATCGAACGCCGTCGAAAGGCCAGTCTGACCATGATCAAGCAGGTAGTGGAAGCGCTCATTAGTCTGCTGCGCACTACCAAAGCCAGCAAACTGGCGCATCGTCCAAAGACGACCACGATACATCGATGGATAAACACCACGCGTGAACGGAAACTGACCAGGCAAACCAATCGCCTGCGCCGCGTCATCCGGCAGATCGGCCTCAGTGTAAAGCGGCTCAACCGGGCTGCCAGAGAGCGTCGTAAACGGCACATCGCGCTCAGGTGTCGCCTCAAACAACTCACGCCACTGCGCGCCCAAACTACGGGAATCCTGTACTGCTGAAGCTGAATTGTCGGTCATCAGATTGTCGGATCGTTTCATATTCGCTAGGGTTAGTCAAACAGCACGACGTTAAGGAGCTCCAAGATGTCAGATCCCTACCTTCCCCGCTTGGTCGGCATCGTCGGTGGTGGCTTCATGGGTTCGGGAATCGCCGAATGCACGGCTCGGGCAGGTGTCCCGACGATCATATTTGAACCATCGGAACGGGCGTTGGAGGCGTCTCGCTCACGGATCGAGGCCTCGACCGCGCACGCCACCCGGACAGCCAAGCTGACCGCCGAGGCCGCCGCCGAACTTCTCGACCTGATCGTTTACACAACGGAGCTTGACGAGCTGCGCGAGGTCGAGATCGCAGTCGAAGCGGTAACGGAAGACGCCGCGCTGAAAACCCGCCTGTTCGCCGAGCTCGACCAGATCCTGCCGGAAGGATCACTGCTCGCATCAAACACGTCGTCGATTCCGATCGCCGAGCTGGCCGCCGCGACAGCCCGGCCCGACCGCGTCGTGGGAATGCACTTCTTCTCTCCGGTACCGGTGATGAAGCTGGTCGAGATTGTCGTCGGGCTCGATACCTCCGAGGCGACCGCTGACCGCGCCTGTGCTATCGCCCAGGCAATCGGCAAGCAACCGATCAAGACCAAGGACCGCTCCGGTTTCATCGTCAACACGCTGCTCGTGCCGTACCTGATGGCTGCCGTCCGGATGTACGAGGAAGGCTTCGCCGGCCGCGAAGAGATCGATCAGGGAATGCGGATCGGTTGCGGTCACCCAATGGGACCACTTGCGTTGAGCGACCTGATCGGGCTCGACGTGCTCTACGCGATATGCGACTCGCTCTACGAGGAATTCAAGCGGCCAGAGTACGCGCCGCCACCGTTGCTCAAGCGAATGGTTGCGTCCGGGCGCCTCGGCCGAAAAACAGGGCGTGGCTTCTTCGACTACGCAAACGCTGCTGATGCTGAGGTGGTCGCGGCACGACGATCGGGCTGATCGCGGCGGCCCCGATACTCAGGCCGTTGTCATCGCTCAGGCCAAGAAGTCGCCGGCATCGAGGCGTAGCGAGCGGAGCGTCGAAACCAGCTGCTCAAGCTGGCTGCTAGTGAGGCCACCGACGCCAAACAAAGCCGCGTTTAGAACCTCCGTCGCCTGCTTCGCAACCTTCACTCCGGCCGGCGTGATCTCGGCAAGAATCGTGCGCCGATCCTGCTCGTGCGGCAGCCTTAGGACAAGCCCGGCCTGCTCGAGCCGGTCAATTACATTGGTGACGCTGGCGCGGTGAACCTGAAGTCGCTCGCCGATCTTTCCAAGCGGCAGCGATCCTCGGCGAGCGAAGAACAGCAGCATCAGCGCCTCATAGCGGGGGAACGTTAAGTCAAAGCCGGTCAGCGCCTCGTTCAGTCGCGCCATCAGAATCTGCTCTGCTCGCATGATCGACGTGACCGCCGCCATCGCCAAAGTTGCGTCGGAACTGAAGTTCAGGTCCCACTGGCGGGCGGCTTCGGCGATCGGATCGAACGGCAGTGGCTCGGGCACTTCTCTTAGCCTCGCTTATCCGGCGGATAAGATCGCCGCCAGCCTCCCGCCGCTGTCGGTTCTGCCTGTCTGCGACACCAGACCGCCGGTATAGGGTTCGCGTATGACTGAGGAGCGGTTCCGGCTTCAGGCAAAGTTGCCTGGAGTGCCACTTGTCGTGAGCGCTTCGGCGTTCTCGCTGGCGATCCTGACAAAGACAACAGTCAACGTCGCTCTGCCCCAGATCGGGCGCGACCTTGGCAGCGGCGGCGAGCTGGCGTTTTCAGCCATTTTGGGCGACCTCCCCGAGCAGGCCACGAGCGATCACGAGCCGCTGAATCTCGCTTGTTCCTTCATAAATCTCAGTGATCTTGGCATCGCGGAAGTAGCGTTCGGCCGGAAAGTCCTTCGTGTAGCCGTAACCGCCGAGGATCTGGATCGCCTCGCCCGTCCAGTGGCGCGCAACACGGCTGGCAAACAGCTTCGCCTGCGCGCCCTCGACCGTGTGCGCCGCGCCGGCGTCCTTCAGCCGCGCCGCGCGCAGCGTCAGCGCGCGAGCCGCCTCGATCTCGGTCTGCATGTCGGCGAGCTTCTGCTGAATCGCGCCAAAGCCGCCGATCGGCCGGCCGAAGGCCTCGCGCTCGCCCGCGTAGCCGACCGCCAGATCAAGCGCCGCCTGAGCGATTCCGGTTGCCTGAGCGGCGATCCCAATCCGGCCGCCGTCGAGTGTCGACAGCGCGATGCCCATTCCAGCGCCGGGCTCCCCCAGCCGCTCGACTTCGGCGTCATCGAAACGAATATCGGTGGTTGAGGATGAGTTCTGGCCGAGCTTTGCCGCCTCGCCCAGCAGCGCAATGCCCGGCGTACCGCGGCGGGCGATGAAGGCGCTAGGCCGCATCGCAGCGGCCGGATCTTTCGCAAAGACGATCACGGTGTGAGCGTGCGAGCCGTTCGTAACCCACTGCTTAGTGCCGCTCAGCAGCAGCCGCCCGCCGTCCTCACGCACGCTGCACAGCATCGCCGAGGCATCGCTGCCGGAGCCTGCCTCGGTCAGCGCGAAGGCCGCAAGCTCATGCCCCTGCGCGAGCGGCGGCACGAGCCGTTGGCGCTGCTCATCGCTGCCGTGGGCAAGGATCGCAACCGTGCCGGCGCCGGTGTGGACGGCGAGCGTCGTGCCAAGCCCGGCGTCGCCGCGTGAGATCTGCTCGATCACCAGTACGTAGGAGAGAAAGTCGGCGCCGCTGCCACCAAGCTCGGTCGGAACGCAGACGCCCAGCAGCCCCAGCTCACCCATCTCGGTCAGCGTTTGGCGGGGAAATTCGTGCTCGGCGTCCCAGCGCGCCGCCTGCGGCGCGACGCGCTCGTCGGCAAAGCGCCTTGCCAGCTCAGCTATCTGGCGCTGCTCATCGGTCAAAGCCTGCAACGCCTGATCAGCCCTTCCAAGGGTTACGAAGCCGCGGATTGGCAGGCGGCGCAGCGGCACTGCGACGAACGACGACGGTGCGACCTGCCGTGCCGACCAAGCCCATCAGTACCAGCGCACCGAGCGCCAGCAGCTTGCGGGTAAGTTGCTCAAAACGCAGAACCTCCCAACCCTCCTGATCGGCGACAGCCTCGAGCTCGCCGTCAGGATTGACGGCAACCGGGTGGCCAACAAGCCTCAGCATTGGCAGGTCCGATTCCGAATCGGAGTAGCCGTAGGAAGCGCCGAGGTCGATCCCCTCCAGCTCGGCCAGCCGCCGGATCCGCTCAGCCTTACCTTCGCGGTAGCTGAAGACGTCGGCGTCGGCGCCTGTCAGCTTGCCGTCAACGACCTCTGAGACAGAGCCGATGCCACCGTCAAAGCCGAGCACGTCGCTGAGCATCTCGGCGACGATCTGCGACGAGGCCGTAGCGATGTAGACGCGCCGCCCGGCATCCTGATGGTCGTAAGCAATTCGCAGCATCTGCGGGTAGAGCCGCGGCAGTACGCCAGCCAGCACCTCCGGCATCATCCGTCGCAGCTGTAGCGCGTCGCGGCCCGCGAGCAGCTGCGCGAGGCTGGCGCGCATCGCCTCGGTCGACTCGTCGGTTGATCCGCTCAGGCGAAACTTCAGGTTGGCGCCAAGCATCCGAACCATCTGGCGACGCGAGATGATCCCCGCATCGACCGCCGCGCGCGCCCAATAGATCCCGGACGAGCCAGCGACCAGCGTTCGATCAAGATCAAAGAACGCTGCTGCCGTGTTGGCCGACTCCATACAGCCTTACTCTAGGCGCCGTTGACGCGCAAGATGATCGCGTCGCCCTGCCCACCGCCGGAACAGATAGCCGCGCAGCCAAGCCCGCCGCCGCGGCGGCGCAGCTCGTGCACCAGCGTGCCGACAATCCGCGCGCCCGAGGCGCCGATCGGATGGCCGAGCGCGACGGCGCCACCGTTGACGTTGACCTTCTCCTGATCGATCCCAAGAACGTTGATCGAGTTCAGCGTCACCGAAGCAAAAGCCTCGTTGATCTCCCAAAGATCGATGTCGTCGGGCTGCAGGCCAGCCTTCTCAAGCGCTTTCAGCGCCGCACTGGCTGGCGTTGTCGCGAGATAGGCGAAGTCGTTGGCCGACTGGGCGTGAGCGACAACTTCGGCCAGTGGCGTGTGGCCATTAGCCTCGGCCCACTGGTCGGAGCTGACGACAATCGCACCGGCGCCGTCGTTGACGCCGGGCGAGTTGCCTGCCGTGTGGCTGCCTTCCTTGCTGGCAAGGCCGCGCAGCCCGGCCAGCGTCTCGAGCGTAGTGTCGCGGCGCGGCGCCTCATCAACCTCAACCACGGTGTCGCCCTTGCGGCCCGAAACCGTCACGCTGACAATCTCCTCCGGCAGGCGGCCATCGTCGGTTGCGGCAATCGCCAGCTGGTGCGAGCGCATCGCCCAACGGTCAAGGTCGGGGCGACTTAGCTCAAGCTCGTCGCCGATCTCGGTCGCCTCATCGAACATCTGGCGGCCTGAAAAGGGGTTTGTCAGCCCGTCGTTGACCATCGAATCGAGCGCCTTCGCCTCGCCCATCCGAAAACCAAAGCGCGCTCCGGGCAGCAGGTAGGGAGCGTTCGACATCGACTCCATGCCACCGGCAACGCCGACCTCAAGATCGCCGGCGCGGATCCCCTGGTCAAGGATCACCAGCGCCCGCATCCCTGAAGCACAAACCTTGTTGATCGTCTCGGAGGAGACCTCTTTCCCAATGCCGCCAGCGATCTGCGCCTGACGCGAAGGGATCTGACCCTGGCCGGCCTGGATCACCTGACCGAAGACGACGTGATCAACCTGATCGGGCGCAACGCCAGCGCGCTCCAGCGCCGCGGCGATCGCGATCCCGCCCAGCTCCGGCGCAGACACTGAAGCCAGCGCACCGCCCATCTTGCCAATCGGTGTGCGGGCGGTTCCAAGAATCACGGTCACAGGCATTGGGGCTCCAAATCGGCTGACGGTCTTAGACGGTCAATAATAGTCGCGGCGCGCCTGCAACGACAGGCGACCCCGTCAAAGTCATAGTCTTGCTCAAATGGATTTCGCGCTTTCCGACGCCCACCAGCTGCTGCGCCAGACGGTCCGCAGCTTCGCCGAGCAGGAAGTCGCGCCGGTCGCCGGCGAACTTGACTTGGCGAAGGCCTTCCCCTACGAGATCGTCGCCAAGATGGCGAAGCTCGGCTGGATGGGGATCGCCTACCCCGAGCAGTACGGCGGCGCTGGCTCCGACACGCTGGCCTACGCGATCTGCGTTGAGGAGCTGGCGCGGGCTGACTCTTCGGTCGCAATCACGCTCTGCGCACACTCATCTTTGGGGATCGCGCCGATCGCGCTATTCGGCAGCGACGAGCAGAAAGAACGCCTTCTGCCGGAGCTGTGCGCCGGAACAAAGCTCGGCGCCTTCGGGTTGACCGAGCCGGAGGCCGGCTCTGATGCCGGCGCGCTGCGCACGCGCGCCGTGCTCGAGGACGGCGAGTGGGTGATCAACGGATCGAAGCAGTTCATCACCAATGCGGGAACCGAGATCTCCGGCCACGTTGCGATCACAGCGATCACCGGCGAGGACAACGGCCGCCCTGAGATCTCCAACCTAATCATCGAACGCGGCACGCCCGGCTATCAGCAGGGCGAGCCGTACCGCAAGATGGGCTGGAATGCTTCTGACACGCGGCCGCTGAGCTTCGATGACTGCCGCGTGCCGCAAGCCAACCTGCTGGGGCCGCGCGGCGCCGGACTGCGGCAGTTCCTGCAGGTGCTTGACGCGGGCCGGATCGGCGTTGCCGCGATCGGCGTCGGCCTCGCCCAAGGGGCGCTCGACGAGGCGCTGAAGTACTCGGCTGAGCGCCAGGCATTCGGAAAGCCGATCGGCCAGTTCCAGATGATTCAGGCGAAGCTCGCCGACATGTCAACCGAGATCGAGGCGGCGCGGCTGCTGACCTGGAAGGCGGCCTGGGAGAAAGACCAAGGGCTGAACTACAGCCTGACGGCGGCGCAAGCGAAGCTGAAGACCGGCCGGTTGGCTGTCCGCTGCGCCGAGGAGGCCGTCCAGATTCATGGCGGCTACGGCTACATCGAGGAGTACCCGGTCTGTCGCTTCTACCGCGACGCCAAGGTGCTGACGATCGGTGAAGGCACCGACGAGATCCAGCAGATCGTGATTGCGCGCGCGCTGAGCGCTTGATGGACGGCGGTGGCCAGCGCAGCGCAGCGCCGGCCGCGCAGTTTGAGCCCGGCAGAATCGCTCGCGCTGCCCGGCGCGGCAGCGGCCGCGCATCGCTGCTGGTCTTCTTCCTCTGCTTTGCCGTTTACGCCGCGACGATCGGACTGCCGGCGACGCCCGATTCGCAGCTCAGCCCGCGCGAGACGCGGATTCTGCTTACGACAAGCTCGCTCGTCAATGACGGCGACTTTGAGCTGAACAATCAGTACCGCGAGCACGGCTGGCAGGCCTTCGGCGCCGGCCCGGTGAAGCCGAGCGGGCTGCTGATCAACGGCCGCCTGATTGAGCCGCACGGCTTCCTCTTCCCGGCGCTACTGGCGCCGGCCTACGCAGTCGGTGGCACGACCGCAGTCCAGCTGCTGCTGGCCCTGATTGCGGCGCTTGGGATGGTTGCCGCCGCCGCGCTGGCAAGGCTGATTGTGCCTGACCCGTGGGCCAGCGGCGCAGCAATCGCCGTTGGCCTCAGCCCACCGGCGGTGATCGCGGCAACGACGATTCGGCCAGCGGCTGCCTGCGGCGCGGCAATCGCTTTTGCCGCGTTGCTGGCTTTGCGGGCGCGCGCCGCGCCGACGCCACGCCGCGCGATCAGCGCCGGCGCGCTGATCGCGCTGCTGCCGTGGCTGGGCGCGGTCACGCTGCTGCCGGCCGCCGTCATCACGTTCGCCCTGTATCGCTGGCTGCGGCACCGCTCACGCGGCTGGGTCGGGCTCGTTGCAACCGAGTTGGTGCTGCTGTCAGTTGTCGTTTACGTGTCGATCAACGCGCGGATCTTTGGCGGCCTCACGCCACTCTCAGGCCTAGCGATTGCGGACCCGCCGACCGGCGCCGCCAGCGTCGGCGCCTACATCGATCGCCTGCCTCGGCTGGCCGAGCTGCTGCTCGACCCGCAGATTGGCCTGCTGTTGACGGCGCCGGTACTGGCTATGGCCTTCGTATCGGTTGCTCTGGCTTGGCGATCACGCCGTGCGCGACTGGCGCGGGCCCTTCCGGAGGCGGGCGAGGTCGAGAGGGCCAGCGGTCTGCTAGCAGCGATCTGCGGCGCCTCGCTACTGACAGCCGTATTCGCACTACCGTCGCTTGCGAGCATGTCGCCGGGCGAGCCGCTGGTCGTCGCCTTGCCGACCGCTGCGGCGCTCAGCGCCTGGGGAATCCGCCGCTACCCAAGAAGCGCGGTCGCACTGGCTGCTGTCGGCCTGGCGCTGACGCTGTGGCTGCTGGTTGCAGCGCGGCTTTCAGCGCAGGCTGGCCTATCACCGCTCAGCGGCCCGCTGCCATGGAGCATCTTCGCCAGCTGAGCAGCCGCTCAGTCGTCGAGCTGCTCGAGGATCTGCGTCGCAGCGCTGGCAGGATCGATCTTCCGTTCGACGACGCCGTCAAACAGCTCGGCAAAGCGCGGGTCGTTGTCAACGCGCCGCTCCAGCTCGCGTCGCATCCGGTGCGTGCAGATCGAGATCACTTCGCTGCGCAGGTTGCGGCGGCGACGCTCGGCCAGCGTCCCCTCGCTCTGGATGAAAGCGCGGTGTTCGTCGAGCGCGTCGGCCAGCTCGCCAACACCCTCGCCGCGCAGCGCGTCGGTCTTGATGATTGGCGTTGGCGGCCCGTCGGACGGGGCGAGGCTGAGGACGCCGCGGATCTCCCGCACCATCGTCTCGGTCATCGGGTGGTCGCACTTGTTGACAACAATGATGTCGGGAATCTCCATCACGCCGGCTTTCAGTGCCTGGATCGAATCGCCGGAGCCTGGCATCAGAATCAAGACGATCGTGTCGGCGTGATCGATGATGTCGACCTCAGCTTGGCCGACGCCAACGGTCTCAAGGAAGATGTCCTGGCGGCCTGAGGCGTCCATCAGCAGCGCCGTTTGCAGCGCCGCTTCGCTCAGTCCACCGAGTGCGCCGCGGTTGGCCATCGAGCGAATGAAGACGCCGCCATCGAGGAAGTGGTCGACCAGTCTGATTCGGTCGCCAAGCAGCGCGCCTTGCGTGAACGGCGAGGAAGGGTCGATCGAAAGGACGCCGACGCTGCGACCCTGCTCGCGCCGTCGCGCCGTCAGCGCACTAATCAGCGTCGACTTGCCAACTCCCGGAGCGCCCGTGAAGCCGACGATCGAAGCCCTGCCGGTATGTGGATATACCTCGCGAACCAGCTCCCAGCCGCGTGGATCATCGGACTCCACCAGTGTGATCGCCCGCGCCAAGGCCCGCTGATCACCGGCCAGCAGGCGCTCGGCGAGGCTGTCTGAGGGGGCGGAAGTCACTGGCGCCGAGGTTAGCGGGCGGGCCGGTGGTCGCTCGCCCGGCAGCAGTGCGCGGCTAGGCTTGGCCGGAAATGGAAACCGCCGCCCAGAGCAGCGCTGCTGCCGCACCGCAGGATCAGCCGCCAGTGCAGCCCGGACCGGCGCCACTGCGCGGCGGCACGCTCGAGCTGCTGCGCTTTGCCAGCGCCAACGGGATGCTGAACCTAAAGTACGCGCGGCTTGTCGCCCGCTGGGCGTGGCTGAAGCTGCGCTGGCGCGGCCGGCTAAAGAGCGACGGCCTGTTCTTCGTCTGCCCGGGAGTTAGCTTTGAGATCGGCCGCAACGCGAGCCTTGAGCTGGGCCGCTGGTCGTGGGTCGGCAACGGCTGCAAGATCCGCGTGCACGAAGGCGCCGTGCAGATCGGCGACCGCAGTGTGCTCGGGCAGGAGTGCACGATCTCGGCCTTCCAGCATGTCTCGATCGGGCGCCAGTGCATACTCGCCGACCGCGTGATGCTGATCGACTTCGACCACGCCACCAATGACGTTGAGCGGCCGATCCGCGATCAGGGGATTTACAAGCGCGACGTGCGGGTCGGCGACAACGTTTGGATTGGCTACGGCGCATCGCTGCTGCGCGGCGTCACAGTTGGCGATAACGCGATCGTCGGTGCGGCGGCGGTCGTCACGCGCGACGTTGAAGCGAACGCCGTCGTCGGCGGCTCACCGGCCCGCGTGCTGCGCATGCGCGAACAGCCGCAGACACTGCGCTGGCGCTAGACACTGCGCTGGCGCTAGGCGCTGCGCTGGCGCTAAGCACGGCGCTGGCGCTAGGCGCTGGTGCGCGCCGCGGCGAGCGCTTCGTCGTAAACCTCGCGCGTTTGCGCCGCAACGTCGACCCAATCAAAGCCAAGGACGTGCTCTGAGGCTTCATTGACCAGCCGCTCGCGCAGCTCGCTGTTAGTCAGCATCCGCTCAATCATCACACCGAGGTGATCGGCGTCGCCGCCGTTGAAGCGAAGACCGACCCGCTCGCCGGCGGGAACGACCTCGCGCAGCCCACCGGTGTCGGCGACGATGCAGGGGCAGCCGCTGGCCATCGCCTCAAGCGCAACCAGCCCGAACGGCTCATAGAGGCTCGGAACCACGCAAAGGTCGGCGATCCGGTAGAGCGAGTGCAGAAGATCGTCGCCGATCCAACCAAGGAAGCTGCCGTGTTCCAGCAGCCCAAGCTGCTCGGCCTGAGCCTTCAGCTCCGCTTCATGCGTTCCCGACCCAGCGACAAGGAAGCGGACGTTGCCAACCCGTTCGATAATCGGCGGCAGCGCCTCAAGTGCCAGCTGGAAGCCCTTCTCGTAAACCAGCCTGCCGACCAGAATCACGAGCAGCTCGTCGGCGGCTGCGAAGTTGGCGCGCAGCGTCTCGAGGTCATCAACCGGTTGAAGGTCAAGCGGGTCGATCCCATTCGGGATCACACTGACGCACTGCTCATCAAGCTCGTAGATGTCGGCAACGTGGCCGCGCATGTAGTACGAGCAGGTGATCAGCCGATCGGCGCGGCCCGACATCCAGCGCTCAACGCCATGGATCCAGCTCTGCGGGTGCTTCTCAACCCAGCCCTGATGGCGCCCGTATTCGGTCGCGTGGATCGTGATCACGAGTGGACAGCGGAAGCGGTTTGCGAGGTGGTCGCCGGCGACCGCAACCAGCCAGTCGTGGCCGTGGACAATGTCGAAGTCGTAACGGTCGCCAAGCTCGACCCCGGCCGCCAGCATGTCGGCGTTCATATGCTCGATCCAAGTAACAAACTCGCCAAGTTCGCGCGGCCGGCCCGGTTCCGGCACGCGATGGACGACAACGCCGGCGACCAGCTGTTCAGCGGCCAGCGACCCATCGCCGCGCGTCAGTACGTGAACGTCAACCCCTTGGACGACAAGTTGCTCGGCCAGTTTGCGGACGTGGCGAGCGAGGCCGCCCTCGATCACCGGCGGGTATTCCCAAGAAAGAATTAGAACTCTGGTCATGGCTCAAGCAGCGGCGCCAGCTGCAGTTCGGGTGCGAGGCTGCGCAGCGCCGGGCTCTGCGAGGGTACCCGGCTGAGCTCCGAACCGAACCGTTCAAGGTGGCCGTTGAAACGCTCCAGCGCGTAGGGCCCGGCCAGATCACCGTCTTCGAGGAACGCCCAATCGCTTGACTGCAAGGCAAGTAGCTCGCGCGCGGCGCGCAGCGAAATCGTCGATCCTGCGGCAACGGCGCGCAGTTCGGCGCAGCGCGCCCGGTCGGTGATCGGCGCGACCTTCGCCGACGACCAAGTGCGCAGCGAGTTGCCTGCCCCCCAGCTTGATGGCCAACGATCGCCGGCCGGCCAGGGGTCGGCGTCGATCCCCTCCAGCGCATCGTCAAGTAGCGCCAGCTCTAGTCCGATTTCGGCGCAGCAGCCAACGAAGGCGGCAAGGAAGGCCGGCCCTTCGTGCCACCAGAGGCCAAACAGTTCAGTGTCAAAGGCCAGCGTGCAGAGACCGCCGGCGGCGACGCGCTCGGCGCAGCGCGCGGCAAAGGCGGCTGCGTCCTGCTCTGCCTGAAGCTGCGCGCGGGCCGCGTCGTAGAGCTGACCGTCGTTTGCCCACGGCTTGTGGTCGAAGGTCGTCCGCCGGTGCGTGTCGCGGTAGGCAGCGCCCGCGGGATAGCCGCCGGAACCCCAGACAAGGTCGATCAGCTGACGGTCGATCGGCACCAGCAGCGGCCCGTCGGCGCTGCGCAGCGGGCGCAGGTTGCGCCGGTTCCCGGCGCCAAAGTAGGCCGTCATCTCAACGCAGGCGGCGTGCACTCCAGCCTCCTCAAGCAAACGGTCGTTTCCTGGATCGTGTGCGCACTCCGGCAGCCAGAAGCCGCCGCGCCAGCTTTGCCCAAAGCGGCGGCGGTGGCTCTCGACGCCAGCCTCAACCTGCAGACGGATGCCGGCGTCGGTCGCCAGCAGCGGCAGGATTGCGTGCGTCGCGCTGCTCGTCCAGGCTGCGTACGGAGCGAGCCGTCCCAGCAGATCACCGTTACAGGCGTCCAGCGCGGCAACCGCGTCGACGTATTGGCCGGCGGCTCGCTCCAACTCAGCCGCCAGAGCCTCGTGGCCGCCTGCGCGGCAGCCCTCGGCGTCAAGCCGGTGCGTCTGCGGCCGCAGCTCGCGCAGGAACTCGGTGCAACGCTGCATCGCCCCGTCAGCCTCCAGCTGATCGCAGAGCACCGGCGTCAGTGACAGCGTCAGCGGAGCGCCGTCCTCAAGCAGCGCGGCGATCGGCAGATACGAGGTGGCGATCGCCTCCCACAGCCACTCCTCACCAAAAGGCCAGGTGCCAAAGCCCTCGACGTAGGGCATGTGGGTGTGCAGAACAATTGCGACGCGGCCGCGTTGCGCGCTCATCAGGGCCTGATCACGGCGAGCAGGTCGAGCGCCCGGTCGAGCCGGCGCGAAGCGTCGTGTTCGCTGACCAGCGTGAAGTCGTTGACGGAGATTGCCGGCACAAAGCGGTCGTAGAAGCGCTGCGTGATGCCAAGCCGCTTGTGGACGGTGTCCCAGCCGAACCGTTCGATCGCGACCTGATGAGCGCGCAGCCGCCCAGCGTGATGCAGGCCAAAGATCTCGACCCGTCCGAAATGCTCAGCGCAGAGCGCGCGAAACTCATCCGGACGGTACTCATGGACGTGCCACGGGTTGCCGGAACGCTCGGCCCCTTCCGGCGCCAGTGTCAGAACATTCGGCGTTGAGACGTAGACCGCTGGCCTGTCGCTGGCGGCGACAAGGCCGGCGCAGTGGTCGAGAATCTGGCCGGGATTGTCGACATGTTCGATTGTCTGCAGGAAGACGACAACGTCACGCGGCTCGTTGTAACTGTCGATCAGCGTCCGCTCGAAGCGTAGCTTCCCGCCGCCGTAACGGGCAGCAGCGTGGGCGTGCGCATCAGGGTTGGCGTCAACGCCGACGACATCGGATGCGCTGCCAGCCAGGACCTTGCTGCCGTAGCCCTCGCCGCAGGCCAGGTCGGCGACGCGCAGCCCGCCGCTGCGGGCGGCAATCCACTCGTAGACGATCAGATGGCGGCGGTACCAGTAGTTCTCCTGGGGCACGTCCGGCAGCGTCCGCTCGCCCGTTAACTCAAGTGGCGGCACGCCCTCTGGCTGACCGCTCTGAAAGATCCGCGGCGCAGTTGCGTCGGTGCGCTCAGGTGGTTCGCCGCCGGCCATCAGATTGCCGCAGCGCGGCGGGCCTGCGCTACCGGGCGCTGCGGGTTGAGCCTTCGTTTGATGCGCACGCGGCCGCCGTCGGCTGGCACGAGCGTCAGCGAGCGGCGGGCGATCCGCTCCGGCCGGCCGGCCGCCTCGAGCTCAAAGTTGGTCAGCACGGCGCGCAGCACAGCCTTCATCTCAAACTGAGCAAACGAGGCGCCGACGCAGCGGCGCATGCCGCCGCCAAAGGGAATCCAGCTGTAGGTGCCAGGCGGATTGTCGAGGAACCGCTCGGGCCGGAAGCTAAACGGCTCCGGGTAGATGTCCTCGCGCAGATGGACGAGGATGATTGCCGGCGCAACGCGCGTGCCCGCGGGCAGGCGGAAGCGTCCTTGGCCGACCGTGATCGGCTCGGTGATCACGCGCAGAACAATCGGCAGCACCGGCCGCAGCCGCATCGTTTCGAAGATCACGGCGTCGCTGTAGGACTGATCGTCGCCGCCGCGCAGCTCGCTTGCGAGCCGCTGCAGCGCTTTCGGCTGATGGGTCAACTGCTCAAAGGCCCAGGCCAGTGAGCTGGCGGTAGTTTCGTGCCCGGCCAGCAGCAGCGTCATCAGCTCGTCGCGCAGTTCGATCTCGGTCATCGCCTCGCCGTCCTCGTCGCGGGCGGCCAGCAGCATCGAGAGAATGTCATCACGCTGATCGAGCAGCGGATCTGCGCGGCGCTCGGCGATCACGCGGTAGAGCTCCTCGTCAACCGGGTCCAGCACTTCGCGCAGGCGCCGCTCGAGCCGCTCCGAGTCGGGACCGACGATCAGGCTTAGCGCCAGTTGCCGGACGCTCGTGGTTGAGCTCAGCATCCGCCGTAGCAGCCGCCCGAGGCGCTCTAGCTCGAGCCCATCCTGAATCCCGAAAACGGCGCGCATGATCACCTCCAGCGTGATCCCCTGCATCCGCCCCAGCAGCTCAATCGTTTCGCCTTCCTGCCAGCCGGCCAGCTCGCGCTCAGCCGCCTCGGCCATGATCTGCTCGTAGCGCAGCATCCGCTCGCCATGAAATGGCGGCAGCAGCAGCCGGCGCTGACGCAGGTGCGCCGCTTCGTCGAGCAGCAGAATCGAGCGTTTGCCGACAACCGGCGCCAGCAGCTGATTCGCTGCGCCGGCGTGCATTGCCTCAGCCGAGCCGGTGAAGACGGTGCGAATGTCATCGGGGTCGCTGAGCAGCACGAGTGGCTGCCCGTCAATCAGTTGCAGCGTGAAGACGTCACCAAAACGCTCGCGCTGGCGGCAGGCAAACTGCTGCGGGCGCATCACCCACTGCAGCGCCTGGGCGTAGCGCGGCTGGCGCGGCCCCGGCGGCAGATCGAGCAGCGATGGCGCCGACAGTTCCATTGCGCCAGTTTCGCAGCTTCTGACCGGGCGGTCAGCAAGGCGCCGGGCGGCGCCAATCGCTAGCCTCCCCGATCCTGATGCCAGCGCCGCAAACACCGGACGAAATCCGGGAAGTAAACGCCCGCTACCACGACGGGGCGTCTGTCCACTACGACGCTAAGTGGGGAATCGACTGGGGCGCGGTCGGGCGCGACCAGGTGCTGGGGAAGCTAGAGAAGGCGCTTGGCGGCGACGTTCCCCCGTTCGCGCGCTCATTGGAGATCGGCGCCGGAACCGGATACTTCTCGCTCCACATGAAGATGGCCGGAATCGTCGCCGACGCCACCTGCACCGACATCTCGCCTGGAATGATCGAGGTGCTCAAGGCCAATGCGAAGATGCTTGAGCTCGACGTTGAGACCGAGCTCTGCGACGCCGAGCAGCTGCCGTTTGAGGACGGCAGCTTCGACCTCGTATTCGGCCACGCAGTCCTCCACCACATCCCCGACCTCGACCGGGCCTTCTCCGAATTCCACCGCGTCCTGAGCCCGGGCGGGATGATCCTCTTCGCCGGCGAGCCCTCCCGCCACGGCGACCGGCTGGCGCAGCTGCCCAAGCGCGCCGCGACCGCGATGGCACCCGCTTGGCGAGCGGCGATCCGCGCCGACGTCGCAGCGGAGGGCCACGCCGACGGCGGCGAAGCCAACCACAAGCTCGAGCAGCGCGTCGACGTGCACGCCTTCCTGCCTTCCGACCTAGAGGGCGCGGCCGAGCGGGCCGGGTTCGACGAGGTGAAGGTGAACGGCGAGGAGCTGCTGGCCAACTGGTTCGGCTGGACCAACCGGGCACTCGAGAGCACGGCGGTCAGTGAGCAGGTGCCGCAGCTCTGGCGTCAATACGCCTTCCGCGGTTACATCGCTCTACAGAAGCTTGACCGCAGACTGCTGGAAGGCCGGCTGCCAGCCACGATCTTCTACAACCTGCTGCTCAGCGCCCGCCGCCCGCTCTGAACGGCCGCGGTCGTTTCGGCTGAGTTCAGCGCGGCAGGCCGCAAACGTTCTTTGCCAACTCGCGCGTCAGCCGCGCCGCGGCGTAAAAGACCGGCGGCTGAGGCCGCGAGCTGTCACTGAAGCTGACCTGACCAAACTCAGTCTCAATCCGGTAGCGCAGGATCGTGTACTTGGCGGGTTTCAGATTGACCGCTTTGCGCGCTGGCCCGGGCTCCATGTCGTCGCCGTTAAGATCACCAGCGACGGCGCGCGCTTCGATCAGCTGGGCGTTACTGATCTCCCTTACCGGCCCACCGTTGCAGCGGACTGTGCCGCCATCACCAACGACCATCGTCAGTTTTGCGCCGGGCACCGAACCGCTGCGGTTGACGACAAACAGATCGGCCGATGGGCCGCCGCAGCCAACCGCAAGCGCAGCGCCAGCAAGCAGCGCCGCGGTTCCAGCGCTGCGCGTCATGCGGCGACCGCCGCGCCGCCGCGCCGCGGATCACCGGCGCCGGCAAGTTCGCCGCTGGCAGGGTCACGGCTAACGGCTTGCGTTCCACCAAAGAAAAGGTTCTCAGAGCGGAACTGAACGAGCTCGCGGTCACCACGATCGAGCCGTTCCAGCCGCACACCAGGTTCAGCGAACAACGTGCCGCCCTCGCTGTGAAAGCGCGGCGCGTTGACGGCCGCTTGAAGGTCGGCGCCGTGATCGATCAGATTGACAATCACCTGCAGGATCGCCGACCGGATCCGGTTGGAGCCGGCGCTGCCGATCGCCAACTCAACCTCACCATCATTGCCCAGCACGACGGTCGGCGCCATCATCGACGGCATCCGCTGCCCGGGGGCGGCGCGGAAGAAGCCAAGCGGATTGAGGTCCTCCTCACCCATCATGTTGTTGACCTGAATCCCGGTTCCCGGCACGACGATGCCGGAGCCTTCGCCGTTTGAGCAGGTAACCGAGCAGGCCCGCCCGGCGCTGTCGATCACGCTGATGTGAGTCGTCGAGCCAAGGTTGGCGGCAAGAAAGCGGCGCAGGAAGTCCGGGTCGATCAGCCCGGCCGTGAACTGCGGCGTGCGCAGCGCCTGAACCTGATCGATGACAGCGAGCAGCTGCGCATCGCTCGGCGCGCCCTGCGGGCAGCTCTGCTCCAGCAGCGAAAAGGCCAGCACCAGCAGCGCGCCGCCGGCCGACGGCGGTGGATTGGTCAGCACGCTGCGACCGCGGTAACTGGCCTGCGCCGGTTCGCGCGCAATCACCTCGTAGGCCTCAAGGTCAGCCTGATCAAGCAGCCCTCCGAGCCGCTGTACCTCGTCAACCATCGCGGCGCCGATGTCGCCTTCGTAGAAGGGTGCTGCGCCGTCGACGCCGAGCCGCTCGATCGTCTCGGCAAGCTCGTCGCTGGCAAAGCTCTCGCCCAGCGCCAGCGAGCGGCCGTCGCGAGTGAACTCGGCCGCGGCGCCGGGCGTTGAAACGAGGATCCCGTTGAGGATTTTAAAGACGTATGCCTGTGCTTCGTTGAGCGGCACACCGTCGCGCGCCAGCTGCGCTGCCGGCGCCGCCAGGTCGGCCAGCGGGATCGTCGACCAGCGCTCTGCCGCCGCGGCGATACCGGCAGGACTGCCGGGAACACCGCACGACGCGGCGCCGCAGTTGAAGGTCTGCTCGGCGTCGCCGAAGGAGACTTCAACGGGGAGCAGCGGCGCGTGCTGCTGATTGGCGCCGTGGCCAGGCGCGGCAACAAAGAAGTCGAGCAGCGTCGGCTGCTCGCCGGCTCCGGCGACGAGCATGTAGCCACCAGCGCCGGGCCCGGTCAGCAGTGGTTCACAGACCCATGAGGCGAGCACGGCGGCGATCGCCGCGTCAACCGCGTTGCCACCGGCGCGCAGCACGCCGGCGCCGACCTCGGCGGTTCGAGGGTGTCCTGCAGCAACGATGCCCGCGGCGCCGGTCATCGACCGTAAAGTAGTGGCGGCAGCGCCGAACTGCGCTGTGCCAAGCGAAGCGGGCTAGCCGCGCGGCAGGAACTCAGGCACATCGAGCGTGTCGATCCCGGTGCCGGTGCGGACCGTGTTCTTACCTAAGCGCGAACCACGTCCACGCTCAACTTTTGGCTCACCGGCTGGCTCATCAACGCGCTGGCGGCGGCCACGGCGGCCTACTTCGTCATAGCGGGTTGCGACAACCGTCACCCAAACCTGATCGTCGAGGGCGTCGTCAATCATCGCACCGAAGATGATCGTCGCCTCCGGATGAGCTGCCTCGGAGACTGCCTTGGCAGCCTCGTTGATCTCCCACAGCGACAGATCGCTGCCGCCGGTGATCGACAGCAAGATTGAACGGGCGCCGTTGATGTCGGTCTCCAGCAGCGGTGACGAAACAGCCTGCGCTGCGGCGTCAAGCGCGCGTGACTCGCCGGTCCCCATACCGATTCCAAGCAACGCCGAACCGGCGTCGGACATGATCGTCCGCACGTCGGCAAAGTCGAGGTTGATGATCCCCGGCAGCGTGACGAGGTCGGAGATTCCCTGGACACCTTGACGCAGCACGTCATCGGCGATCCGGAAGGCTTCGACCATCGAGGTGCGCTGGTCAAGCACCTCGAGCAGACGATTGTTGGGTACCACGATCAGCGTGTCGACCTCTTCGCGCAGGGCGTCGATGCCGAGCGATGCGGTTGACGCGCGGCGCGTCCCCTCAAAACCAAATGGGCGCGTGATAATGCCAACTGTAAGAGCGCCAACCTCACGCGCGATGCGGGCGACGATCGGCGCCGCACCGGTACCGGTGCCGCCGCCTGCGCCGGCCGCGACGAAGACCATGTCGGAGCCCTTCAGCAGATGCTTGATGCGGTCGTAGTCCTCCATCGCTGCAGCGCGACCAAGCTCCGGATCGGATCCTGCGCCGAGGCCGCGCGTCAGCGCCTCGCCGATGTGAACTGTCACGTCAGCCTGTGTCTGCTGGATCGATTGCACGTCAGTGTTGACGGCGATGAACTCGACCCCAGCAATACCTGCTTCGATCATCCGGTCGACGGCATTCACTCCGGCTCCGCCGACGCCAACGACGCGCAGCACGGGGCCGCCCTTCTTGGCCTTCGACGAGCGGTTGTCGACCGGGTCAGGAGCTGGCGGCATCAGCGGCGGCGCGAGCGGCGGCTCGTCGATCTGATTTTCCGGAATCTCTGAACTGAAGGCGCTGCGCAGCCGTTCCTGCGGCGACGGCGTGCTGCGTACCCCGGTCGCCGGCGTCTCCTGGCGGCCAGCCTGCGTCTGGGCTTCGCCGGGGCCGGCAGCTGGCGTTGCCGGCTCGACCGGCGGCTGCTTCTCGGCCTCCTCGGAGCCGGTCTTCGCGGTCCGGCGGAAAAGTTCTGAGAGCGGGCCCTCACGCATGCTGGCGCGGCTCTTCTTGTTCTTAGCCATGTGACAGCACCTCCTTCGCGAGGGCGCGGTAGGAGTCTGCAGCGCTGCCGTTGGGCTCGTACTTAAGCACCGACATCCCCTGAACGGGAGCTTCAGCGAAACGGATCGTCTTGCGGATCCGCGAGGCAAAGACGCGGTCGCCGAAGTTCTCTTCGAGGATCTCAATCGCCTCCTTGGCGTGAACCGTGCGCGTGTCCATCAGCGTCGGCAGGATCCCTTCGATCTCAATCTCGGGGTTGAGGTTTTCGCGAATCATCTGCAGCGTGTTCTGCAACTGGATTAGGCCGCGCATTGATAGATATTCGCACTGCACGGGGACGATCACCTTGGTGGCTGCGGTCAGCGCGTTGATCGTCAGCAGGCCGAGGCTCGGCGGCGTGTCAATGCAGATAAAGTCGTAATCGTCGACGACCGCGGTCAGCGCCTTCTGCAACGAGCGTTCGCGGCCGATCTTCGTCGACATTGCGATCTCAGCGCCGGCCAGGTCGATTGAGGCCGGAGCGAGATCAATCTCACGCGTGACGATCACGTCGCGGATCGGCTTGTCGTGCACGAGCACGTCGTAGATCGAGTTTTCAAGCGTGTCGGGGTCGATCCCCTGAGACATCGTCAGGTTTCCCTGCGGATCCATGTCGATGCACAGCACGCGATGGCCGGACTCGGCTAGGGCGACGGCAAGGTTGAGCGTCGTCGTCGTTTTGGCGACGCCGCCCTTCTGGTTGGCGAATGCGATGATTCTGGGCTTTTTCTTATCCACGGGAGGGGCTCCGGTCGTCTGTTGGACCCGTACTCGCACTTTATTCGCAGTAGCGGCGCTGATTCCTTCCCGCCCGGCGCAGCAACTGCGCCGACCGTAGGCTGTTGAGTGCATGGCAAGTTCGATTGAAACCCGCCTTGAAGGCCTCGCCGTAATCATCTGTGCCGGCTCCGGCGGCGTCGGCAAGACGACCGCCGCCGCCGCGATCGCAGCAGGACTGGCGGCCAGCGGCAGCCGTGTCGCCGTTGTCACGATCGACCCGGCTAAGCGGCTCGCCGACGCGCTGGGGCTGGAGCAACTCGAAAACCAGCCTGTGCTGGTTGACGGCGCACGCTTTGCGCCGGCCGGGCTTGAGATCAGCGGCGAGCTGTGGGCAATGACACTGAACTCAAAGCAAACCTTCGATGAACTGATTGACAGCCTTGCGCCGGACGCTGGCAGGCGCGACGAAATCCTCTCAAACAAGATCTACCAGCAGCTGTCAGGCGCAATCGCCGGATCGCAGGAGTTCACGGCCGTCGCCAAGCTTTACGAACTAAACCGCTCCGGCCGCTTTGACGTGATCGTGCTGGACACGCCGCCGTCGCGCAACGCGCTGGACTTCCTTGACGCGCCGGACCGGCTGACCGGCTTTTTCGATGGCCGCGCACTGAAGTTTCTGCTGGCGCCAACCGGCTTTGCGGCGCGCGCGCTGGGCGTTGGCACCGGCGCGATCCTAAGCGTGATGAAGCGGATCACCGGCGTTGAGCTGCTGGAAGACCTTTCGGACTTCTTCCAGGCGCTGGGCGGCCTGATCGACGGCTTTCGCGAGCGCGCCGACGGCGTGCGCGAACTGCTCGCCGACGCGGCGACCGGATTCGTTGTGATCAGCTCACCGGCGCGGGAGTCCGGCGACGAAGCTGTCTTCTTCAGCGACAAGCTGCGCAGCTCCAACATGAAGCTGGCGGCGCTGGTTATCAACCGTGTCCACCTTGTAGCCAGCGGCGCGCTGCCGGCACCGACGCCGGCCGAGGCGGCAGCGCTGCTCGACGCGAAGTTGGGCGAACCGCTGGCGGCCCCGGTACTGGCCAGCTACCTCAGTGCACTGGCCGTCGCCCAGCGTAACGGGGCGGCGATCGCTCGCCTGGCCGAAGAGGTCGGAACAAGCGATCCGATCATCGTGCCGGAGCTGCCCGGCGATGTCAGCGACGTCGCCGGGCTGGTCGCGGTTCAGCGGGCGCTGTGGGGCCGCGGCTAAAGCGGCGGCCGCAGCGACTCGTAGCGGTCGGTCGGATCGACCGGCGGCGCTTCGTCGGCCGGCGCTGCCTGAGGAGCTGCCTCGGCCAGGATCGAGTCGGCAAGTGCGACCAGGTCGCTGCTGAGATGGCCGCAGCAGGCGTCGCGCAGCAGCGCCCGCAGATAGCCCTCGAACTCGTAGACAGCGGGCGCCGTGCTGTCGCCGCCGGCCTCGCCAGCGATCAGCGCCTGCTCCAGCGCGGCGGTCCGGGCAAAACTCTCGGTCAGCGCTGCGCGGCGCTGCGGTTCGGCGCAGAGCGCCGCAAGGCGGCCCGCCAGCCGGCCCGATGTCGGCCCTTCTGGCTCCAGCAGCGCTCGCGCTGCCAGCAGCAGGTCGCTCAGCGCCTCGGAGGGCAGCGTGCGCTGGTGTGCGAGGTCAAAACGGCGCAGCGCCCAGGCCAGCTCGCCCGAACGCGGCTCGCGGCGACCGACGAGGCTGAGGAATGCGCGCAGCTCATCCTCCTGCGCAGGCTCAATCAGCACCAACGGCTGCGGCTCGGAAGACTCGGCGCTGATCGCAACCGCCTGCCACGGCCCGGCGCCAATCCACGACCAGCCGAGCGGCGCCAGCGAGACCGGTTCAGCGTGGTAGAGCCGCAGTCCGGCAACAAGCTTGCGTAGTGACGTGCGCGACGCTTGCAGCGGGCCCGTATCGCCCGGTACCGGCGCGCGGCGGACAATCACCAGCGTCTGCGGGCTGCCATCGAGCCGCGACCAGCGCGCCTCATCGGGCGCTTCATCGCTCTGTTCGCCGCGTACCAGCGTCATGCCGTCGCCAAGCTTGACCTCGTCGGAGGCCAGCTCAACGCCCAGCAACACAGCGACCACGCTGTGCTCAGCGCGCTCCTCGGCGACGCACTTCTCAAGCTCCTGGTAGGCGTTATCGAAGCAGCGCTCATCGAAGACAAAGTCGCTGGAGTCAACGAAGACTCGCGCCAGGAAGCAGTGCAGCGCCAGGTCGGCGCTCTGGCGGCCCGGGCCGGGCGGTCGGACCGACTGTGAGTCGAGGTAGTCGGCGAGGCTGCCGATCGCAACCAGCGCGTGGGCGGCCGGCAGATAGGTCGGTAGCTGCGACAGCACGCCGCTGCGTTCCGAGATGAAATCGGCCGTTAGCGGCCGGTAGCAGTAGAGCGGCGAGTCGCGGCGGCCGGACTCGACCACCTCGAACGGCAGTTCATGGCCTTCATGCGTGTCGCTCGCCAGCTGCCAGGCAGCCTCCTGCGTGAAGGCATGCAGCGCGGCGCGAAGTTGGCGCAATCCCATGACTCCCCGATTCGCCGCGAGCGCCGTCGATCCTGCCATCGAGGCCGCGCGGTAGCCTATTACCGATGGCTGAGAAGCAGAAGACGCACGAGCAGCATGACCACGTTCACGGGCCGGGCTGCGGCCATACGGCAATCGTCCACGACGGCCACATCGACTTCATCCACGGCGGTCACCTGCATCAGCCTCATGGCGATCACTGCGACGAGCACACGATCGCGGTCGATGATCAGCGCCCCGAGCGCTGCGACCATGGCCACGGCTGCTCGGAGCACGTCCACGGCCCCGGCTGCGGCCACGAGGCGCTGCCACACGGCGAGCACACCGATTATCTGGTTGAGGGTCGCCTGCACCACCCCCACGGGGAACACTGCGACGATCACGGCGCAGTCGAATTGGCCTGAGAACCAGTCTCATCGCTAGCCTGTTTGGCGATGGCCAAGCAGATCAACAGCGACTCCGACTGGGCAGCAGCGACCGGCGAACGGCTGGCGGCGGCTGGCTACCGTCGCGGCGGCGCGCGAGCGGCGGTGATTGAGCTGCTCGCTGAGCAGAGCTGCGCACTGAGCGCTTACGAGATCGAAGCGCAGTTGGTGGCGCGCAAGCGAGCCGTCGGCCGCGCCAGCATCTACCGCGTGCTTGACGAGCTGGAAGCACTCGGCGTCGTCAGCAAGGTTGAGCTTGGCCAAGGCCAGGCCCGTTACGAACCGGTGCGCCCCGAACACCACCATCACCACCTCGTCTGTGACAGTTGCGGCGCCGTAATTCCGTTCGACGACCGCCCGCTTGAACTGGCCGTAACAGCGATCTCTAAGCGCGTCGACTTTGCAGTGGAAGGCCACGAGATTGTGCTGCACGGCCTCTGCGCCAGCTGCCGCCCCTGAAGCCGTCGCGCAGTGCGCGAACCAGCAGTGCGGCGATGAAGGCCGCGACCAGCGCGCAGGTGACCGCCGCTCCGGCCGCCAGATCGGCGTGGTAGGAGGCATATAGCCCGAACAGCGAGGCCGCCCATGCGATTCCGACTGCCAGCGCCATCATCGCTGCGATCCGCGCAGTAAGTAGCCGCGCAGCGGCTGCCGGTCCGATCAGCATGACGACGACCAGCAGGTTGCCGAGCGCCTGCACGGCGACCAGCGTCGCACCGGCCAGCAGCAGCGCTAGGACCAGGTCAAACGGCCCAGGCGAGCGGCCCATAGCCAGCGCTTGGCGACGATCGAAGCCCGTCACCAGCAGCGAATTGTGTAATACCACCAACACGATCAGGACGACGACGGCGAAGCCGCCGGCCAGGATGATCTCAGTCGTGCCGACCGCCAGCAGGTCGCCAAACAGAATTCCGTTCAGCCCGGCCGGCGTTGATGGCGCCAGTCCCAGCAGCACACCGGCGCCGAACAGCGTCGTGATCACGACCGACACGGCGACCTCAGTGCCAAGCAGCCTGATCCGACCGACGAGTGAGATCAGAGCCGCGCCGACAATCAGCCCGGCGGCGCCGCCAACGATCAGCGGCAGCCCAAGCAGCGCCGCGCCGACCAACCCTGGCAGCATCGAATGCGCCAACGACTCGGCGCTGTAAGCGCGGCCAGCAAGCACGATCCAACAGCCAAGCGTGCCGCCGACAACGCTAAGCAGCGCCAGTTCGATCAGGCTGCGGACGACGATCGGCTCGCGCAGCGGCTCTGTCAGCCAGTCGATCATCGCCTCAGCGCTGCTCACCGTGGTCGTGGTGATGTGGCGGCAGGATCGACAACGATTCGTCGCCCGGCAGTGCCACCAGAGCCGCCCCGTAGGTGCGTTCGATCACCTCACGCGTCAATACCTCGGACGGTCGTCCGAAGGCAATCTGCACGCGGTTGCAGCAGAGCACCAGGTCCCAGCTGCGGGCCTGTTCGATGTCGTGCGTCGCGATCAGCAGCCCGCGCCCTTCAGCGGCGAGCTCGTCGAACAGCACGGTCAGCAGCTCGGCGCTTGGCGCGTCGATCCCTGCGAAGGGTTCATCGAGCAGCAGTAGCGGCGAGTCCTGCACCAGCGCTCGCGCAACCAGCACCCGCTGGCGCTGACCGCCTGACAGCTCGCCGAAGGTCATCCCGGCCATCTCTGCCATGCCGACGCGGCGCAGCGACTCCAGCGCCAGTCGGCGGTCAGCGCGTGATGGGCGACGCCACCAAGCGAGCCGCGAGACCGACCCCATCAGCGCTACATCGAGCGCGCTGACCGGATAATCGAGGCGCGAGCGCTCACCCTGGGGCACCAGCGCCGGGCGGCCGGCGAAGAGCTCAATCTCGCCTGATGACGGGGCAAGCTCGCCGGTCATCACGCGCATCAGCGTCGACTTACCGCCGCCGTTTGGACCGAGCAGCGCGACGCGGTCGCCGCGCTTGATCTCGCAGGTGATACTGCTGATCGATGGTGCCGCTGCGCCCGGGTAGCGCGCCGCCAACCGGTCGCAGACGACCAGCGGCTGATCGCTTAGCGGCTGATCAGGCATCGCACTCTCCCGCCCGAGATACCGCCGACGATTGCCTGCGTGTTGGCCAGCGCAGCGCCGATCAGCGTGCCGGCGGCGGCGGTGCGCGGGCCGAGCGTGTCGCCGTATAGCTGATAGTTCGATGATGCGCCGGTGTCGCTGGCGATCCGGTCGGCAAGCGCCCGGTTAAGCGAACTCTCGGGGAAGATCGCCACAACCTTCAGCGCCTTGATTTTCGCCTCCAGCGCCGCAACCTCACCGGCCGATGCCTGGGACTGGGTCGAGGTCGAAGGGAAGATGGCGCCGACCGACCGCAAGCCGTAGCGGCTCGTGTAGTAGACGAAGGCGTCGTGGTCGGTGACGATCAGCCGTCGGCTCGGCGCAATGCGGTTGATGCAGGCACTGATTGCCCTGTCGGCACTGCGCAGCTTCGCCCGGTAGGCGCGAGCGTTGGCGATGATCAGCTCGCGCGCCTTTGGGTCAGCGGCGATCAACGCGCGCTCAATCTGCGTTGTTGCCGCCGCAACGTTTGCCAGGTCCTGCCACCAGTGCGGGTCGGTGGCGCCGCCAGCTAAATGCCGTTTGACAGGGACGCCGCCGCCAACGTCGATCACGCGTGCGCCGGAACCGGACTGCTCAACCAGTTTGGCGGACCACCGGTCGAGCCCCAGCCCGCTGGTGAACAGCAGCTTTGCGTCGGCGACCGAGGCGACGTCGGCCGGCCGCGGCTCATAGTCGTGGGCCTCCGAGTTGGGCGTCAGAATCTGCTCCACGCTGACGGCGCTACCGCCGACCTGACGGACGATGTCGCCAAGCTGCGTCGTCGTTGCAGCAACCGTCAGTTTCTGCGTATCGTTCGGCCCGCCACCGGCGCAACCGGTCAACATCAGCCCGCTCGCGACGGCAGCGCAGAGCGCCGCCGGGGCGAGCCACGGCCGCCGCGCGCGCAGCGCAGTTGCCACGGCGACAAGGGCGAAAACAAGTCCGGAGAGGACAGCAATCGCAGCTCCCGGCGGCAGATTGAGCTGGAAGGCAAGGACCATGCCGGCGACGCCCTCTGCCGCCGCCAGCGCTGCCGTCGCGAGCTGCCACCTGATCAGGCGGCCGGTTAGCAGTCGCATCGTCGCCGCCGGTACAACAAGGATCGCCGTCGCCAGTAGCGCGCCGACTGCGGCGAGCGCGGCAACGGCGGCCAGCGCGATCAGGCCAATCAGCAGCGCGTCGCCGCGACCACCGCGGTTCCTGAAGCCGCTGGCCAACCAGCGCGGGCCGGCAAGCAGCGTCGCCGCCAGTGCCAGCGCCGCGGTCAGCGCCGCCAGTGCCAGTTCGGGCGGTCCGATCGCCAGCAGACTTCCAAACAGCAAGCGGTCAACGCTGCCTTGCGAGCCGAAGACGTCGCTAGCGAGGATCACGCCAAGCGCCAGTGCACCAGCCAACACGATTGCCGTCGCGCTGTCGCCGCCGACCGAGCGTCGGCGCACCAGCAGCGTTATCAGCGCAGCCATCAGCAGTGCCGCGCTGAATGCGCCGAGCAGGGGCGCGAAGCCAAGCCCGTCCGCCAGTACAAGCCCCGGCACGGCGGCGCTGCCTACGGCGTGGGTATAGAAGGCCATGCCGCGTAACACAATCCATACGCCGAGCGTCCCGGCAACCGAAGCGAGCAGCAGAACCTCAACGATCCCCCGCTGGAAGAACGGCAATGTGAAGCTGTCAAACACAGCCCCAGCTTATCAGGAATGATTCCCAATACTGCTTATCTGGCCTGTGCCGCGAGCGGCGCGGCGACGGGCTGCTGGTCGAGCCAACGCTCACCGAAGCAGCGCATGTCGTCGATCAGCGGCAGCAGCGCACGACCCTTATCGGTCAGCGCGTACTCGACCCGTGGCGACATCTCAGGCAGCTCGCGGCGCTCGATGATTGCTTCTTCCTCAAGCTCGCGCAGACGCAGTGACAACGTGCGCGGGCTGATCCCGCTCAGCGAGCGCTCCAGCTCGCAGAAGCGCGACAGCCCCTGATCAAGCTCGCGCACGACGAGCAGCGTCCACTTGGCGCAGACGATATCGGCGGTGCGACAGACAGGGCAGTCAGGATCGATAGCCACTCAATCACTTTACCAACGATAGTGCCCATGACGATCCGTTATAACCAGTACCGCAGGGTCTTCGCAGGGCGGGAGAACTCCAGCGAGGACGGCTAACTGCGTCAGCTGCGGATCAGCTTCCGCTGCTGTTGGTCTGCTTCGGACGCGAGCGCACAGTCCAGTCGCGTCCACCGTTGTTCGAGATCAACACCGTGCCGCCATCATGAAGCGCGACATAGAGCGCGTCGCGCTCAGCCTGGAAAGCCGCCGGAGCTCCGTCGACCCGACCGATCGTCTGCCAGCTTCGCCCTTGGTCTGTGCTGCGGGACAGCTGCCCGTCAAGCGTCATGCGATAGACGCCGTCAGCTCGCCAGCCAAGCAGCCCGGGCGCGCCGTCCAGCCGTTTCCAACTACGTGCCGCGTCGTCGGAGCGGTAGAGGGCACGCTCGTCGGCGGCCAAGATCCGATCCGCGTCGTCAGGGGAGATTGCAAGGTCGATCAGCATTAGCGCGCTGGGCAGCTTGCGCTTGCGCCAAGTCTCGCCGCCGTTGTCGCTGACCAGCAGCTGACCGGCTCTGGTATCGAAGTCTGAACCGAACCCCACCACCCGTCGGCCGGAGGCTTCCAGAATGTGGAAGTCTGCCTTTCCGAGTAGCGAGACTGGTTGCCATGTCTGCCCAGCGTCCTGTGAACGGATCAGGCCCAGATAAGGCGGAAGCTTCTCTCGCAGGTCGGGATGCCCGGAGCCGAGGAAGCGGTTGGGCCCCACCACGGTAAAGCCCATCGTGTCCTGATATCTCCCGGCTACCCGGACGGCTGTCTGGTCGCCTTTCGGCGCTCGGAACAACCCAGTGTGGGTGGCGATAAACAGCGCTCCGTCGCTTGGGTTGATGCCGAGCCCGTGAACATGGACAGGGCCCGGATCGATAACAGAAGCGCTGGGCTGCCCTGAGTCTTGGTCATCGCTGCGATCGCCGCCGCAACCAGCAAAAACCCCGACGCCGAGCACGACGAGCAACACGGACCTAGAACGCCTAAACACTGCAGTCATCCTAGCCGCTGGCTGCCGCGTCCGGCGCCTAGGTCAGGCGACGTCGCGCAGCTTCTGCGCTTCGGCCAGCGACTGCAGCTTCTTCAGTGACTGATTCTCAATCTGGCGGATCCGCTCCCGCGTCACGTTGAAGGTTCGGCCCACCTCGTCAAGCGTTCGGGGATGCTCGCCGCCCAGTCCGTAGCGCAGCTCCAGCACGCGGCGCTCACGGTAGGAGAGGTTTTCCAGCGCCTCGCGCAGCGCCTCCTTAGTCAGCACTTCGGCGGCGCGCTCGTAGGGCGACTCGGCCCGCTCGTCGGCGATGAACTGACCGAACTCCGATTCCTCTTCATCGCCAACCGGCTTCTCAAGCGAGACCGGCGCCTGCGCTGAGCGCTTGATCTGATCGACCTCTTCGGGGTCGATGCCGGTCACTTCGGCGATCTCCTGCGGTGTCGGTTCACGACCCAGCTCAGTCACCAGCTTGCGCTCGGCGCGGCCGATCTTGTTGAGCTTCTCGACAACGTGAACCGGGATCCGGATCGTCCGCGCCTTGTCGGCCAGGGCGCGGGCAATTGCTTGGCGGATCCACCATGTTGCGTAGGTCGAAAACTTGAATCCCTTGCGATAGTCGAACTTCTCAGCGGCGCGGACAAGGCCCAGTGTCCCTTCCTGAATCAGATCAAGAAACGGCAGGCCCTGGTTGCGGTAGTTCTTCGCAATCGAGACAACGAGGCGCAGGTTCGACTCGACCATCTTGTGCTTGGCAGCAAGGTCGCCGCGCTCGATCTTCTTCGCCAGATCGACCTCTTCCTGAGCAGTCAGCAGCCGGACCTTGCCGATATCCTTGAGGAACAGCTGCAACGAGTCGGTCGTCATGTCGGGGCGCAGATCGATCGCTGCCTTGGCACGCCGGCGCGTCCGCTTGTCGGGCGCACGCTCAACCTGATCGGTCGGCGCCGACGGATCGTCGTCGATCAGCTCAATCTCCTGGCTTTCGATCCAGGTCTTCAGTTCCTCGCGGTCCGAATCATCAAGATCGAGCTCCGCCGTGGCGCTGGCGATGTCGGCGTGCGACAGCACTCCGGTCTGCGCGCCGCGGGCGACAAGCGTCTTGATCTCTTCCAGTTCCTGAAACTCGCTGACGGTCATAGCATCCGTTTCGTACTCGGGTCAGATTCATCCGGCTGCGCCGGGGCACCTTTGACAGTAGAAGCTCAGCGACGCTATCCCCCCTCAGCGCCAACCGATTTCCACCGATCAGAGTCTCCAGAGTACTGCCGTTGCGAATCGGGCGGTAAAGAATTACACGCTAAATCCCTCTTCTTCGACCCAGCCGTGGCAGAATAGAGCGATGCCTACTTCCGAGCCACGCGATCAGCAGAATGAAAACGACGTGCTGACGAACCTGCCTCGCAGCCGCCGTCAGCGACCAAGCGTGCGCCGCGACGCCGCCAGAGCGGCGCAGGCCAGTGCCAAAACGCGCGCCACACTGACCGGCACTGCAGAGCCGGTGATCGTCGAAGCAGCGGGAAACAAGCAGGCCAAGCAGCCAACGCCTCCGGCCGCGGCAAGTGTCGTGCCACGCGCCGGTTACGCGACTCCGAACGCCGGCCACAGCTTTGGCGACGCCGATCCGGCCGGGCTGCTGACCGAGCTGACGCGCGCCGCGCTGCGGCTGCTGCCCGGCTGACAGCGCCGCCAGCTCAGTTAGTCACACCCACAACGGCCGCTTGCTGTACCCTTCGAGGGGTAATTGCCGAACCGCTTCGCGCCCTGCGTGAGGCGGACGGGGGAACCACTGCGAGTCGCAAGGCTCGCTGGGGCGAATCAGACGCTTTGCGTCGGTAGGGCCGCTCGTTTGGCCCGAGCCCGTCAGCTCACCTCGTAGGCCATCAACGAGAGCGATACAGATCCACCTGATTCACCGACAGCTATTTGCCCTACCCGCCGCCTTAATGCTGCTGGCCTGCGCAGCCGTGCCCGCCGGCGCTCAGGTAACCGGCGGCATCACGCCCACTGACGCGCTGCTCAGCGCCAAGCCGGCGACGCTCGGCGCGGCCGTCCGATTTGAAGGAATGCTGGCCGGTAGCGGCCCCGGGCGCCGCGTTGACATTCAGCTGCGGTCAAGCGACGGCAGCTGGCGGACAATCGTCCGCGGCCCGGTCGCAGCAAATGGCGCATTCAAACTGAGCTGGAAGGCGACAAAGCGCGGCCGTTTCCTCGCCCGGGCGCTCGCCAGCGGCGGGCGCAAGGCCGAGCAAAGTAACCACCCGACGACGATAATCAGCGTCCACAGTAAGACTCAGGCAACTTGGTACGACCAGAGCGGCACGACGACGGCCTGCGGCGTTCGACTGAAGAAGAAGACGCTCGGTGTCGCCCACAAGACGCTGCGCTGCGGCACGCTGCTCGAGTTCAGCTTCCGTGGTCGTTCAATCACAGTGCCGGTTATCGACCGTGGCCCTTACGGCGCCGGCATCAGCTACGACTTCACGATTGAGGTCGCGCGCCGCCTTGGCTTCGTCAACACCGGCCGCGGCAGCGTCGGCGTTCTGGCGCACAGCAACGCTCTGACAGCGTTCGGTGGACCGGTGCTGCCTGGCACGCGGGCCAGCGACAACTGAGCGACCGTGAGCGACGCGGCGCTTGACATCGTCGGCGCCCAGCAGCTGGTCGCCGAGCACTGCAGCCCACTTGCGCCGGTCAGGCTGGCAGTCGACAGCGCACTCGGGCTAACGCTGGCTGAACCGGTGACGGCGGCGGCCGACGTTCCCGGCGCCGCAAACAGCGCGATGGACGGCTTTGCCGCGAAGGCCGGCGAGGCCGGCCGCCGGCTGCGCGTGGTCGGGGAGTCACGGGCAGGAAGGCCGTTCGAGGCGACGCTCGCTCAGGGCGAAGCGGTGCGAATCTCAACCGGCGCGGTGATGCCGGCCGGCGCCGAGGCGGTCGCGCCGATTGAGGTCGTCGACGATCAAGGCAGCGAAGTGGTGCTGCGCGACGAGCTGACAGCCGGACGCAACGTCCGCTTGGCGGGCGAGGACCTGCGAGCCGGCGACACGGTGCTGGCGCCCGGGCGCCGGCTCGGGCCAGCCGAGCTGGGGATCGCCGTCGCGGCAGGCCGCGCTGAGCTGATCTGCCTGCCGCGGCCAAAAGTCGCTGTGATCGCGACCGGCGACGAACTGCGCGAACCGGGCGCCGAACTCGAGACCGGCGAACTGCACGACTCCAACCTGACGACGCTGCGGGCATTGGCGACCGAGGCCGGAGCCGAGGTCGTCCTCGCCCGCCACGTCGGCGATGACGGCGAGGCAACCGCCGCCGCCTTCGCCGAGGCGCTGGAGCTCGCCGACGTCGTCGTCTGCTCAGGCGGCGTTTCGGTCGGGCCGCACGACCATGTCAAAGGGGCGCTACTGGGGCTCGGCGTTGAGCAGCACTTCTGGCGAGTCGCACTGCGGCCCGGGCGGCCAACCTGGTTTGGTAGCCGCGACGGGCGGCTGGTCTTCGGCCTGCCCGGCAACCCGGTATCGGCGATCGTCACCTTCCTGCTGTTCGCGGCGCCGGCGCTACGCGCGCTGCAGGGCCGTCCGCCGCAGCCAAGCGCAACTGCAGAGCTCGGTGAGCCGATTGCCCGCCACCCCGACCGCGACGAGTGCGTGCGTGTGCGGCTCGAAGATGGCGCCGCCTTCGCAACCGGCCCGCAGGGCTCGCACATCCTTAGTTCGATCGCCCTGGCCGACGCGCTGGCAGTGATCCCACGCGGCGAGGGAATCCTTCCCGCAGGGACGGCGATCGAGCTGATCTCGCTGGAGCCCTAAGCGGCTTCGACGTAAGCGAGCGCTCGGTTTGCCAGCGCCGTCAGCGCTGGCGCCGGCTCGGCCAGCGCCAGCGGCCGTTCGGCCAGCAGCTGCCCAAGCTCGCCGCCAAGCTGCTGATCGCTCAGCGCAACGATCCTCGCCGCCGCCTGAGCAGCCTTGCGGGTGGCGATCGGATCGAGCGTCCAGATCGCCTCGAAGCGGCGCTCGGAGCCCTGCGAGGAATCATCGTCCGCGCCGTCGAGTTGCTCCCAGGCCATTAGCGCCGCGCTATAACCCGGCGCGTCGATCACGACCGCCCACTCATTGCCGAGCACAGCGTCGGCCCGGATCGGGATCTCAATCGGGCCGCGGGGCGGCTTGCGCTCGGAGGCAAAGTCGGCGAAGACGACGGCAACCTCGGCCTGCGCGGCCAGCTCGCGGTAGCGCGGCTCGACCGCGCGGTAGAAAGCCTCTTGTTGAAAGGCGCCAAACAGCACCGGCGCCGCGGCCAGCGCCAGCGCCTCATGCTCAATCGCGCGACTCAGCGCGATCAGCGTCGACTTGCGCAGCAGCTGCGACTGAATGCCACGCCCCGAGGCCGCGACCGCAGCGTAGATCGATGAACGATCGGATTGGCTGCGATCCTCAACGGCGTGCTCAATCGCCGCGGCAATCGACAGCCCGCGGCGGCGGTAGGCCTGGACCCGGCCCAGCGTTTCGACATCATCGGCCGAGTAGCTGCGATAGCCGTTGGAGCTACGCGGTGGGCGCGGAAAGCCGTAACGCTGTTCCCACATCCGCAGCGTGCCAGCGGCGATGCCGCATTGCTCAGAGACCTCTTTGATTGAAAGTTCGTTCATTGGCAGGCTGGACCCGTACGCTCGCTCCCGCTAGTAGTACGCGAAAGCGCCGCTGATCGTTCATCGTTGGTTGTCACCGTGCACGTAGCCATCAAATGAATACCGATAGAGAACAGTCAATCCTGCTGACCGGAGCGACCGGCGCCGTTGGGGGAACGTTTGGTGCCTGACCTGCTGGCGGTCGCTGCCGTAATCATCATCCTGATCGGTGCAGCGCTCGGACTGATCGCGCTGGTTACCTATCTGCTCAGCCGCCCGAGCCAAGTAGGCGACGTAAAGATCAGCGGCTTGCACGACTCCACCACCGCCGACCGGGCCGGCGCCGTACGGACCGTCCAGTCGGCCGAACTGGAGCTCGCCACACCGGCGCTCGATCAGATCTGGACGCCGATGCAGCTCGAAAGGCTGGCCCGCACCTACTGGCACTTCCTGAGCCGCTGCACGCTCGGCCTGATTCGCGTCAAGTACACCCAGGAGCAGCGGCTCGTCGTGCTGATCGGACGGCCGCTGGTCTTGCTGGCGTTCGACCGTCCACAGTACGAGATGGATGACGGACGCGGCATTGTCCGCTGGCGGATTGAACGCGGCCTGCTGGTTGCCGCGCCCGGGATCGACGCCGACGGATACCTCGAGATTGACGTTGTACGAAAACCGATCGGCGATGGCACACGCAGCACACTGGAAGTCGACGTCGAGGTTGCCAACTACTACCCGCGGATCGCCGTCTCAGTCGCCTACTGGGCCTACGCCGCGACGCAGTCGCGGATCCACGTGCTGATCAGCTACGGCTTCCTGCGCTCGATTGCCCGCGGCGACCTGGCGCCATCGAAGGCGGGGCGCTTTGCTGCGATCGACGAGCTGCCAGCGCCAAGCGGCCCGCGCCCAAGCGAGCGCGGCACGCCGGCCGCCTAACCGATTAGCGCGCGCAGCTTCTCGCGGTTATGACGCGCCTTGACGCGGCGCACCGTGCCGGAGCTGGAGCGCATCACGATCGACTCGGTTGAAGCAACGCCGCGGCCTTCATAACGGACGCCTTGCAGCACATCGCCATCGGTCACGCCGGTCGCCGAGAAGAAGCAGTCATCGCCGCGCACAAGATCGTCCTGCGTCAGCTGGCGGTCGAGGTCATAGCCAGCGTCGAGCGCTGCCTTGCGCTCGCCTTCGTCGCGTGGCCAGAGGCGCCCGACCAGCCCGCCGCCGATTGCCTTGATCGCAGCGGCCGAGATCACACCTTCCGGTGTGCCACCAACTCCCCACAGAAGATCGACCGGCGAGCGCTCGCTGACAGCCAGTAGTGCCGCGCTGACATCGCCGTCGCTGATCAGCCGGACGCGGGCGCCGGCGCCGCGGATCTTGTCGATCTGCTCGTGATGGCGCTCACGGTCGAGGACGATCACGGTTACGTCACCAATGTCGATGTTGCGACGCTCGGCGACCAGCGCGCAGGTTTCGGTCACCGGACGGTCAAGATCAAGCAGGTCGGCGACGTCGCTGGCGCCGGCGAGCTTCTCCATGTAAACGCAGGGCCCGGGGTCGAACATCGTGCCGCGCGGCGAGACTGCGATCACTGCCAGCGCACTCGGCATTCCCTTAGCCGTCAGCGTTGTCCCTTCAAGCGGATCAACAGCGATGTCAACCCGCGGCTCGGAGCCGTTGCCGACCTGCTCGCCGTTGTAAAGCATCGGTGCCTCGTCCTTCTCGCCTTCACCGATCACGACGATCCCGTCCATCGTGACGGTTCCCAGGACAGCCCGCATCGCGTCGACTGCCGCCTGATCGGCGGCCTCCTTATCACCCATGCCGATCAGCCTGGCGGCGCCGAGCGCGGCGGCTTCGGTGACGCGCACCAGTTCAAGGGCGAGGTTACGGTCTGGAGCGCTGTGAGAGTCGGCCATAATTCGCTTCCTTTGCGACGTCTGTGACCTTATCGTGCGGCAGCTTGCCGCCGCCGCGACGTTGGCGTCGCAGCGACCGGTCGCCGCGCCGGTCGGAGTTGACCGCCGATAAGGCAGCGAAACGCTAACTTTCCGCTAATGGAACCTCTCGTTCGTGACGGCACGCTCGCCGGCAGCGCCTTCCCGCCGATCGCCGACTACGCCTTCCTCTCCGATTGCGAGTCGATTGCGCTGATCGCGCCAAGCGGCCGGGTCGAGTGGATGTGCCTGCCGCGGATGGACGGACCGTCGGTCTTCGGCGCGATGCTCGACCGCGACGCTGGCGGTTTTCGCATCTCGCCCGCCGACCAGCGCGTGCCGGCCGGCCGCCGCTATCTGCCTGGCACGATGATCCTTGAAACAACTTGGGCAACGCGAACCGGCTGGGTCGTCGTTCAGGACGTGCTGCTGGTCGGCCCTTGGCACCACGACAGCGAGCGCTCAACGACGCACCGCCGCTCACCTACAGACACCGATGCCGACCATGTGCTGCTGCGCACGATGCGCTGCATCAACGGCCATGTCGAGATGCAGATGGAATGCGAGCCAAAGCTCGACTACGGGCGGGTACCGGTTGAATGGGATTACGACAGCGACGGCTACGGCATCGGCATCGCCCGAGCCGAAGGCCAAGCGCTGGAGCTGCGGCTGACAACCGACCTGCGGCTCGGCTTTGAGAGCGGCCGTGCGCGCGCGCGCACAACCCTGCATGAGGGCGATACCGCCTACGTCGCGCTCAGCTGGACCGAGCACGACGCACCGGCAAGCTTCGACGAGGCCTACCGCCGCCTGACCTTCACCGCCGACTTCTGGCACGACTGGCTGGCCCACGGCTCGTTCCCCGACCATCCGTGGCGCACCTACTTGCAGCGCAGCGCGCTAACGCTGAAGGGTCTGATTTACGCGCCGACCGGGGCAATGATCGCGGCGGCAACGACCTCGCTGCCGGAGACGCCGGGCGGCGAGCGCAACTGGGATTACCGCTACTCCTGGATCCGCGACTCAACCTTCATGCTGTGGGGCCTCTACTCACTCGGTTTCGCGCAGGAAGCCGGCGACTACTACTACTTCATCGAGGATCTGGTCGCCGGTGACCGCGATCTGCAGGTTCTCTACGGGATCGGCGGCGAGCGTGAGCTCGAGGAAAGGACGCTCGACTATCTCGACGGCTACGAGGACTCCAAGCCGGTTCGGATCGGTAACGGCGCCTATAACCAGAAGCAGCACGATATCTGGGGGGCGCTGCTCGACTCGATCTACATCCACACGAAGAACCGTGACCAGCTGAGCGACTCGGCTTGGCCAATCATCGTCAACCAGGTCGAGCGGGCAATCGAGAACTGGAGGGAGCCGGACCGCGGCATCTGGGAGGTTCGCGGCGAGCCGCAGCACTTCGTCTCGTCGAAGGTCTTCTGCTGGGTCGCCTGCGATCGCGGCGTGCGCTTGGCTGGCCTGCGCAACGACCATCAGCGGGCCGAGCGCTGGGAGGCTGCAGCGGAGGAGATCCGTGCCGACATTCTGGCCAACGGCATCGATCCGAAGACCAACCGCTTTGTTCAGGCCTACGGCACCGAGCAGCTCGACGCGGCGCTGCTGCTGGTCGCGCTGTTCCGCTTCTTGCCACCGAACGACGAGCGGATTCGCAACACCGTTCTCGGCATCGCCGATGAACTGAGCGAGGACGGGTTTGTGCTGCGCTACCGAACCGGCGAGACCGATGACGGCCTCAGCGGCGAGGAGGGCACCTTCACAATCTGCTCGTTCTGGATGGTCTCGGCGCTAGTTGAGATCGGTGAGCTGGACCGCGCCCGTGAGCTCTGCGAGAAGCTGCTGTCGTTCTCAAGTTCGCTGTCGCTCTACGCTGAGGAGATCGATGCCAAAACCGGCCGCCATCTTGGCAACTTCCCGCAGGCCTTCACACACCTCGCGCTGATCAACGCCGTAATGAAGCTGATCAGCGCCGAGGAGGAGTACAACGCCGAGCACGAAGAGCTCGACGCCACTCGCCCGGCCGACGCTGAGGTCGAGCAGGCGCCAGCCGCTGAGGCGCGCCGATGAGCAACTTCAAGGTTCAGCCGTGCGAGGACGCTGAAGCGGCTTCGCAGCTTGCCGCAACAACGATCGCCGACCTGATCAGCGTCGCGCTGCTAGCTCGCGGCGAAGCCCACCTCGCCTGCTCCGGCGGCAACACGCCGGTCAGGACCTACGAGCTGCTGAGCGAGCTGCTGGGCGACGGTGCCGGCGTGCACCTCTGGCTGGCCGACGAGCGCTGCGTCGGGCCGGACGACGCCGAGGCCAACTCGCTGCTGCTTGAGCAGACGTTGAAGCTGCCGATGGCGACGTTGCACCGTGCCAAGGGCGAGCTGGGCGCGGAGGCCGCCGCCGCCGACTACTGCGAGCAGCTCGGCCAGACGGTGATCGACGTTTCGCTGCTGGGCCTCGGCCCCGACGGTCACACCGCCTCGCTTTTTCCAAACCACCCCCAGCTGGCGTTGGACGGGCCACGCGTGCTGCCGGTGCACAACTCACCAAAGCCGCCGCCGGAGCGCGTCACGATGTCGCTGCCAGCGCTCAGTGAAGTAACGAACAGCGTGCTGCTCGTCACCGGCGCCGGCAAGGCCGACGCGCTGGCGCTAACGCTCGGCGACCCTGGCCCGCAGGCGCCGGCGTCGCTGCTACCGGCCGAGCGGATGACGCTGATCGCCGACGCTGCCGCAATCGGCGCCAGCGCCGCCTGAGCGGACGCTTCGGCAGATGGAAGCTGCCTGTCAACAACAAGCGGCCGACCTTCAGCTTGCCCGTGAACGGACGCTACGCCTGACCGCGGCACTCAGCGACGAACAGCTCGAACGGCAGATCGACCCGATCATGAGCCCGCTGGTCTGGGATATGGCTCACATCGCCGCCTACGAGGACCTATGGCTGATTCACCGCCAGGCTGGCCAGCCGCTGCTGCGACCCGACTTGGCCGCCGTTTATGACGCCTTCGAAACGCCGCGCGAGCTGCGCGGCGAGGTTCAGCAGCTGAACGCGCCACAGGCTCGCGAATACCTCGCCGAGGTGCGTGAGCGAGCGCTGGCACTAATCGCTGACGACACGATCGAGCCGGCGATTCACGAGATGGTCCTCCGCCACGAGCAGCAGCACAGCGAGACGATCTGCCAAACGCTGGCGCTGGCGCAGCTGCCCGGCTTTGACCCTCACTACCGCGAGCCGACGCCGCCCGCCCCCGGGGGCCACAGCGGCCTCGAGTTCGTCAGCGTTGACGGCGGCGAACTGCAGCTCGGCGCCGCGGCTGAGCGCTTTGCCTTCGACAACGAGCTACCCCGCCACAGCATCACGCTCGAGCGATTTCAGATCGGCCGCAGCCAGGTCACCAACGCCGCCTGGCTGGAGTTCGTCGCCGATGGAGGCTACAACAATCGCGCGCTGTGGAGCGACGCCGGCTGGGCCTGGGCTGGCGACGACCAAGTCAGCGCCCCGCTCTACTGGGACCTGAGCGATGCTGACAGCCCAGCCGAGCTGACGAGCTGCGGCCGCCGCGAGCTGGACCTTGACCGGCCGGTCGCGCACATCAGCTGGTTTGAGGCCGAAGCGTTTGCCCGCTCGCGCAGTGCGCGACTTCCATCGGAAGCCGAATGGCAGGCAGCGGCGCAGTGGAGTGGCGGCGAACCGACAGCCGCCGACCGCGCCAACCTCGACCAGCTGAGCTTTGACACGGCGCCGGTCGGCGCTTTCGCGGACGGGGCCAGCGACTGCGGCGCACTCGACCTGATCGGCAACCTTTGGGAGTGGACGGCAACCGAGTTCGACGGCTACCCGGGCTTCCGCGCCGACCCTTACCCGGAGTACTCGGAGCTCTTCTTTCGCCGTGGTTACCGCGTACTGCGCGGCGGCTCCTGGGCGACCTACGGCCGTGTCGCAACCCCGAGCTTCCGCAACTGGGACCTGCCCCAGCGCCGTCAGATCTTCGCCGGTCTGCGGCTGGCCCGGAGCGTTGGGCGATGAGCAGCGCGGCGGCAGGTCAGCGCATCAGCGTGATCTGCCCGCTCAACAACAGCGATGAGCGGACGCTCGGCGACGATGTTCTCGATGGACTGACGCGGCCCTTCAAGGAGCTCGCGCCAAAGCACTTCTATGACAACCTTGGTGGCCAGCTGTTTGACCAGATCTGCGAGCTCCCTGAGTACTACCCGACCCGGGCTGAGCGCTCAATCATCAAGCAGGACGGTGCCGCAATCGTCGAGCTGACGCAGATGGCCGAACTGGTCGAGCTCGGCTCCGGCACCGCTGCCAAGACGATGCTGCTGCTCGACCATGCAGCTGCCGCCGGCACGCTGCGCAGCTACGTCCCGTTTGACGTCACCGAGGCGCTGGTCCGCAGCTGCGCTGAGCGCTGCGGTGAGCGCTTCGAAGAAGCCCGTATCACCGGTGTCGTCGGCGACTTTGAGCGCCACCTTGACTACATCCCACCACCAATCGCTGGCGCGCCGCGCGTCGTCGCGCTGCTCGGTGGCACGATCGGCAACTTCGTCCCCGGCTCACGGCGTCAGCTGCTGCGGGCGATCGCTGCTCTGCTGCGGCCGGGGATTGACCACCTGCTGCTGGGAACAGACCTCGTAAAGGATCCTGCTGTGCTGGAAGCCGCCTACAACGACAGCGCCGGTGTCACGGCGCAGTTCAATCGCAATGTTCTAAACGTCATTAATCGCGACCTCGGCGCCGACTTCGAGGTCGAGTCGTTCGAGCATGTGGCCTTCTACGACCAGGGCCGTGAGTGGATTGAGATGAGGCTGCGCGCGAGCCGCGCGATGCACGTCAAGATCCCGGCAATCTCGCTGCAGGTCGACTTCGCTTCAGGCGAGGAGCTGCGGACCGAGATCAGCGCAAAGTTCACAGAGCGGCGACTGACCGACGACCTCGCAGCGGCCGGCCTTGGCCTCGAGCAGTTGTGGACCGACAGCGACGGGCGCTTTGCCCTCTCGCTGTCGAGCCCAACCGGCTGATCTGCGCGGCGCCTACCCCAAGCGCTCGATGATCATCGCCTCGCCTTGGCCCTGGGCGACGCACATCGTCTCAAGTCCGTAGCGACCGTCGAGCGTCTCAAGGTCGTTGAGCAGTGTCGTCATGATCCGCACGCCGGTCATCCCAAACGGATGGCCGAGCGCAATCGCGCCGCCGTGCGGGTTCAGCTTGTCGACGGCGAAGCCAACCTCACGCGCGATCGGCAGCACCTGCGCCGCGAACGCTTCGTTCAGTTCGACGACATCAATGTCGTCGATTGTCAGGCCAGCACGATCGAGCGCCTTCTTGATCGCACCGATCGGCGCGACACCCATGTACTCCGGCTCGTTGCCCCAGGTCGCGGCAGTGATGATCCGGGCGCGCGGCTTTAGGCCCAGTTCGGCTGCCTTGTCGGCGCTCATCAACAGCGCCGCGGCGGCGCCGTCATTCAGCGGACAGGCGTTGCCTGCCGTCACCGTGCCGTCCTCGCGGAAGACTGGCTTAAGGCTCGACAGACGCTCCAGTGTTGAGTCGGCGCGCGGACCGTCGTCGGTATCGACAACCGTTCCATCCGGCAGCGTCACGGCAACGATCTCGCGTGCGAACACGCCGGCCTGCTGTGCAGCGACGGCGCGCTCCTGCGAGAGCTGGGCGTACTCGTCCTGCTGCTGCCGCGTAATGCCGTACTTAGCGGCCACGTTCTCGGCCGTCAGGCCCATCGCAATGTAGGCGTTCGGTTGCCCTGGCTCTTTACCTTGGAGGTTCTCATTCTGATCCTCCGGGTGACCGGCCTCCTGCGCTGCGTTGTAGCGCGAGACAAACTCGACGCCGGCAGCGATGTAGGTGTCGCCCTGTCCGGCAACGATGTTGTTGGCAGCAATCCGGATCGCGTCAAGCCCTGATGCGCAGTAGCGCGAGACGGTCGACCCGTTCGTCGCGTCAGTCAGCTTTTCGCTGAGCAGCACGGCGATCCGGCCGATGTTGTTGGCCTGCAGCCCCTGTGGCTGCCCGCAGCCGCAGATCACCTCTTCGACCGTTGCCGGATCGACGCCGCTGTTGCGTTCCAGCAGCTGGTCGATTACGAAAGCGGTTGTCTCGTCGGGCCGCAACGCTGCGAGCGACCCCTTAAATGCACGGCCGACCGGTGTACGGACGGCATCAACAATTACGGCTTCTGGCATTGACTTTCCCCCTGATTTTAAGCCCGACGGTCGCACTCCACGATAGAGCAGACGGCCGCCGACGCGGATTGCCCCCGTCTCGTACCATTCGCCACCCACCCCGACAGGAGCTTCGAGCAATGAATATTGAAGGCAAGGGAGCAATCGTTTCCGGTGGCGCATCAGGACTCGGCGCGGCAACAGTCCGTCGCCTGCACGAGGCCGGCGCGCTCGTCGTCATCGCCGATGTCAACCCCGAAAAGGGCGAGCCGCTGGCCGAAGAGCTCGGCATCCCGTTCGTCCAGACCGACGTCCGCCAGGAGGATCAGGTCCAGACAGCGGTCGACAAGGCCGCCGAGGCCGAGGGCGGCCTGCGGATCGCAATCTCCTGCGCCGGCACCGGCCTCCCGATCAAGGTCGCGTCGAGCAAGGGGCCCCACCCGCTTGATGCCTTCAAGGTGATCATCGACATCAACCTGATCGGCACCTTCAACCTGATGCGGCTCGCCGCCTTCAGCATGCTCAGCAACAACGCCCCGGACGAAGGGGGCGAGCGCGGCGTCTGCATCAACACGGCATCGGTTGCTGCCTTTGAGGGCCAGGTCGGGCAGATCGCTTATTCCGCCTCAAAGGGCGCCATCGTCGCCATGACAATCCCAGCCGCGCGCGACCTCGCCGACAAGGGCATCCGTGTCAACACGATCGCCCCTGGCCTTTTCGACACGCCGCTGCTTGGCGCCCTGCCGGAGGAGCAACGCGCCGCGCTCGGCGCCCAGGTGCCGTTCCCGAACCGTCTGGGCCGACCTGACGAGTACGCCCAGCTGGCCCAGCAGATCGTTGAGAACCAGATGCTCAACGGTGAGACGATCCGGCTCGACGGCGCGATCCGGATGGCGCCGCGCTGAAGCGGCTTCAGAGTCCGAGGCCCTGAACGCCCAGCTCATCGAAGCCGATGTGATGGGCCAGCTCATGGCGTACCGTCACGACGACCTGCTGGCGCAGCAGCTCGGCGTCGTGACCGAAGTCGCGGCGCAGCGTGTCACGGAAGATGATGATCCGGTCGGGGTGGTTGTCGCGATGGGCCCCGTCGCCCTGATAAAGGCCGTATGCGCGATGTCGGCGCCCGCCGTTTGAGATCACGACGGCGACGTTGCGCTCCAGTGCGCTGCGCAGCAGATCCGGCAGCTCATCGAGCGCGTCGCGCACCAGCTCCTCGAAGTCCTCATCGTCAAACGGATCGAGATCGATGAACTCGTTCTCATCAGGCTCAACCGCAAGCCCTTGCGCGGCAAGTCGTTCGCTTTCGATTACCAGCGCCTCAAACTCTTCCTCCGACTCCGGGCTGGTGTAGTTGGAGAGGCGAAAGCCGATCGCGATCGCGCCACCGAAGATGATCGCGACGATGAAAACGCCGAGCGCGACAATTTGGATCATGTGGAAGGTCGGGTTAATGCTAAAGCCGCCAAGCAACACCGCAACGGTAATGCCGGCCGACAGCGCGACAACTGACGCGACTGCGATCCGCGATGGCGTTGGCATCGTCAGCCTGCCAGCCCCTACCGCATCGCCCGCGAGATGACGATCCGCTGGATCTCGTTCGTGCCTTCGTAGATCTGGGTGATCTTGGCGTCGCGCATCATCCGCTCAACCGGGTATTCGCTGACGTAGCCGTAGCCGCCAAGTACCTGAACAGCCTCGGTCGTCACCCACATCGCCGTGTCGGAGGCGATCAGCTTGGCCATCGAGGTGAGCTTCGCCAACCCGGGCTCGCTGCGATCGGCGGCCGCCGATGCCCGGTAAGTCAGCTCGCGCGCGGCGGCGGTGCGCGCCTCCATCTCGGCCAGCTTGAAGGCAATCCCCTGATGTTCATGGATCGGCTTTCCGAAGGTGATCCGCTCCTTCGCGTACTGGTTGGCGAAGTCGGTCGCGCCCTGGGCGATGCCAACCGCCTGAGCGGCAGCGCCGAGCCGCGTGCGCTCCAGCACGCCGAGCGCCACGCCAAGCCCCTTCTCGGGGTCGCCGATCACGTTCTCCTGCGGCACACGGACCTCATCGAAGATCGGCGAGCCGGTCGGCGAGCCTTTGATTCCCATCTTCTGCTCGAGCTTGCCGACCGAGAAGCCTTCGCGGTCGGCCTCGACAATGAAGGCACCGATCCGGCGGTTCTCGCGGTCGGTTGAGGCCATCACGACGTAAAAGTCGGCGACGCCGGCGTTGGTGATCCAGTTCTTCGAACCGTTGAGCACCCACTCGTCACCGTCGCGCTTCGCCGTTGTCCGCATTGCTCCTGGGTCGGAGCCGGCCTCGGGCTCGGACAGCGCAAAGGCTGGCGACTGCTCGCCGGTCGCGCAGCGCGGTAGGAAGCGCTGCCTCTGCTCCTCGCTGCCGTAGAGCTGGATCGGCAGCGTGCCGAGATCCTGAACTATCAGAATCAGCGATGATGAGGCGCAGGCCTTAGCGATCTCCTCGATTGCAATGCTCAGCATCAGCGAGCCGGTTCCGGTACCGCCGTACTCCGGGCCGAACGGCAGGCTGAGAATGTCATTCTCGGCCAGCAGCTTGCGGATATCCCATGGATACTCGGCGCTGGCGTCGATGTCATGCGCGCGCGGAGCGATCTGCTGCTCAGCGATCTGGCGGATCGTTTCACGCAGGTCGAGGAACTCTTGCGGGATTGAGTAGGCGTCGGTCACGGTATCGGTCATCGAGAGAGAGTAGTCAGCGGCGCTGCGTAGCATCAACGTCGTGGATGACCCGATCATGATCAATTCAGCGCTATCGATCCCGCTGCGCGAGATTCAGCTGCGCACCAGCCGCTCATCAGGACCCGGTGGCCAGCACGCCAACGTCACCGACTCGCGCGTCGAGGCGATCTTCGACGTGCGCGAGGCGGCCTCACTGACAGCCCGCCAACGCGAGCTGATCATCGAGCGCTGCGGCGGCCCGGTGGTTCGCGCTATCGCCCAGGATGCCCGCAGCCAAGCACGCAACCGCGAGCTGGCGGTCGAGCGGCTGAGCGAGCGACTGCGCGAGGCGCTGAAGCTGCGCCGCGCGCGCCGTCCAACTCGCCCCAGCAAGGGCGAGAAGGAACGACGGCTGAAAGCCAAACGGGTCCGCTCAGCGAACAAGCAGAGCCGCAAGCCGCCGCGCCACGACGACTAGGCGGCTTACAGGCCGGACGGGTGGCGAATCTTGAAGCCGTTCGACGAGCGCATGTCCGACTGCCAGCGCGAGCCGTTGTTGCCACGCCCGCTGGAGTCAAGGCGAATACCGGCGACCGTCATGTACATGTGGCCAGCGTTGGTGTAGATCGTGACCCATTTGCCCTTGCCAGCTTTGCCGAAGTCGAAGAAACCGTAGGAGGCCTCAGGACTCTTCATCAGGCCGGCGCCGCGTAGCGCGTAGCTGGCCAAGCCGGAGCAGTCGTAGCCGCTGTCTTCCCACTTACCGTGGCCGCCACCCCAGAGGTACGGCTTAAAAGCGATCTTGTTACCGGCAGCGATTATCTGCTGAACCTTGCGCGGCGCGTTCTCGGGCGCAATTGCGATGCCCTTCGCCGTAATCTTTGCTCGGTTGCCCGGTACCAGCGGCGCCGTCGGGTCGCCAGCGGCCGGGTCGTCGCTGTCGCCTGCTGAGGCGTCCTCGCCGACCAGTGTGCGCAGCACGTAAACATCGCCGGCGTCAACGACGCCGTCAACTGCCCGCTTCTGTTTTATTTCAAAGCGCTTCACGGCAGCAACGGTGCGGGCCTCAAACTCGCCATTGGGCACCGGCGAGCGGCGGTCGCCGGCGCGGCGCAGATAGGTCTGAAGCTCCTGTACGTCACGGCCGCTCATTCCGGCGACGATCGGCAGGCGCTTGCCGATCTTCTTCGTCACGCTGGGGTCGCTGCCGACGTTGGCGCCGCCGCTTGATTCAACCTTGCGCGGACCGCGCGCCGACTTCAGCAGCTCGTTGATTGTGTCCGGCGTTGCGACGCCGTTGACTGTCAACCGGGCAGCAAACTGGAAGCGGCGGACGGCCTCTGAAGTCTGTGCTGCGTAGCTGCCGGTTACCGGCACGCTGATGCCGACGCGGTTGAGTAGATCCTGCAGCGATGAGACGTTAGCGCCGGAAGCACCGGGGCGCAGCGTCTTGGCCTGGATCTTCGGTAGCGGCGACGGCGTCGCGGCGACCGGCGCGGTTGTGGCGGCAGATGCACCAGCTGCTGGTACCAGCAGGGCGACCAAGACAGTGGCGATAACTGGTTTTCGTTTGAGCGTGATTGTCATTCGGGGAACCCCCTCTTGTAGGCGCCTGCGGGGTTAGCTGTCGGGCTCGCGCGAAAAAGGGCCGCGCTACATCACACTTTGGTGACGATTCGCCCCGGGCCGGTGAAGGCCTTTGGTTCCCCCGCTCCTCGCAGTCCGTGGACTACAAGGATTCGGCTTGGTCACTTCTTCGCAGCAGCATAGCGAAATCCTACGATGGATTACGTCAACCTACGGTTACCGGATCACTCAGAAGTGCATCAAGGAGCGCCAAAACCACCTGTGAGCGGGGGAAAAGCGAGTCCAGATCGATGTATTCATCAGGATGATGGGAGTGCTCGCCGCACGGCCCGAGGCCATCGATTGTGCAGGCAATTGAAGCCGCGAAATGGCTCGCATCGCTGGCGCCGCCGCGCTCACCGGCGATCAGCGGGCGGCCCAGCAGCTCGGCCGCTGCTGCCAGCAGCGGCGCCGTCGCGGCGCGCGTATCCATTCCCGGCCAAGCCCGCTCGCGCGTGATCGTCAAGTCGGCGCCGTGCAGCTGCTCCGGCAGCGACGCTGCGACCACGTCGAGCGCCGTCAGGCTGTCGGCGCGAACGTCGCAGATCAGCTCGCCGCTGCCTGGCACAACGTTGATCGCGTCGCCGCTGCGCAGGATCGTCGGCACAGCGGTCAGCCGCTCCGGCCCGTCAGCGTCGCTTAGCGCTGCAACCAGCTGCGCCGCCTCGGCCAGCGCCAACAGCGCGTTGATCCCCTGCTCCGGCGCGCTGCCGCTGTGCGCGGCGCGGCCGTGGGCGACAATCTTCAACGTGCCAGCGGCCTTGCGCCGGACAACGACGCAATCATCGCCGTTGGCTGTCCGCTGGCCTGCCTCAAAGCAGAGGCAGGCATCAAACCCTGCGAAGCGCTGCGCGTGGACGAAGCTGCCGCTGCGCCACTCCTCGTCATTAACCAGCAGCAGCGCCGCCTCGCCCAGCTGTTCGCGGCCTTCCAGCGCTCGTAGCGCGCCGAGCGCGAGGGCAACGCCGCCCTTCATATCGTCGGTCCCCGATCCCCTCAACCGGTGGCCACTGCGCTGCGGCGCGATAAAGGCCTCGTGCGCGACGACCGTGTCGAGGTGGCCGACCAGCAGGATCCGCCGCCGCCCCGGCCCGTCGACGCTGATCAGCAGGTCGGGGGCGTGCTCAAGCGTTGAACAGGCCAGCCGTTCGATCCGCGCCGAGGCCGGCGCAAGAGCAGCGGCCAGCGCAACGACCTGCTCGGCCGCGGCGGCGTCGCCCGACGGCGACGAGATCGCGACCAGCGCCTCGGTTTCGCGCTCTGCGGCGGCTGCCATCGCTGTCGCCTGACTGTCGATCGATTCGCGGCTCACTCGGATACTCTCTCACCAATGGCAAGCAAAGCGCAGGTCGGTGATGCGGCCCCCGATTTTCAGCTGGATGGCACCGACGGGCCGTTCCGACTCTCCGAGCAGCACGGTAAGCCGGTAGTTCTGCTGTTCTATCCCAGCGACAACACCCCCGTCTGCACAAAGCAGTTCTGCTCCTACCGCGATGACAGCGCCGAGATCGAGGCGCTCGACGCGACCGTCGTTGGGATCTCCTCACAGGACCTTGAATCGCACCGGCAGTTCACGCAGAAGAACTCGCTGACAATCCCGCTGCTGGCCGACACCGACAGAGCGGTCGCGAAGCTCTACGGCCTGACGGCGCCGCTGCTCGGAACGCGCCGCGCTGCGCTGATCGTCGACCAGGACGGAATTATCCGTTACCGCCACGTGCACGCGCTGGGCCTCAGCTTCCAGAGCGCCGAGCAGCTGGGAGCGGCGCTCGCAGCTTCTGCCGGCGCGCTAGCCTGAGCTTTCCCGATGAGTAGCGACGAACAAACCCCCGAGCAGCCTGCGCCGGCCGCCGACCCGCCGCTGGCTGAGCCTGAGCCGGCCGCCGACCCGCCGCTGACTGAGCAGGAGCCGGCCGCCGACCCGCCGCTGACTGAGCAGGAGCCGGCCGCCGACCCGCCGCTGGCTGAGCCTGCGCCGGCAGAAGCTGAGCCGGCAGAAGCTGCGCCAGCTGAGCCTGCACCGGCAGAAGCGGCGACTGAAGCCACGCCCGAAGCGAAGCCGAAGGGCAAGCCCAAACGGAAGCCGAAGCCCAAAGGCAAGCGGCCGCGCCCGCCGCAGTTTCCGAAGACGCGCGGCCAGCTGCCGATAGAGGAGCTGCGCGCAGCCTCGAAGGCGACGATCGACCTGTTTGGCGCGCAGCAAGCGATCCGCGCCTCGTTCGCCGTGCTGGCGCCGAAAGAGCGTCAGGACATCTCCGCCCTGATCGCCGCCGACGATGACCACCGTACGCGCGCCCGCAATGTCGCCAACGGCTCGCTCGGCGCTGGACGGATCGACAAGGCGATGGCGGCAACGATTGTCGCGATGGCGCCGGCCGAAGATCTTTGGATCGTCACGCTCGACAAGGAACAGGCTTCGCAACGGCTCGGCCGGATCCGCGCCGCCAAGCAGCGCGACCGCGAACGGACGGAGCGCAAAGAGGAACGTAAGAACAGCTCTGAGCGCGTCAGCCGCGATCAGCTGAAGGCGGCGCAGGACGGCCGCGTCGGCGCAACGATCCGCTTCGTCACCGACGACGATCGGCGCGAGCGCCGCGAGAAGAGCGACGAGCAGAAGGCTGCGAAGAAGAGCGGCTCAGTGCTCGACGAGCTCGGTTACTGACCGCCAGCACTAGCGAAGCGTGCCTCGTGAGCTGCGATCGCCTGGTCGGCCTTGGCCCGTGCGCCGCCGCTGACGAAGCGGCCGACCTGCTGGCGCTGGCTGGCAATCAGACGATAGAGAGCGTTAACCGGGCGCTCCAGTGCCCGCAGCAGCGGCGCAGCAGCGGCCAGCGGTGGCAACGCCGCAAAAAGCGGCGGCGCCGCCGCTCCGCCCGATAGCAGTCGTCCCTCGCCGTCGATCAGATGGGCGCTGTCAAGCCGCTGCGCAGCCGGTATCGCCGCCAGCAGCCGCTCTCCTTCGTCCGACTGAATCGCGATCAGACGCAGCCGCTGGTCACGATCGGCGCGCAGCAGCTGCGCGACCGACCAGCGGCAGTAGCCGCACTGGCGGTCGTAGAAGACCAGCAACGCCGGCGCAGATCGGCCGTCAGTCGCCAAGGATCAGCTGCAGGCGCTGATCGATCGCTGCTGCAAGAGCGTCTCGCACTGGCCCTTGCTCAAAGCGGTCGACCAGTGCGTGCAGGAAGCCCTCGACAACCAGGCGGTGGGCGTCGGCCTCGCTTAGCCCATGCGAGCGCAGGTAGAAAAGCTGCTCGGGGTCAACTTGGGCGACCGCCGCGGCGTGCGTGCAGCGGACATCGTTAGCGAGAATCTCAAGCCCCGGAATCGAGTCGGCGTGAGCCTTGCGGCTGACCAGCAGGTTACGCGACTCTTGGAAGCCGTTGGTCCGCTGCGCGTCCTCGTCAACTTGGATCATGCCGCGCCAGACTGTGTGCGAGCGGTCGGCGAGAATGCCGCGGAAGGCCAGATCGGAGGTCGTGTCCGGCGCGGCGTGCTCCTGCAGCGTGTCGTAGTCAAGGTGCTGGCGAGCGCGAGTCGCGTAGGCGCCGGTGACGCGGGCGTCGGCGCCAGGGCCGGCCAGCTTTGTCTCAAGGAAGACCTTTCCATTGGCGGAGCCGAAGCCGAGCGTGATCCAATCGAGCGACGCGTCGCGCTCAATCACGGCGCGCTGCGAAGCGAAGACCCAGCTCTTTTCGCTCAGCGCCTGAGCGTCGATAAAGCGAAGCTGGGCGCCGGCGCCGACAACAAGCTCAACAACGCCGTTGACAAGCCCTTCAGCCTCCGGGTCGGTTGACAGCGACTGATGCCAAAGCTCAGCCTTGGCGCCTTCCTCGAGCACTACCAGCAGGCGCCAGTGCAGCGCACTGCCAGCCTCCTGATGGACGGTGTTGATGATGATCGGAGCCGAGGCCTGAACGCCCTTCGGCACGTAAACCAGCAATCCGTCACTCCAGAGCGCGTCGTTGCGCGTGATGAACGGGCTGGCCGGGTCGGCTACGACACTGCCGAGGTGCTGCTCAACAACTTCTGAATAGTGATCGGCTGCCAGCGCCAGCGGCATCACAACGATCGAGCCAGCGCCGGGATCCTGATCATCGGGAAGCAGCGCACCGTCTGAAGCGATCTCCAGCAGTGGCTGCGCGCTGTCCTGGGCGCCGGCAGCGGCGGGCGAAAAGCTGTCAAGCTCAAGCCCGTCGATCGGCGTAAACTCCCAGCCAGCGACGCCGCGGAACTCGGGCAGCTCAAGCGCCTCCAGCCGTGCCGCGGCTGCGGCACGGCGTTCGGCAAGAAACTGCGGTTCCACGGCGGCCTGCGTCATCCGATTGAGCCTTCCATCTGCAGCTCGATCAGGCGGTTCATCTCAACCGCGTACTCCATCGGCAGCTCTTTGACGATCGGCTCGATGAAGCCGTTGACAATCAGCTTGCCGGCCTCTTCCTCACTGATTCCGTGGCTCATCAGATAGAAGAGCTGCTCGTCGCCGACCTTCGAGACCGTTGCCTCGTGGCCGACGTCAACATCGGGCTCGTCGATCCGAATCGTCGGATAGGTATCGGAGCGGCTCAGATCGTCGAGCAGCAGCGCGTCACAGACAACCTTGCTCTTCGAGCCGCTAGCGCCCTTCCCGATCTCCAGCAGGCCGCGGTAGCTGGAGCGGCCGCCATGCTTGCTGATCGACTTCGCGAAAATATTTGAAGTCGTATTCGGCGCACAGTGAACGATCTTGCCGCCAGCGTCCTGATGCTGACCTTTGCCGGCGAAAGCGATCGAAAGGATCTCGCCGTGCGCCCGCTCGCCCATCAGGTAGACGCTCGGATACTTCATCGTCAGCTTCGAGCCGAGGTTGCAGTCAACCCATTCGACCGTCGCATCCTTCTCGGCAATGGCGCGCTTCGTGACAAGGTTGAAGACATTCGTCGACCAGTTCTGAATCGTTGTGTAACGAAGCCGTGCTCCTGGCTTGGCGATCAGTTCGACCACCGCCGAGTGCAGCGAGTCGCTCGAATGGGTCGGCGCCGTGCAGCCTTCGACGTAGTGAACTTCAGAGCCTTCGTCGGCAATGATGATCGTCCGCTCAAACTGCCCCATATTTTCTGTGTTGATGCGGAAGTAAGCCTGCAGCGGCAGCGCGACCTTAACGCCGGGCGGCACGTAAACGAATGATCCACCCGACCAGACGGCACTGTTCAGCGCCGCCAGCTTGTTGTCGTTGAGCGGAATGATCGTTGCGAAGTACTCGCGCACCATTTCCTCGTGCTCGCGCAGAGCGGTATCCATGTCGACGAAGATCACGCCTTGGTCCTCAAGCTCCTTATTGACCTGGTGATAGACGACCTCAGATTCATACTGAGCGCCCACGCCGGAGATCATGAACTTCTGCTCAGCCTCAGCAATCCCGAGCCGCTCAAAGGTCGTCTTCACATCCTCGGAGACGTCATCCCAGGAGGTTTCCGGCTTCTCCGAGGCACGGACGAAGTAGTGGATGTTGTCGAAGTCAACCTCGGCCAGCACTGGCGAACCCCAGGTAGGCATCTCACGGGCGAGGAAGTAGTCGAGCGACTTAAGGCGCAGGTCGCGCATCCACTGCGGCTCGTCCTTGAACTCCGAGATCATCTCGACTATTTCACGCGACAGCCCCTTCGGTGCCTTGTACAGATAGTCCTCGGCGTTGTGGAAGCCGTAGCGCTCGGTGTAGTCGGCGTTCAGGTCCTTCAGCCCCTCCTCTTCACTGGTCATCGGGGTCTGCATCTGGTCGGAAATAGCCATTTCAGTCCACCTCGATCTTGATTAGTCCATCATTAGTTAGAACAGCAAAAGTCTCTACAGGGGTATATGCGGGAAGCGTTTTCGGGATGCCAGTGCGTAGGTCGAAGATCGCACCGTGGCGCGGACATTCGATCGTGCGAGCCTCCTCGTCCAGCTCGCCTTCAGCCAGCGATCCGCCGTCGTGTGAGCAGATGTCTTCCATCGCCAGTAGTTCGCCGTCGCAGTTGACGACGACGATCTCGAGATCCTCCCACTCGACCACGCGCCGATCGCCGGGCGCCATCTCGTCAACGGCGCAGATGTCAAGCAGCGGGCTCACAGTTGCCTCCCGGCGGGCGGGTGGACGGCCTCTGCGGTATCGGGCTCCCAGTCGGCGGGCAAGCCGATCGCGGCGCTCTTCAGCACCTTCAGCGAGAGCAGCGCGCACTTCATCCGCGTTGCCGAAATGTCGATCCCCAGCAGATCGAGCACGGCGCTGCGGTCGAGCCGGGCAACGTCGTCGATCTGCATTCCCTTGATCTCATCCGAGATCATCGAGGCCGATGCTTGACTGATCGCGCAGCCGCGACCTTCGAAGCGAAGATCCTCGACCACGCCATCATCGTCAAGCTTCAACATCACGCGCAGCTCGTCGCCGCAGAGCGGGTTTGTGTCCAAGAATTCGCGGTCTGGGGCTTCGATCGAGCCGAAGTTGTGCGGCCTCTTGTAGTGCTCAAGGATCTCTTCGCGGTAGAGGTGGTCGTCCATTGCGATCAGTCCCCAAAGATCTCGATCACGCGGCCGAGTCCGTCGACCAGCTGGTCAACGTCATCGGTCGAGTTATGGACGGCAAACGAGGCGCGGGTTGTCGCGGCGACGCCAAGCAGCGCCATCAGCGGCTGCGTGCAGTGATGGCCGGCGCGAACACAGATCTGGTCACGGCCGAGAATCTCGGCAACATCGTGCGGGTGGGCGCAGTCGAGCGTGAAGCTGACGAGGCCGCCGCGCTCGACCGTCGGCGGCGGGCCTTGAATCGTCAGGCCAGGGATCTGCGCGAGCGCAGCCATTGCGTAGCTGGTAAGCGACTGCTCGTGCGCGCGGACGCGGTCGATCCCGATCGCCTCGATGAACTGAACCGCCGCCCCCAGAGCAACAGCCTCGGCGATCGGAGGCGTGCCAGCCTCGAACTTGAACGGCAGATCATTAAAGGTTGAGCGCTCGAAGCTGACGCTGCGGATCATGTCGCCGCCGGTCATGAACGGCTCCATCTCCTCCAGCAGCTCGCGGCGACCGTGCAGCAGACCGATGCCGGTCGGGCCATAGGCCTTGTGGCCGGTCCAGACGTAGAAGTCGGCGCCAATCTCAGCGACGTTAACCGGCAGATGCGGAACCGCCTGGCTGCCGTCGATCAGGCTGACGGCGCCGGCGGCGGCGGCGCGGCGGACAATCTCGCCGACCGGATTGATCGTGCCAAGAACGTTCGAGACGTGGAAGACGCTGACGAGCTTTACGGCGCCGTCGGCGAGCAGCTGGTCGAGCTGGTCGAGGCTGATCAGCCCCGCCTCATCAACCTCCAGCCAGCGCAGCTCGGCGCCGGTCTGCTCGCAGAGCTGCTGCCAGGGGACGATGTTGGAGTGGTGTTCGGCCTGAGTGAGGACGATCGCGTCGCCGGCCTTAACGTTCTGCGACCCCCATGAGTAGCGCACCAGGTTGATTGCCTCGGTCGCGTTCTTCGTGATGATCGTCTCGGTTGGTGAGCCGCCGACGAAGCTGGCAATCTGCGCGCGGCCAGCCTCGAACAGCGCATCGGCTTCGATCGCCAGCGGATAAACGCCGCGGTGAACGTTGGCGTTGTGGCCTGCGAGAAAGTCCTGCAGAGAATCCAGCACGACACGCGGCTTCTGCGAGGTCGCGGCGCTGTCGAGATAGACGAGGCCTTCGCGCTCAAGGATTGGAAAATCCTCAGCCAACGCGATCTGCGGCGTTGTTGCCATTAGGCCGGTGCCGGCTCCACGGCCGCGTCGTCGCCGGTGATCCAGCCGTAGCCTTCGCTCTCAAGCTGATCAACTAGTTCTGGGCCACCCTCTTTGACGATCTTGCCTTCGGCGATGATCGTTATCCGGCCCGGCTTGACGAGGTGCAGAATCCGCTGGTAGTGGGTGATGATCAGCACAGCGGTGCCGTGCTGCTCGCTAACCACGTTGACGCCTTCGGCGACGATGTTCAGAGCGTCGATGTCGAGCCCCGAGTCGGTCTCGTCGAGAATCGCAACGGTTGGCTTCAGCAGCGCCATCTGCAGAATCTCAAGCCGCTTCTTCTCGCCGCCCGAGAAGCCGTCGTTGAGGTAACGCTTTGAAAACTCGCGCTTTACCTCGGTCAGCTCCATCGCCTGCTCAACCACCTGACGAAACTCCTTCATCGAGAGCTCATCCTCGCCGCGCGCTTGGCTATGGGCATTGAGCATAGTTCGCAGATACTTCGTGACGGTCACGCCCGGGATCGCGATCGGGTATTGGAAGGCCATGAACAGGCCGGCGCGTGAGCGCTCGTTAGGCGAAGCCTCGGTGATCTCCTCGCCGCGGAAGACGATTGTGCCCTCGGTTACCTCGAATGCCGGATTGCCCATGACGACGTTGGCAAGCGTGCTCTTGCCGGAGCCGTTCGGACCCATCAGGGCGTGCACCTCGCCGCTCTCGACCGTCAAGTCGACCCCTTTCAGGATCTGCTTGTCGCCGACGCTTACGTGAAGGTTGCTGATCTCAAGTTCGGGCATTGTCTCCGGTCGTGCGTAGTGGTTGGTTGATTTAGGCGACGCTGTGTAGTGACAGTTCGTTGTCGGTAGGAGCCGGCACTGGGGCTACCGATGACCGCCCCGAAAAGGCGATCAGTTCAGCCAGCGTCGTGCGGCGCAGCGACTCGATTACGCCGCCTTGAACGCGCACCCAGAGCAGCCGCGTGGCGCAGTTCTGGTGGTCGTCGACGTGCGAGCAGAGGACGCGGCCGTCGTCGGCGTCCTCAACAAAACAGGTCATCGGCGCAATCGACCCTTCGAGCGCCAGCACAACCTCATCCATCGTCACGCTCTCGGCCGGGCGCGACAGGCGGTAGCCGCCGTGGGCGCCGCGCGTGCTCTCAACCAACTCGGCTCGCTTCAGTAGCGCGACGATCTGTTCGAGGTAGGCCAATGGCAGCCCTTCACTCTCGGCAATCGCCTTCAGCGAAACCGGCAACTCGGCCGGCTGACGGCCAAGTTCAACCATTAGCCGCACGCCGTATTCGGCTTTCGTTGTGAAGATCATTGCTTAATCCTACCAATACGGTAGGAGAAGGCCGAGCGGCGCGGCGCCAGCTCAGCTGGATGGGCGCGAGGCGCTGCCGCTGAGCAGCGGTTTGACGATCCGCGGCGCCTTCGGAAAGCGACCAATCTCAGCCCGGTCAAGCCGCAGGCCGGAGCCTTTGATTGTCGCCAACGTGTCACGATTGCAGTTACAGCCACCCGACGCGAAGCGCCAAAGCGGTGCCCAGCGATTCTGCATCCGGGCATCGCCGGCGTCGGAGCTGAGCACATGCTCAAGGAACATGTAGCGGCCGCCGGGCCGCAGCACGCGAGCGATCTCGGCCAGCGCCGCCGGCGGGTCGGCCGCTTCGCAGAGCACCAGCGTGCCAACGACACAGTCGAAGCTGGCATCGGCGAACGGCAGCGCTTCGGCTGATGCGTTGACCAGCTCAACCGCGACCGGCGCCTGATCACGGCGGGCCAGCAGCTGGCTGCTCATCGCCTCGTTCGGCTCAGTGCAGACCAGCCGCGTAATCGAATCGCGCGGATAGGCGGCGAGGTTGAGGCCGGTACCGGCACCGATCTCCAGCACCTCGCCGGTCGCTTGCGCAAGCGCGGCGCGCCGCAGATCGGCCAGGCCAGCCTGCTGACTGGCGGCCATCAGGACACGGTCGTAGATCAGCGCGCCGATACGGTTCACAGGGCCACCCTAGCGACCGACCGCGGCGGCTGGATCGTGCGCTATTGTCGTTTTCATGCTGCTGGCAATGAGTAACGCTGTTGCGATCGACATCGGCCTGATTGGCGTCTTCGGCGTCCTTTTCCCGGCGCTTGTCACCGGCCTGATCATCTTTGCCTCGGTTGGCAGCTACGTCGAGAAGCGCGACAACGACGTCTACCTCGAAGAGCACAGAATCCCCGGCAGCGAGCTCTAAGCAGCCGTGGCGAGACCGCTCGCGCTAATCAGCGGCGGAGCAAACGGGATCGGGCTGGCGACGGCGGGCCGTCGCTACGGACGGTTCTGCGAAGCGCGGTAGCGCCGCACCAAAGCGTTGGTCGAGCCGTCGTGCTCCAGCTGCGGCGCAGCCTCGCTCGTCAGCTGGTCGGCCAGCGTCCCTGCCAGCACCTTGCCCAGCTCAACGCCCCACTGATCAAACGAGTCGATCCCCCACAGCACGCCCTCAGTGAAGGCGCGGTGCTCGTAGAGCGCAACCAGCGTCCCCAGCGCGCGCGGCGTCAACTGCCCGTCGATTAGCAACGTCGTTGACGGCCGCTCGCCAAGGCAGATCCGCGCCGCGATCTGCGCCTCCGGGCTGCCGGCTGCGCGCAGCGTCTCGGCGTCGCGGCCAAAAGCCAGCGCCTCGGCCTGGGCAAACATGTTCGCCATCAGCAGATCGTGATGAACGCCGAGCGGGTAGATCGGGTCGCAGAAACCGATGAACTCGGTCGGCACGATCTCAGTTCCCTGATGGATCATCTGGTAGAAGGCGTGCTGCCCGTTCGTGCCCGGCTCGCCCCAGAAGACGGCGGCGGTCTCCCAGTCAACGGTCGAGCCGTCGAGCATCACATGCTTGCCGTTGGACTCCATCTCAAGCTGCTGCAGATAGGCAGGAAAACGCGCCATCTCAGCGACGTAGGGAAGGATTGCGACGGTCGGTCGGTTGTGCAGGTTGCGGTTGAGGACGCCGACCAGCCCCATCAGGACCGGCATGTTCTGCTCCAGCGGCGCTGTTCGCAGGTGCTCGTCGACGGCGTGGAAACCGGCCAGCATCTCGGCAAAGTTGTCGCGGCCGATCGCACACATGATCGACAGACCGACCGCGCTGTCGACCGAGTAGCGGCCACCAACCCAATCCCAGAAGCCGAACATGTTGGCGGTGTCGATGCCGAACTTGGCAACACCGTCAGCGTTGGTCGAGACAGCGACGAAATGATGCTCAACCGAATCCTCACCGAGCGCGTCGACGATCCAGTCGCGCGCCGTACCGGCGTTGGTCAGCGTCTCGAGTGTCGTAAAGGTCTTTGAAACGATGATGAATAGCGTCTCTTCCGGGTCGAGGTCAAGCGTCTTCTCAGCGAAGTCGCTGCCATCAACGTTGGAGACAAAGCGGAAGCGCATCTGACGGTCGCTGTAGTGAGCGAGCGCCGTGACCGCCATGTCGGGACCGAGGTGCGAGCCGCCGATGCCGATGTTGACGACGTTTCGGATCGGTTTGCCGGTAGCCCCCTTCCAGTCGCCGCAGCGAACACGGTCGCTGAAGTCGCCCATTCGGTCGAGCACCTCGTGCACCTGATCGACGACGTTTTCGCCGTCGTGCATGATGCTCTCGGAGCGCGGTGCGCGCAGCGCCAAATGCAGCACGGCGCGATCCTCTGAAACATTGATCGCCTCGCCGGCGAACATTGCCTTGATCCGCTCTTCGATCCCGGCTTCGCGGGCGCAGGCGATCAGCAGCTTGATCGTCTCCGGTGTCGCGCTCTGCTTCGAGTAGTCGTAGTGGTAGCCGTCAAAGTCGGCCGACATCGCCCCGGCCCGGTCACCGTCGGCGGCAAAAAGTGACGCCAGCGTCTGCCCTTCGAGCTCGGCAACATTGGCTTGCAGCGCGCCCCACGAAGGCAGCTGATCGAGCCGTGTCTGCTTGATCTCCATCGGCTCAGGCGTCCGCGAGCGTCGACCGCTTGCTGGCAATCGCCGCGATCAGCGTCGTCCATGATGCGACAAACGATTTGGCGCCGTCGCTCTGCAGCTTCGCTGCCAGCTCGTCAAGGTCCACGCCAGCCGCCTCAAACTCGCTCAGCACTGCCTCACAGTCGCCGCCGTCTGGGTCCATCACAACGACCGGGGTCGGGCCGTGTTCGGCGTAGTGGTGCAGCGTCGCTTCGGGCATCGTGTTGACGGTGTACGGAGCGGCGAGGCCGGCGATGTAGAGCACGTCGGAGGCGTCTGGGTCCTTCGTTCCAGTGCTCGCCCAGAGCAGCCGCTGCGGCCGTGCGCCGGCGTTCATTAGACGCTGCACGCGCTCCGACGAAAGCAGGTCGCGGTAGTCGCGGTAGGCGCGGCCGCCAATCGCCAGCGCCAGCTTGTCCTTCAGGTTGCCAGGCACCTGATCGGCGACAGCGACATCCCAGCGGCTCATGAAGAGCGAGGTGACCGACTGGATGTTCGGCGACAGGCCGTCGGCGACACGCAGCTCAAGCCCCTTGTAATAAGCGTCGCCAGCGGCCAGCGCCTGCTCGCTGCTGAAAAGCAGCGTCACGTTGACCGGAATGCCGGCGTGAATCGCGGCGGTGATTGCGGGCAGCCCTTCCAGCGTGCCGGGAATCTTGATGAAGACGTTCGGCCGATCAACGCTGGCGTGCAGCTCCTTTGCCTGGGCGATCGTCGCGTCGGTGTCGTAGGCCAGCTCTGGTGAAACTTCGAGCGAGACAAAGCCGTCAAGATTGTCGGTCAGTTGGTGAATCTCGGCAAAGAGGTCGGCGGCGCGCTGCAGATCGGCGATCGCAGCGGCGAAGAAGACCTGCTCATCGCTGGTATCGCTGCCTTGGAAGCTGTGCACCTGCTCGTCGTAGCTATCGCCGCCGGTAATCGCCTTCTCAAAGATCGTCGGGTTTGAGGTCAGGCCGGTAACGCTGAGCTCGGCGATGTAGCCGGCCAGCGTGCCGTCGTCGAGGATTGTCCGTGTGATGTTGTCGAGCCAGAGGCTCTGGCCAGCATCGTGGAGGGCCTTTGTAGCTTTCATCGCTTGTCGCTCCTTGGTTGCTGCTGGTTGGATTACTTGACGTTAACGCCGCGTACGCGCGGTGGGATCCAGCCGCCGGCCAGCGTCAGGCGGTCGGCCTCGTCCGGCCCCCACGAGCCCGGCTTGTACTGGTGCACCGGTGTTGCATCGTCGAGGATTGGATCGACGATCCGCCAAGCCTCTTCGATCGTGCCGAGCGTCGCGAAGAGGTCGTGCTCACCCTGAAGGGCGGCTGACAGAAGCCGTTCGTAGGGCGGGATCGTATGGACTTCCTGACGGATTGCCGACAGCTCGATGTCCTCGACCTCAAAGCTGTCAACGGTCGGCTTGCGTGACTGCATCTCAAGCGAGATGACAACCTGCGGGTTGAGCTGGAAGCGCATCCGGTTGCCGATCGGGTGCTGCTTCGCGAACAGCTTCTCCGGCGGCTTTTTCAGTTCAACAACGATCTCGGTCGCCGTTACCGGCAGCTCCTTGCCGGCGCGGATTAGGATCGGCACATCGGCCCAGCGCCAGCTGTCTACGTGAAGGCGCATCGCGGCGTAGGTCTCAACCGTTGACTTCGGGTTGACACCCTTCGTCTTGCGATAGCCGGTGTATTGACCACGCACTACATCAGCCGGCTTGAGCGTCCGAACGCCACGCAGGAAGCGAGCCTTCTCGTCGCGCACGGCGGCGTCGCCATGACCGGTGAAGGGGTCCATCGCAACCAGTGTCAGCACCTGAAAGAGGTGGTTTTCGATCACGTCGCGGATCGCGCCGACGGCATCGTAGAAACCGCCACGCGTCTGAACGCCAAAGTCCTCGGCCATCGTGACCTGGATCTGGCGGACATGGTCGCGGTTCCAGACCGGCTCAAGAAAGCCGTTGGCAAAGCGGAAGAAGAGGATGTTCTCAACCGGCGTCTTGCCGAGGAAATGATCGATCCGGAAGATCCGATCCTCAGGGAAGACCGCATGCAGGTCGTCGTTCAGCTTCTGCGACGAGGCAAGGTCGCGGCCGAATGGCTTCTCGACGACAACGCGGCCCTGCTCAGCCAAGCCGGAATCTCCGAGATGACCGACGACCGGACCAAATAGCGCCGGCGGGATCGCCAGATAGTGAACCGGCCGCTTGCAACCTTTCAGCTGCTGCTTCAGCTCGACGAAGGTGTTCGGGTCGGCGTAATCGCCGCCGGCATAGCGCAACAACGAGCTGAGCTTCTTGAAAGCCGCTTTGTTAAGGCCATCGCCGCTGGCCTCGAGGCTCTCCTTCGCACGCGCCCGCAGCGCGTCAACGTGGCTACCTTCACGCGCCACGCCGACCACCGGCACGTCAAGCTCGCCGTCAATAACCATCCGCTGCAAGGCAGGGAAAATCTGCTTATAGGCAAGGTCGCCGGTGGCGCCGAAGACAACAAGCGCGTCGCCCCGCTTCGGCTTCGCCATTACTTGCTCCCCGCCGGCTTCTCGTCGTGACCGCCGAACTCGTTGCGCATCGCAGAGAGCAAGCGGTCGGCGTAGTCGGCTTCGCCGCGACTTGTAAAGCGCTCATAGAGCGCCGCCGTCAAGACCGGCGCCGGCGTGCCGGTGTCGATCGCTGCAAGCGCCGTCCAACGACCTTCGCCGGAGTCCGAGACCCGGCCGGCAAAGCCGCTGAGCTCATGATCTGCAGCCAGCGCGTCGGCAATCAGGTCAAGCAGCCAGCTGCGAATAACCGTGCCGCGGCGCCAAACCTCGGCGATATCCGGCAGGTCAAGGTCGTAGGAATAATTCTCCGGGTTGCGCAGCGGCGTTGTTTCGGCGTCAACCTCCTGCGCGGCGCTGCCGACGTTGGCGTGCTTGAGGATGTTGAGCCCTTCGGCGTAAGCGGCCATCAGCCCGTACTCGATGCCGTTGTGGACCATCTTCACGTAATGCCCCGCCCCGGACGGAC